>JAPLNP010000442.1 GCA_026401055.1 Planctomycetia bacterium
GTCGCTCGGGTTGACGGCGATGCCGCCCACCGAACCCGCCGTGTCGATGCTGTCGACGTACTCGGTCGGTTGCGTCTCCAGGATCGTGTAGACGTCGGGCGCCAAGCCGGTGAACTCGTAATACCCCCGGGCGTCGGTCACGGTGGTGATCGGCCGGCCGCCGGCGTCCAGTATCGGCGCCCCAGAGCCGTCGCCCAGAGCGAGCATGACGCCGGCAATCGGCGTATCGTCCGCGGTGAATTTTCCGTCGCGAATCGTGGCCGGGTCGGGCGCCGGCTGGTTGTACAGCAATCGAACGGTCGGGCCGTCCTGGAAGACGTAGCCGGAGATGGTCGCCGGCACGATCTCGCAGAAGTTGTAGTCGACGCCCTTGGCGCCGGGCGCGAGGACGATCGTCGTCATCAGATCGTTCGCCGCCAGGACGCCGCCGGCCGAGCCCAACCGCTCGTTGCCGTCGAGATACTCGACCGGCTGGATCTCCTCCACGCCGTAAGTGCCCGGCGCGAGGTTGGTGAACTGGTATTCGCCGTTGGCGTTGGTCTGGGTCGAAGCGATCCGCTTGCCGGAGGCGTCGAGCAGATAGAGGGTCACGCCGCCGATGCGCTTTTCGCCCGCGTCGGTAGTCAGGTCGCCGTCGAGGTCGACGAAGACGTTGCCGCGAAGGTTCGCGGGCCGCAGTTCGCCGAAGTCGTAGTGCACGGCGACGATGCCGCCGTCGAGGACGGCGCCGGTGATCGAATCGCCGGGGTTATGGGCGACCCCGCCCGCGTTGCCCGGCGCGTCGAGCCCGTCGTAATACCCGCTGGGCTGCGCTTCGGCCACGCCGTAGGTGCCAGGCGGCAGGTTCTCGAACCGGTAGAAGCCGTCGGCGTAGGTCACGGTGGTCGTGCCGGTTGCGTTGCCCCCGGCGTCCAGCAGCGTGAGCGTGACGCCGGCGATTCCCGCCTCGCCCGAGTCCTTCACGCCGTCGTTGTCGTTGTCGGCATAGACGTAGCCGCTGATGCCCACCAGCAGCCGCTCGCCGAAGTTGTACTCCTTGCCCGCCTGGCCGCTACCCAGCGGAATCAGGTCGATCCGGTCGCCGGGATTATGGGCGACGCCGCCGAGGATGCCTGGCGTGTCGAGGCCGTCCTGGTAGCCGTCAGGCTGGACCTCGGTGATGCCGTAGACGCCGGGGTGCAGTCCGGGGAAGCAATAGTGCCCCTCGGCGTCGGTCCATGCCGTATCGCCGGTCGGATTGCCGTCGGCGTCCAGCAGGATCAATTCGACGCCCGGGATGCCCTCTTCGCCCGTCTCGCGCAGACCGTTGTTGTTCACGTCGACGTAGACGTAGCCGCACAGACCGCCGGGCAGCAGTTCGCCAAAATTGTAGTTTTCGCCCGCTTGACCGCCCGCCAGCACGATCCCGTCGATAAGGTCGCCCGGGTTGTGGGCCGCGCCGCCGGCGGTTCCGGCGGCGTCCTTGCCGTCGAAATAGCCGTCCGGGGTCACCTCGGTCACCAGGTATTCGCCGGGGAGCAGGTTGCCGACCGACCAGGAACCGTCCGCGTTGGTGAACACCTCGACCGTCGGCTGGACCGCGATTTCCCACGGAACCAGCGGGTCGTCGGGGAAGTCATCGCCGGGGTCGATGATGATGTCGTCGACGCGCTCGATCCGAACCAACACGCCGCCGATCCCGGTTTCGCTGGTGTCGAAGATGCCGTCGTCGTCGGCGTCGTGGTAGACGTGGCCGCCGAGGCTCGCCGGGCGGACTTCGCCGAAATCGTTGTGGATGCTGTCGTCGCCCCCGAGCAACTCGACGTCGGTGATCACGTCGAGGCTGAACACCTCGCCGCGGGTAACGCCGTCGACCGTGCCGGCCTGGGCGCCGACGCTGAGGTAGCCGGCCGGCTGCGTTTCGACAACGCGATACGTGCCCGGCAGGACGCCGTCAAACTGGTAGCCGCCGTTGCTGCCGGTCAGCGTTGTCTTGCCCGTCGAAACGTAGTCCCCCTCGACCAACTCGAGCAGCGTCACCTCGACGCCGGCGATCGGCGACTCGCCGGAATCGCGGACGTTGTCCATGTCGGCGTCCACGAACACGGTGCCGCTGATGGTGATCGGCAGCGGTTCCTGCTGGACGGGGAAGATGGCGGCGGCGGTTTGGATCGGCACGGGCAGGGCCGGCGGCGCGAAGTAATCGTCCGGCGGAAGATTCAGTTTTGAGGCGGTCAGCTTTGCGTCGTAGTCGTCGATGAAGAGGTCCATGCCCTGGGCGACGGCGAAATGGTCGGCCTCGAACGTGGCCAACAGCCGCGAGCCCTCGAACTCGCCGCCTTCGGCGACCGCGTTGGGGCTGAGGAAGCCCATTTCGTCCACGTCGATCGTGAAGAGGAACGTTTCACCCGGATCGAACCCGACGAAGTCCAGCGTCAGCCGATCGCCGCCGTCGGAGACCGAGACCTCGAACGAGTCGATGCCCTCGCGGCCGACGACCGCGAAGCCGACGGAGCCGAAGGCGCCCATGCCGGTCGGTTCGGTGTCGAAGAAGCAGTCGCCCATGTCGAGCGTGCCGTTGCTGTTCTTGTCGGTCTCGATCACGAGTTGGGTCAGTTGCGTGCCCGGCGCGCCGCCGCTGAAGGTGATCTGGAACCGATCGCCGACGACGTCCTCGCCGCCGGCGTCCTCGAAGTAGACGGCGCCGATCTGGATGGGCGAGGCGGCCAGCAACTGCCGCGGTTCCATCTGCTCGAAGCGACACCGCCGCATCGAGCCGGCCGTGGTCGCGGAAGGGGAAGACGGCCGGGTTTGTTGGCTCCGGCCACGCCGACGCAATGCTCGTAATAGACCCACTGCAACCTCCCTGTCCAACGGTTGTAGGGCGAACTTCAGTCCGCCTCGTCACTTCCAGGCGGACTGAAGTCCGCCCTACGACGAAATCACAGGTGATTCTTCTTCGGTTTCTTATCTCACTTTGCCTGAACGCTCGCGTGGCTCTGTTGCGAGACGCGGTCGGTTTGCTCGACCTGCAACCGCCACCGCCGCACCGTGGTGTCGAAGCTGCCGGAGAGCAGGACGGCCGACTTCGGTTCCCATACCAACGACGTCACCGAGCCGGTGTGCCCGCGAAGCTCGAACCGCTCCCGCCCCGAGGCGAGGTCCCACACGCGGATGACGTTGTCGCTTCCGCCGACGGCCAGTTCGCCGTCCGAGCAGAACTCCAGCGCGAGGATCTTGGCCGGTCGCTCGGGCAGCGTTGCCAGCGGCTTTCCGGTGGCGGAGTCCCAGATTCGGACGTTCCGCTCGTCGCCGCCCGAGGCGAGCCGCTTGCCGTCCGGCGAGTAGGCCAGCGCCCGAACGCGCCGGCCATGGCCCGTCAGGTCTCGCTCCGGCTTGGCGTCCGCGACGGTCCAAACGCGGATGGTGCCCTGGCGTCCGGCGGCGGCGAGGCGGGATCCATCGGGCGAGAAGGCCATCGCCGAGATGTCCGCGCCCGGCGCGTCGAGCACTCCTTGCTCTTGCCCAGACGTGGTGTCGATCAGATGAATCGTCTCTCCGAACCCGGCGGCGGCCACCAGCCGACCGTCGGGACTGAACGCGAGGGTATGGATGACTTGGCCCAGTGTCGCGATCGAGGCGAACGGCTTGTCCTCGTCGGCGCGCCACAGCCGCACCCGGCGATCGTCACCGGCGGTGGCCACCAACCCACCGTCGTGGCTGAACGCGACGCCACGGACCCAGTCGCCGTGTCCGGCGAGCAGGCGGAGCACCAGTCCCTCCTCGGCGTTCCAGATTCGCACCAGGTGGTCGTCGCCACAGGTGGCCATCCGGGTGCCGGCGGGCGTCAGGGCGACGTTCGAGATGACCGGCACCTTGTCCGGCAACTCCTTGGTGCCCAGGTCGATGACCTGAATGGGCGAGAGCCGGGCGGGCGGCTCGACCGCAGTCGCGCCCGGCAGACTCGACGCCAAAATTAAAGTCAGCCCTAACCACGCAGTTTGACGGGATATTGACATGCTTCACCCCGAGGAAACGGTCTTCTTTCGACGCGCGCACGATCCGCTGCCGGCGCAAGCGGTCCATAACACCTCATCGGCCAAATCGGCCCCAGGGCCCACGCGAAGTTCCGGAAGACATCGCTAAGGTAAGACGTGACGGTTAGAGAGAGTATTTCCGTCACGCAAGAGAAACCGGCGCGGCCCGATTCGAGAACCTGGACCGCCGGTCAGAGGGGATCGCGAAAACGCGAAAGGGCGAAGGCGCGAAAGAGCGAGAGAGTGGAGACCCGAGAGAGATCGTGGCGTGTTCGCGCCCCAACGGGGCCACGCATCACAGCCCGGGGTTGCCGCGCAGCGGCTACCCCGGGTCATCGTGCGGCGAACGCGTCAACCCTGTAATGCCAACCGACAACCGACAACCGACAACCGACGACCCACTACGCGCTGAAGTTCTGCCACTCGATCTTCTTGAGCTTCCCGAGCGCGTAGCCGACTTCGCGGAGGTAGTCGCCGTAGCAGACTTGGGTGTGGAAGCCCTGCTGCTCGGCGAGGATTTTCTTGATGTCGCCGTCCACGAGGATGTCCATCTGCGAACGGCAGGCGGCGTGCGACGGCGAGCCGAGGATCTTGCCGCGAAAGCCTTGCCATTTCGTGCAGTGCAGGTTGGGGATGATCGCCGTGACGACCTGGCCCTTGGTGTACTCGATCTTCGTCGCCGCGCCGTAGTCGGACTCGAAATGGGTCATGATCCGCGTCGGCTCGTAGTCCTTGCCGTTCATCTTCCGCGGCGCCGCGCAGTGCGCGATCGTGAACATGCCGTCGTGCGGGTAGTGCGAGTTGGCCACGAACGTCGGCTTGCCCGAAATCCAGTGCAAGAGCACGCCGGGCAAGGTGTGCGTCAGGTCCGTGTGGCAATAGGCCGTGTAGCCCTCGTCGTTGGCCATCGCCAGCGCGAGGCAAGGCGGCGTGTCGAGCATTTCGATGAACCGGCGGGACATGCAGTAGGCGAACCCGAAATTCGTCGCGCCCACCTCCTTCATGATCTGCTTCGCCACGCGAAGCGCCATGAACGAATTGAAAACGAACTTCTCCTCGGTCTCCAGCGTCACGTTCGGCTGCGCCAAGAGGTCCTTGGTCTGCCGCTGGACCGCCTCGACGACTTTCGCGTTCGCCCGGGCGTCCGCCAGCCGCTTGGTGAAGTCCTCGACCGAGATGATCTCGAACTGGTAGCCCCAGACTTCCTTGGCGTGCGGCGGCCCGGTTTCCTGGCCGGGCTTGCAGTAGGCCGCCAATTCGCCGATGGCCAGCATCTTCGTGCCCTTGGCGTTTTTCAGCCCGTAGAGCGAGCGCAGACGCCATTGCACCTCGTCGTACTTGTCCACGACGATGTCGTCGAGCGTGATCGCCAGCGGCACGAAGCGATCGTCGTTGTTCCGCAGCAGCCGCCAATGGGCAATCTCGTGCCAGAGATAGTACGGCCCGGACTTGTGGCGGATAAACAGCACCGCGGGCGTTTTCGACTCGGCGATCTTGTAGAGGGTCGATCCGCCCGACGGGTAGACCAGCAGGACGTCGCAGTCGGTGGCGGCGGCTTCCTGGGCTTTCGCGTCGGTGTCGACCGCCACGACGGGCAGAAACTCGACGGCGAAGTCCGATTGTTCCGCGAGCCGTTTCAACTCCGACTCTATCCGCTTGACCTCCTCGTTGACCTTGTCCATCGTGTCGACGCCGCCGTAGCCGCGATAGCTGTTGTGCGGCTGGTGTGGTTGGATCTCGTAGGTGAGGATCGGCTTTACGCGAAGCGGGACCCCGGCCGGCGGGGCAAGATCGTCCTCGGCGGCGGCCGCCGCCGCGCTCAATCCGCCCAGGGCGACCCCCACCGCCCCACAACTGACCCCTTGCAGCAACCCTCGCCGCCAGAAGGGCCACGACGGCTCTGCCGCGCCGTGGGCCTCGTGCGAGCATCCGCAGGAACACGGTTTCTCGACTTCCTTCTTCCGAGCATCACCGTCTGGATTCATCGGGTCACCTCAGTAGGGGGTTCGGGTCGGGGGATGCGCCGCCGCTCCACCCAGTTGTCACAGGGAAAAGACTCGCTATCCGAAGCCGCGAGCCGACTCGCGACGGTTGCATTGTATCGCCAGGAAACCATGGGTGCAAAAGGTGGCTTTGGTCCATCTGGGGCCGAAATTGCGCCGACCGGGCGGGGCACGGTTGCGTTCATCGAACTGCTTGGGCCATATTGACAACTTTGTATAACTTTGTATAATTGTGGGAGCCGGTCCGAACGGAGGTAATGATCGATGCCGAAGCCGAAAAAGACACGGAAGAAGGCTGAGACGCAGAATTCCCGGAAATCCGCCCACAAGAAGCCTGGAGCAGGTGAGACTGCCGAGGAAGACTCGCGCCGATCCAAATGGGTGGTTGTTGTTTTGGAGGCCGCAAAGAAAGAGGGCCACAAGATCCTGACCGATCTTCAGTACGATCACATCGTAGACGTCCTGAAGCGTCTCGTGGATTTCGGCAACCCGGCGGCAACTGGCGACCTTGACATCAAGCCCATCAGATCATTCCACGAACTGAGAGAGAAGGGCGGGATTCTCGGAAGAATCAACCTTCGGGTCTATTTTGGTGTCGTCTCGGAAGAGGGCGAACTGGTTGTGGCAAAAGTCTACAAGAAGGAGGACGACGGACCGACGCCGCGGCACGTCGTCGTGCTGGTTGAAGATCGGCTGGAAACCTACAAGGAAGGCGGCTTGCGAAAGGCCGCCACAGCATACCAAGAAACGACGCGAAGGCGTTGAACGCGTCGCTTCAGGTTAATGCGGGACACGACAAAAGGAGGAACGATATGGCCGCGGTAGCCGACAAGACCGCAAAGCCTCATCTGAGCCCAGAAGAAGGGGCGCTGCTGGATCGCATCTTGGGGCTGCGCCCGGCACAGCGAAGAAGAGTCTTTACTCTATCGAGACTGTACGAGAAAGCGCGCAACGACCTGGAGGCACTCGAAATCTCCGAGGCGTTAGCTGAGATCTTGTTCAGAGCCCCAAAATCCTTGGTGGCTACCCCTATCAACGACGAGCGATCCAAAGATGGAGGGAAGGCACTAGGAAGACATCGCGTGTACGTTGGCGAACAAATCAGAAAACACCGCCAACGGTTGAAGATGAGCCAGGAGGAGCTTGCGAGGAAGGCGGGGATTCCGCAAAGTCACGTTTGCAGACTTGAGACCGGCAAACATGCGCCAACGTATCTGACAATCGAGAAGCTGGCAAAGGCGATGAATGTGAAGCCCTCACAATTGGATCCGGGATTCGATGAAGGGGACTGATTCTGACTCGGGAAACCACAGAAAAGGGCCGTCCCTGTGGACGGCCCTCTTCTGTTGGCTAAGTTTGTAGGGCGCGTCATCCTACCCCCACGGCATGTCCACGACAAGCGTGGACGTGGCACCCGGTCGGGCCCCGCCCGCCAGCGGTTCTTGCCCCGACGGGTCCCCGGATTCTCGGCGTCGCATGAACGGCCGCGCCGGCCGGCCGCGTTCACGGCGTCGCTTCTTCGACCAGGGCGATTTCCTTGTCCGAGAGGCCGTAGAGTTCGTACACCAGCGCGTCGATCCGCCGGTCCGTCGCGTCGATCTGCCGCTGGATCACGGTCGTGGCGTGCGCCGTCTTCGTCGCGGCGAGTTTCTCGTGAAGCCGCAGCATCGCGTCCACCAGATCGACCAGTCGGTCGTGACGGGATTTGTCCACGGGATCGTTGAAGTCGATCTCGCGGACAGGTATCGACAGCAGCGGAGCTTTCTTGATCTTTGGGAAGGTGCGTTTCTGGTCGAAATGATGTTGCTCCCAGTAGAAGCCGAGGAGATTGGAGCACATTAAGCCAAGTACGTACTGGAGGCGATACTCGACGACTCGCGTGAAAATGACGTTGTAGATCGTATTCAACGAATACCAACCCGCGGGAAGCAGCGTGGCGACGGGGCGACGGCCGATCTGTCGCACGCCAATACGCTCTTGCTCGTAGACGTCGCGGTTTCCACCGCTCTTGATCGCCTCCGGATTCGTGCACACATACTCCCGCGGGGCGGAGAGGGAGTATCGGTTGATGTTCTCTCCGTCCAGCGCCGGTCTCCAATTCGGTCCGCGGGGCTTCCCCCGCACGTATTCCTCGCGTCCGTGCGTCTGTATGCCAAAATACGCCGTCGCGAATACCCCCAGCCGCACGGAGCACGTTTCCATGCGTTTCGTAATGCGCACGACGCCGCCGTCTTGCGGCAAGCCAAAACTCATGTCCGCGCGCAGTTTCCACCTTCGCTGTTCCATCGTCCCGACGAGACTCATGGCGTCGACTGACGCCGCTCGGTGCAGAGCGACTTTGTGACGGTCATCCGGTTCTTTTGCGCGGCGCAGAACGGTTATGGCCGTGTCGACACTCACTCGCGGAAAGACTCCGAAGTCGAACAACAGCAGATCCATGACCTCCGTATGCTCCAGCAAGAATCGCCGCAATGCAATCGCATACTTATTGCGCAAGAACGTGTTCGGAGTAATCATGCCGATCATGCCCCCGTCCCTCGCAAGCAGGCACGATTGCTCCAAAAACAAATGGTAGGTGTCTATCTTGTACGCCGCGGACACGTACTTCTCCGCCAAGTAGCTTTCCATGACGGGCGAGCCGAGTGACTGGAGCAACACGTACGGCGGATTGCCGATCACGGCGTCGAAGCCGGGGTTTCGGCCCTTGAGGATCTCGGGGAACTCCGCCCGCCAGTCGAAGGCGTTCACGCGGTACATTTCCTCCTCGTCGAACATCTCCCGCTGGCGGCCCGCGTAATAGTCGGGCCCGACAAGCGAGTTGCCGCACTTGACGTTGCCGCCGAGATCCGGCAGCGCCCGCTCGTGGAACAGGCGAAACTGGCTATCGAGCGTCTCGCGCGACTCGCCCTCGAGGACCTTCAACAGCAGCGAGAGTTTGGTGACCTCGACCGCCTGAGAGTCGACGTCGACGCCGAAGATGTTGTGTACGAGGATCCGCTTCCTCTCGGCCGTCGTCAGTCGCCACTCGCCCGAACGGCCGCGATAGACCTTGGGGCTTCGTCCCCGGGCGTGTTTGTCCGGGTCGTGGGCTTCGTACCAGTCGCGGTGCCAATCCAAGAGGAACTGGTACGCGCCGATCAGGAACGAGCCCGATCCGCACGCCGGGTCCAGCACCCGAAGCTTCTCGACCCGGCGCGGCGACTTTCCCGCGACGAGCCTGCCCACGGTCTGCCGGACGATGTAGTCGACGACGTAGGAGGGCGTGTAGTAGACGCCGCCGGCCTTGCGGACCTCGGGCTTTTCCTCGACGCGGGCCTGGTGGCCCTTGGTCAGGCGGATGACCTTGCCCAGGAATTGCTCGTAAATCTGCCCAAGGATCTCGGCCGGGAGGACGGAGAACTCGTAGGGGCTGTCGGGGAAGTAGAGGTTTTTGAGGATGTCCTTCAGGGCCTTGTCGTCGATCTCCAGCGACAAGGTCATCTCGTCCGGCGGATCGAGGCGTCCGGGCTCCCGCGTGAAGTAGAACAGGCCCGAGTTGTAACGCTCGTCGGCCCGCTGGAACACCTCGCCGAGCCGGGCGTAGACCGCCGAGCCGTTGAGCAGCTTCTGGAGCACGCCGTAGGGTTCGACGCCGCGGTCCTCGCAGATCCGCAGGAAGACGATCCGGTCGATCGTCCGCTGGACGGCGAAGTTGAGATCGCGCTGCGAGACGCCGGGATTGCGAATGGCGACGTTACCGGCCAGGTCGGTCCGCCACGACTCGATCTCTTCGAGAAAGGCGACGTCCACTTCGGCCGTGCCCTTCTTGACCTTCCGGCTCGCGAGGAATTTTTCGATCGCGCCGCGGCGGATCGCCTCCGGCGAAAGCAGATCGTATAGTTCGTCCCAGCGGTCGACGTACTCGGTGTATTTCAGGTACTTGACCCGGGCGGTCGCCGCCTTGTCGGTATGGGCCGGGCGGATGCGGCAATCGTAGATCGCGAATTCCTCGAAGTCGGTGAGGATGCCCAGCGGCAGCTTCGCCGACCAGGCGTAGCGGCGGAGTTGGTAGGCCGGCTCGACGGCCTCGTGGATGTCGAGGGCCGGCTTTTTGGCCTCGACGAAGAACGTGCGAATGCCGCCGCCGACGCGGAAGCAGTAGTCGGGCGCCTTGGTCCGCCCACCCACCTTGATCGCGTCCTCGTGGATGACCTCTTTGTAGGTTTCGGAGTGACCCTGGCGGTTGTAGACGTCCCAGCCGAGGGCCTCGAAGAGGGGGTTCAGGAACTCCTGCCGCGTCTGCGCCTCGTTGTATTGCGGCGAGCGGTAGGCTTCCTTCTGCGCCTCGAACTTCTCGACCAGTTCCGTAACCACGCTTGGCGCCGTCACGACCAAGGCTCCTCCGTTCTTGTCGATCGCGCAACGGGGACTGTCCCGGTTTTCGCGGCGTGGCAGTCACCCGCCCCGCCGAGAGCGCGTTTTCGCGGCGAAAAGGGGACTGTCCCCCTCGCGGCGCCCTGGGCGGTTGGATGCGTGCCGGCCATTCTACCAGGGTGTTTCGCCGGTTTCCAGGTCGGTACAGTCCTCTTGTCTAACTCACGACAGCCCGTCACCTTTTCGAGCCCGGCATGTTCGTCTCCGCGGCCGTGTCGTACAAGGCGTGAGCGTTTGCGATGGGCGCGCCTCGAACTTCTCGACCAGTTCCGCAACCGCGTTTGGTGCCGTCACGACCGAGGCTCCTCCGTTCTTGTCGATCGCGCCGGGCGGTTGGACGCGTGCCGGCCACACTAGACAGATGTCCGGTTTGGGGTAGACTTCCTAAGACAAATGTTCGCCACTGGGTCTTTAGGGTACTATCGTACCCCCTACGATGCGGGCTACATGGCCGTCCGCTGGCTCCACCTGCTCTCCTTTCCGAGGACACCCAAACCATGGAAAAACGCGTTTACGACTTCTCCCCCGGTCCGGCCGTGCTGCCTTTGCCCGCGTTGGAACAGGCCCAGCGGGATCTGCTCGCCCTGCCCGGGGCGGGCGTCTCGATCCTGGAGATCAGCCACCGTTCGAGCACCTTTACCGAGATTATCGAAGGGGCCGAAGCAAACCTTCGCGCGCTGCTGGCGATCCCCGACGACTACACCGTCCTGTTCCTGCAAGGCGGGGCCCTGTTGCAGTTCGCCATGGCCCCGATGAACCTCCTCCGCGGGACCGGCAAGACGGCCGACTACATCGTCTCGGGCACGTGGGGGAAGAAGGCCATGAGCGAGGCGAAGACCCAGGGCAACGTCCGCATGGCGTGGGACGGCAGCGCGGGCAAGTTCACCCGGGTGCCCAAGAGCGGCGAGCTGGACCTGAAAGGCGACGCCGCTTACGTCCACTTCACGTCGAACGAGACGATCCAGGGCGTCCAGTTCAAGGCCGAGCCCGAGGTGGGCGGCGTCCCGCTTCTGTGCGACGCCTCGTCCGACTTCCTCCACCGCCGGGTGCCGGTCGAGAAATACGGCATCCTCTACGCCTGTGCCCAGAAGAACGCCGGCCCGGCGGGCGTTACCGTGGTGATTATCCGCAACGACCTCTTGGCCCGCGGCGGCGACGATCTGCCGTCGATGCTCAGCTACCGCGTGATGGCCGAGGGCAAGTCGCTTCTGAACACGCCGCCGTGCATGGGCGTGTACATGGTCAAGCTGGTGACCGATTGGCTCTTGAACGAGATCGGCGGGCTGGACAAGATGTACCAGCGGAACCAGCGGAAGGCCGAAATGCTCTACGACGTGATCGACCAGTCGGAAGGTTTTTACGACGGCCACGCGGAGCCGGCCAGCCGCTCGGTGATGAACGTCACGTTCCGGCTGCCCAACCCCGATTTGGACAAGGCGTTTGTCGCCCAGGCGGCCGAGCGCGACCTTTACTCGCTCAAGGGCCACCGCAGCGTCGGCGGCTTCCGCGCGTCGATCTACAACGCCATGCCGGTCGAAGGCGTCGAGCGTCTGGCGGAATTCATGCGCGACTTCCGCAAGGCCAACGTCTAGCGCCACATGTCTTCGTCGGCGAAGGGATGGGCGGGGCCTTGGAACTTGGGCTTGGGCAGGGCCTTCATCGCCTGCTCGGCCAGGCGAAGGTCCTCGCGCGTCGTGACCTTGATGTTCACCGCCGAGCCGAGGACCACCGTCACCGGCCGGCCCAGCCGCTCGACCAGTTGCGCGTCGTCGGTCGCCTGGAAGCCGTCGCGCCGGGCGTAGGCGTCCAGCAACAGTTGGCGGCGGAACACTTGCGGCGTCTGCGCTTCCCAGAGTCCCTCGCGCGAGACCGTCTCGACGATCTTGTTGCCCGGCCCGACCCGCTTGAGCGTCCCGCCGACCGGCACGGCGAGGATCGCCGCGTCCAATCGTTCGGCGGCTTGAAACACCTGGTCGATCCAGGCGTCGGCCAGGCAGGGCCGCGCGGCGTCGTGAACACAGACGAAATCGGCTTCCGGCTTCACCCGGGCCAGCGCCGCCTCGACCGAATCCGACCGCTCGGCCCCGCCCTCGACCACGTCGATGCCCAGGATCATGGCGTTCGAGGCAAACCGGAAGTTGAAGTCTTCGCGGTCCTCGGGCGAGATCGCCAGCACGAGCTGGACGACGTCGTCGCGATTGAGGAACCGTTCGGCCGAGTGCAGCCACACCGCCCGATTCGACAGCGGGGCAAACGGCTTCTTGTAGTGCTGGTCCTTGAACCGGCTGCTGCGTCCGGCGGCGGGCAGAATGACGGCAAATTTGGCCATGACACGCGAACCTCGGGCTGACGGATGTTGCTGCCGCGAAAACGTTGATTGTCCGCTTTCCGCGGCGTGCGTCAAGGTGTCGGGTGGCACGCCCTGAGGGACGAAGGGCGTGGTGAATCGCCCAGCCACGCCCTTCGTTCCTCAGGGCGTGCCACCATTGCGTCAAACCGAGCGAGGAACTACCCGTACCATTTCGCGCCGCTGGCGGCCATTTCGAGCAACATCGGCGTTGGCTCGGCGCGCGGGCCGAGACTCTCCAGCGGTCGGAGCATCTCGACAATCTCCGACGCGCCGAGCGTATCCGCCCAATAGAGAAGCCCTCCGCGCGCCGGCGGAAATCCCAAACCGAACAAAACGCCGAGGTCCACGTCCCGCGGGTCGGCGACCTTGCCCTCCTCGATCAGCCGCGTCGCCTCCAGCACCATCGGCAGCAGAAGCCGGGCGAGGATCTCCTCGTCACCGAGCGTCTTCGCCGGCCGGGCCCAGTCGCGAATCTTCTCCAGGGCGAACGGATCGACCGACGTGGCCTCGCCCTCGGGCGTGCCCGAGTACCTGAAAAACCCGGCGCCGGCCTTCGAGCCGAAACGCTTCGCCTTGTACATCGCGATCACAAGTGGCGAGACGACCACGCGATCGCCGAAGGCTTCCCACAGTACCCGACCGCCGGCCAACGCCGTGTCCAGGCCGATCTCGTCCATGAGTCGCAGCGGGCCCTTGGCCATGCCGAACGCCGTCGCCACGGCCTCGACCCTCTGGATCGGCACGCCGTCGAGCAACAATTCCATCGCCTCGCTCAGATAGGGCAGCAGCAGCCGGTTGACCAGAAAGCCCGGGCCGTCCTCGACCACGACGGCCATCTTCCCCAGCGCGTCGGCCAGCGCCATGCCGGCGGCAAGCGTCCGCTCGTCGGTCTCAGGCCCACGGACAATCTCCACCAGCGGCCGCTCGCGCACGGGATGGAAGAAATGGATGCCGCAGAAACGCCCCGGGCTCGTCAGTCCCACGGCCAACCGGGCGATGGGGATGGTCGAGGTGTTCGTGCCCAGGATCGTCCGCTCGCCAAGATGCGGCTCGACGTCGGCGTACACGGCCTGTTTGACCGGCACGTTTTCGGCGACCGATTCGAGCACGACGTCGCAGCAGGCCACGTCGGGCAAGTCGGCGGTTGTGCGAACGAGTCGTTCGACGAGGCTCGCGGCATCGTCGCCCAATTCGGCCGCGACTGCCAACGGCGCGTTGGCCAGCACTTCGGCATCGCAGTCGGTCAAGACGACGGGCAGCCCATGCCCAATCGCCGCGGCGGCGATCGCCGTGCCCATCATCCCGGCGCCAACGATGCCCAGCGACGCCGGCCGCTCGGGACCGAGCGAATCGACGGCCGCCCGCAAGGCCCGCCGGTTGCGCTCGATCAGTCGCCGCACGTTTTCGTGTGCGGCGGTTTCGGAAGAGTTGCTGGGGGAGATTTGCACGGCTTGATGAGGCGACCTGTTGCCGGATCGAGTTATCTGGTGATCGACTGTGGGAGTTGCCCCCTACCGCGAGCCTGATTCTCGCCGCGGCGCCGGAGCGTGTCAACCCGCGATAGCCCGAAGGGCAACGTCTACTACCTTGACAACGCCCCCGTGGTTAGTAGGATGAAGCACCGCCAGAACCCCGCCTTGTCAAAGGGAGCCGCACCATGAAACGCACGCTTGTCCTCTTCACGCTCGCGGGTCTTGCCTCCATGGCCGCCGCGGCGGAGCCGATCCATGACGTCGTCGTCTACGGCGGCACTTCCGGCGGCGTCATCGCCGCCGTGCAGGCCGCGAAAATGGG
>JAPLNP010000626.1 GCA_026401055.1 Planctomycetia bacterium
GCCTTCACTCGAAATCCTCCTTGTGCCCGGGTCAAAGGTTACCACGAATACCCTTTATACCCCGGAAAACGCGGAAGGTTTCGAGTTTTTTCATGCAATCAACGTGAACCGTTCGCTTGGTTAAGGTCTAGTAGTCGTACCAGACGCCCAGGCCGACTTTGCTCTCGTACTGGTCGTAGAACTCGTACTGGTCGCTCATGCCGACGTAGCAGTGCATGCCGATGCGGAACAGGTGGCCGGTCACGCCGCGCCAGGCCAAACCGCTTTGAACGGTCACGTTGCCGCCGAAGTCGACGTCTTGGCGGAGGTGGCCGTTGACGGCGATGAACGGCGCGGGCCGCGGGCCGGTCGGCAGCCCGGGGGCGTATTCGGCGCCGAACTGCAGCTCGACCGGCTTCGCCCCGGAACAGGTCGCAAACGCGGCGGCCACTTCGCCGTACACGCGGACGTCTTCGGTCAGGTAGATCGAGTGGCCCAGCACCAGCGAGTCGCGGCTGTAGTTGATCCGCTCGAAATCGTGATGCCGGAGCATGTACTCATCGCCCAGGTGCGAACTGAGGTGATAGTATCCGAATTTGGTCTGGTGGTTTCCCCGGGCGTAGGTCAGCGGCACGCCGAAGCGGTAGTCGCACGCGGTGAGTTCCGTGTCGTCGCCGAAATCGAGTCGCGGAAGCCCGGCCCCCTCGAGGTCCAGTTGCCAACCCTCCGGATGAAACGGCCCTTGGGTACCGTGTCGGAGAATCCCCACGCGGCCGCCCAGAGCGATGTCCCAAATCCAGCCTTGTTCCCGCTCGTAAACCCATTGGCTGGCGATCCGCGGCTCCTTGACCCCGGCCAGGTACGATTTGTAGAGAAGTCCGTCGGGCAGCACTTGGTCGGTCCAGGTCTCCGGGGACGTTCGCGAAGTCGTCCGGTCGAAGGAGACGCGGGGCAGCACGGGGTACCCTCGGTCGAGGTCCTGTCGATCGCCGAGCACTTGGTCGACGTACCCTTGGTCGACGTACCCTCGATCGACGTCCCCTTGCTCCCCGGATACCGCCGGTTCCGCGGCCGACGGCAACCGCTCGGCCCATTCTTGAGCACGAGCCGCCGAGGCAGCCAGGACCAGCACGATCGCCGGCGCCCTTCGGCACAGCCTGCCGGCCACGCGGCGGAAAGCGTTGCGCAGGTATCCCATTTTCCATTTCCCCGGGTGTGCGTCTGTCGGAAGGTGAGCGTCGCGGCAGGGGGGAAAGCGCGCGGGCGGGTTCTTACCTCAGAACGAACTATCGGCAAATCTGGAAAGTTCTGCCAATCCGCAGCCCGAAGACCGATTCTCTTACCAAGTCAACGGGCAGCCAACGTGTTCCGGTTCGTCCCGGCGGTTGAGATCTGCACGCAAATCCGCTACAATCCCGCGACTTTCACCATCCAGGAGAGTTTACCCAAATGGAACGAACGCTCGTCCTGCTCAAACCCGACTGCGTCCAGCGACGCCTCATCGGACGAGTGCTGGCGCGGTTCGAAGACAAGGGCCTCAACCTCGTCGCCATGAAGCTGATGCGAGTCACGCCCGAATTGGCCAAACGGCACTACGCCGAACACGTCCATAAGGCGTGGTACCCGCACCTCGAGGCCTTCATTACCGGCGGGCCGCTCGTGGCCGCCGTCGTCGAGGGGCCCCAGGCGGTCCGCGTCGTTCGCGACATGGTCGGCGCCACCAACGGCCTCGACGCCGCGCCGGGCAGCATCCGCGGCGATTTTGGCTCCAGCCAGCAGATGAACCTCGTCCACGCCTCCGACGGACCCGAATCGGCCGCCCGCGAATTGGCGATCTTCTTCCAAGAAGACGAAATCCACGCCTACCGGCCGACGATCCAACCCTGGCTCCGGGCGCCCGACGAAGATTGATCGTTCATTGGGTGGCACGTCCCTGAGCGCAGCGAAGGGCGTGGCAGACCCCCGCGAAGATTCACCGGGCCTGGAGCTTGCCGGCGGGCGTTTCGGCGCGAAGCTGCTCGATCATGTCCCGCGTGGCGGCCTCGACCGCCTCTTGCCACCGCCGGGCGCCAAACCGCTCGGCGTAAGGGCGGCGCGCGTGGGCAAAGATGATCCCACGCGAATTGTTGATGATCGCGCCGGTGCCCTCGGCGTCGAACGCCCCGGCAACGTCGCCGGCCGTGCCGCCTTGGCTGCCGAAGCCGGGCACCAGCAGCCAGGCGTGCGGCATGATCGCGCGTAGCTCGACCAACTGCTGCGGATACGTCGCCCCGACCACCGCCCCGATCGACCCGTAGCCCGACGTCCCCACGGCCTTCTCGGCAAGACTTTCGACAAATCGGGCGACGTGTTCGTAAATCGGCAGCCCTTCGGCGACGAGGTCCTGGAACATCCCCCCGCCCGGATTCGACGTCTTGACCAGCACGAACACGCCCGCCCCCCGTTGAGCGGCCACGACGACAAACGGCACCAGGGTGTCTCCCCCCAGATAGGGGCTGACTGTAAGGGCATCCGCTCCCCAAGGACTCTGCCCAGCCGGCCCGAGGATCCCCTCGGCGTATGCCGTGGCGGTCGAGCCGATGTCGTTCCGCTTGCCGTCAAAGATCACCAGAAGCCCCTTTTCTTGGGCATAGCCGACAACGTCCGCAAGCGCAACCATGCCCGGGGGCCCAAGCTGCTCGAAGAAAGCGGCTTGCGGTTTCACTGCCGGAACCAACGGCGCGACGACATCGATCACCCCCCGGCAGAACCGCGTGAACGCCTCCGCCTGCTCGGTCAGTGGGGCGTTGTCCCCACCGGGCAGGAGCCCCTCCGGCAACATCGAAGCCCTCGGGTCGAGGCCAACCAGAACCGGGTTTCCGCTTCGCCGCACCGCCGCGGCCAGTCGATCCGCGAAACAAAGCACGCCGTCACCTCGTTCGTCCAGAGGAGAGACTTCCGATTTTCCGCCCCTCGCCGCCCCATTCTCATCGTTTTCCCCGGAGAATGCGAGGGCCCCCCGGTTCAGGAGACGATGTGCAGGAGTCCGTGCAGGTCCACGGCCAGTCGGCGGCGTATCCTGACGCGCCCGATGTTTGTTCCATCCCCAGATGTGGCGGGGCGCGGTCTCCGGGGCCATTGCATCACGGCGTCGGATCTGCGATACTCGAACACTGTACCCAGGGGATCGGGTAGGCGAGTGGGACACACTCGGTTGTCCGAAACGCCGTGTACCATCGGGGCGTGGCGCAGCCTGGCTAGCGCGTCTGACTGGGGGTCAGAAGGTCGCAGGTTCAAATCCTGTCGCCCCGACTTTTGTTAGAGAGAAGCCCTTTGGCGAGAACGTCAAAGGGCTTTCTCATTACAGGGCAAAGAGTTACGTCATCAAGCCGCCAGTTCAAACCGATGATTTCGAGGATTCGGCGTTTTGCGACGTAATCCGCCGTAAGCCATTTCTCTGTAAGGCTTTGCGAAAGTTCAAACGCCTTGATGGCTATATCGGCGTCTTCGTCATGGTTGCGGTCTAGGGCGTCGATCTGCAATTTGATCTGCGCCAGCCGGTCGCGTAGCTCCGTATCCTTCGCCGCGAACGTGCCGGCCTCAATCTCTTCCAACAGTCGGAGATTCAACAGGCGGTCACGCTGGGCCTTTGTAAGGGATAGCTGACGGTGTAGCTCTGTATCTTGCTCACGGGTGTGGTCCTGCTCCTCGCGGGTCCGCGCCCGCAAGACGCGCAATACCCAATCCCGGACTTCTTCATCCTCGATTCGCAGCTTGGCAAACAGGGCAAGGACTTGCTGGTCAAGGTCTGCTTCGGTCAGCCGAACGCGGGGATGCCCTTTCGTGCTGTATTGCGTGCATCGGTAGTACACGTAATCACGTTCGCCGTCTTTCGTTTTCTTTGTCTTCCGTTCGCCGGTAACGGGGTGCCCGCAATGAGAACACGTAATCAGGTCACTGGCATAGGTCATTTCGTGGGATCGGTAGACCTGCCCACCCAGCAAGGCTTGAACACGGTCAAAGGTTGTGCGGTCCACAAGCGGACTGTGCTTGCCCGAATACCATTGTCCCTTGTGTTCAATTTCCCCAATGTAGGCGCGGTCATGCAGGATGGCATAGAGGGAGCTACGCGGGAATCGTGGAACGGAATCGCGGTAAATGATGCCCTCTGCCGCCAATCGTTCTATCAGCATATCGAGGGTGCAACCGCCGTAGGCGAATAGCTCGAATATCCGGCGGACCTTCGGGGCGTTCACCGGATCAATTTCAACGATGCCCCGGCCGTCAACGCGCACGTTGCGGTATCCATAGGGGGCGTGGCCAATGAACCAACCTTCCTTGACCCGGCGCTCCAATCCTTCTTTTACGTCAAGGGATTGCTGTTCCGTATAGAAACTTGCCATGTTCGCAAGCATCCGACGTTGCATCCTGCCAGCCGGAGTATTCTCGGTTGGTTGCGACACGGAAACGAACTCAAGACCAAAGTCTGGTGCCGCCGTGGCGCTCGGCGTAGAGGCGCAAGGCATCTTCTTGCACGTCAAGGCTGAACCCCTCGCGCTGTTGCTCGCGGCTACTAACACGCGCAAGCGCAACATACTTCTTCATTGCTTCGGCTCCGCAGTGCATCGTAAAGACGGCTGACATTACCGATTATGTCCAGGGCGTCGGGAAGAGTCAAGTCTTCGTAGTATCGGCCCCAAACGCGCATGGTGTCGGCCAAAAGGTCTGGCGTCACCCAGCGCGGTGCCCCGGTCGGAACAGCCGGAAGCGTCGAATTGTCGCATTGTGTTTTGATACAGTCACTCATGGTATATTGGATTGTCATGGACCCGCGCGAAGAAGAAATACTACTGGGTATCACCGCTGGACTGGACCCGCTGACGGCCCTTGCCGCCACCGATGATCCCCAGCCGCCAAAACGCAAGGGAGCCGGTTGCCTCTCGGCAGTATTGCTCGTTGTCGCTGGCGTCATTGCGTGGGTGATTGTCCTTGTTGTCCGGTTATGAGAAAGGCAAAGCGACGGGGCCATCCTTGGCCCCGTGCGCCAAGCTCCGCAATAGCTAACCGTGTGGATCGGCCTTGGTGTGCCAGTCGTGCGCCAGGGTTTTCAGGAAGTCATTACCTTGCCCGTATTGTTCAAGTACGGAGAGGACATACTGGTACGGATTCGCCCCCGCGCCCATGCCGCCGCTGTAGTTGGCCTCCAAAACGCGGAGCAACAGACAGGCGGCGGCGCTCAGACCGAAACCGTCATGCTCGGGATAGAACTGT
>JAPLNP010000594.1 GCA_026401055.1 Planctomycetia bacterium
TCGCTCCGAGAACAAATCCGCGCCTGGTCAAACGATGTCAACAAAACTCAGCGTGGCGTCGATTGGCAGATGAAAATCAACGATGCCCGCTGTAAACTCAAGTCAGTCTATCCCAAAATTAAGCTGTGACAAAGCACTAGCGACGCTTACGCCTCGTCAGCGGGAGCAATTGGACGAGGAGATCGGCCGGCGTGTCTATGGCAAACCCCGGGGGTAAGTCCCGCGGACATCATCGCCCCGGACGAATCTGGATTAGCGCGAGGGCAGTTCCGACGTGCAATTCGGGCAGCGGGTCGCCCGAATCGGAATGCTCGTGCAGCACTTGGGGCAGTCCCTCGTCGTCGGCTCCTTCGGCGCGTCCTGCGTGCGCGTCATGCGGTTCATCGCCTTGATGACCATGAAGATGCACGCCGCGACGATGACGAAATCGAGCACCGTGTTGAGGAACTGGCCGTACTTGATTGCGACGGTTTCCGCCTCGGCGGTCTTCGCCCGCAGCGTGATCGAGAGCTGCGAGAAATCGACGCTGCCGAGCATCATGCCGATGGGCGGCATGATGACATCGTTCACCAGCGACGTGACGATCTTGCCGAACGCCCCGCCAATGATGATGCCCACGGCCATGTCGACCACGTTGCCGCGCATGGCGAACTCTTTGAACTCTTTGATCATACTCATGACGCATTCCACCTTTCGAGAGTGCTGATGGCTCGGTGGCATGTCCATGTGTGCGTGGGCCCGCCACCCAGCCGGGTACGGATCACCACTGCGCACGAGCTCAAAGATCATCGAACAAGTGCTTCATTGGATCAACTGAGCCAAGCATATCTGCAAGCATGTCACTTCGTGACGGTCGTGGCATCGTCGGGGCGTTCTGGGACTGGGTTCTAACCACTTCGGTGACGTGGCGGTACAAACGGTAATCCTCTACTGCTCTTGCGCACGCTCTTCGGCTTTCTGTTCTTCTTCCAACTCATCGCGTTTTTCCCATGCTCTGCCTCGTTGCTGTTCAATCTCTGCACTGACGTCAGTAGCGGCGTCTCGAAGCATCGGGTAGATGGTGGCTATACTCTGGCACATTCCCTGCAACTGCTCGAGATATTCCATTTCTCTATCCATTTCCTCGATGTCGCTTGGCTGCGAATTCCCATAGTCATACTTGCCGACTACCGTGATGCACGAGGCAAACAACTCCTCAAATTGGGAAGGGAACCCCTGCTGTGTCAGGAATCGTGGCTCGTTGGCCTGGAGCAAGTCTATGAATTCCAGTAACCCCTCTAAATCATCTTTCATGTCTGCTGGATCATCGTTTCTGACGCCCTCTTCGACACGTCCAAGGTAATGCAGCCACGAACGATCAAGCATCGGACTTGGCTGCAAGGGTGTTACAAGCACCGATAGATTGTAATACGTCTTCAGGTGCCAGGGAATCAGTATGGCTTGTGCTGTATCCCATGCACACCGACGCGCCTCCAAGATCCGGCGTCCAATGTGAGTTAGCGGTTCGTAAGCTTGTCTTGCCTTATCGGCGGCGTCCTTGATGGCACCATGCAGAGCCACCATCAATCGGCGACCTACGATCTCGTCCGCTGACGTAGCCAACTCGACTGCTCGATCGTTGAGAGCACCCCAGTCTCCCTCGTCACACAGCAAGGGCGATGCTTGCTTTCCCTCGCTACCACCGCCCACCGAGAGAGCAAGACCGATGCCCGCAATGCCACAATGGCTGAGAAACCGCTGGCGGCGCGGCTTGTTGGTCGCCAGGAAGTCAATAGCAATGTCTCGCCAACTTGGATGAATCCACTCCCAGTAGTTGCTGTCGTCCGAGGCGATCCAGGGTGGCTTCAGTGGACCGACTTTCTGGCGAATAAAGTGGCCGTTGAGATCGGCGGCGAGTCTTTCTGGAGGCAATTCAGCATCGAGCGAGACACGATAGTATGCCTCGCTGGCGACTCTTTCGCTGATTAGCGTGCCATCAACGTCAAGTAGAGCCAAAAGGAAGTCTTGATATGAGCGGCTAAGATTCTCAAACGATTGACGCATACGCGATGTCGGCTCCTCAATTTCCAGTCGCACGGCATCCTCAATGACCTCGCGGGATGGCTTGCCGGATTTGACATCGCTTACCATATCGCCAAGTCTCTCGGAGACGAATCGTCGGACTCTCTCCGGCGTAAAGTGCTTGTGCGATACTATGTGCATTGCATGTTGTTGTATCAGAGTTCTTGCGTCATCGCCCAGATGGGCCGCCTTCGCGTGGCGATACAGCATTTGTGCCTTTTCGAGCGGAGATAACTCCGAGGCGTCAACCTGGATCGCGCCGGGCATTGGAAACTTCTCGGCCTGGCCCGAAAGGCTCAAGTGGTGGAGGGCAAAATGCAGTGGCGCGGGTCGCGTTGTCCACAAGAACCACCGGCGTGGCCCAAGGCGGCGCAAGATGCGAGGCAGTTCTTTGCCCCACGGAGTTGCCAATTCAGGACGATACTCCGTGGTCCCGAAAGCATCATCAGCTATGAATACTTGGGGAACGGATTCGTCCAGGGACGAGAAGAAGTCGCTGGGAGTACCACAATCGACATATTGCCAACCCTCAGTGTGTTTTGCAAGTCCGATGATTCGAGCTATCGCGGTCTTTCCCATTTCTGGCGGGCCTGTCAAGACTACGAACCGGTGCTCCTGCAAACTCGCAAGTGCGCCGTAGTAGGCTTTGGTCGGCACAAACACGCTGCTGATGTCCCTGGCCTCTTCAACTGCGGCACGGCTCCGTTCAACCACGACCTTGTTCACTATGGTTGACAGAATCGCTTCCAGGTCACGAAGACTGAGTACCTGAGGAAACGCAACGCGAATACGGGGACAGTCATCGAGCATGTCGCAGACATCATCGCTGCCCCAGAGCAGCAACTTGCAGTCGAGGAGTGTTTCCTCAAGCCGCTCGGCTATCGACTTCCGCAATGATGTTGTCAGGGGGGACATTTGTGACCAGCACGTAGCTTGCCACCTTCTCCCAGGCGTGTGACTCCATACGCCGCTGGATTTTGCCACATTCTCGCTCAACAGCGTTGAGGATGCTTGGCCGTGCATTAGCCCCCGCGCCATTAGCGCCAGCAACGAACTTGGCCTGGAAGACGATTGGTCCTGCGAGGGATGTGCCGTCCTTCAATTGCACCGCAATAGGACAGTATGCGTCTCGCCCCTGGTCCGCAGGACCTCCCCAAGACTCGATAGAAAGTCCGGCTGTCGCCTTGAGCAGTGACTGGCACAACTGCTCAAATTGAAGCCAACCGAGATCGTCAAGATGATAACGTGCCATAACCCTCACCTGCCATATAGCCGCGTGCCGTGTCCACGATTGTCGTGGACATGCCTCATGGACATTCCCTCAGCCGTGTTGACCGGGACAGAAGGGGCCCCTCATCGGAAGCACGGGAACGTCGGCCAGCGAACCTCGCGTTGGACGTCGAATCGTCTCACGCGCCTTCGCCCTCCCCCGATCATGGGCCGATTCTACCCCCGACGCATTTTCAGGGCAAGCATGCACATGGCGCCCGGCGATATCCCCCGGCCGGTGATCGACGACTCTGCCACAAGTCGATAGAACATCCGATTAGGATCGGCGGATCAACAAGTGTCGCATTGTCGCCTTTCGCTCCGCGAAAGTGGCGGCCTTTCGCGGAGCGAAAGGCAACACTCGTAACCGCAGGCCAGTCCATGACACACGAGAGCCCCTCCTATAGCGTCACTAGTGCTTTGTCACACCTAAAAACTGGGATCGAGGATGCGGATTGACTCGGCAATTACCGCAGCATTTCAAGCCCTTCATCCCAAGATTAAGCTGTGACAAAGCACTAGGCCGCAAGCCCGGATACGGCGCCGGGCGACTGACAACGGGCAACTCCCCACCTATTCTACAGCCAGCCCGACTCGCGGTACCAGGCGACAGTCTCGCGAAGGCGCTGGGCGAGGGAAACGTCCGGCGCGAAGCCTAGCTGGTCGATGGCAGCTTGGGGGGAACAAGTCCAGGAGCCGGCGGCGATTTCGCGGGCTTTGTCGAGATTGAGATACAAGGGACGGCGGATGACTCGTGAAAGCGTCTCGACCACGGCGGCAACGGTCCACGCGCCGGCCATGGGGACCGGCACCGTCAGGACGACGCGCCGGCCCACGGCGTCGCGGAGCAGCCGGCCGAGTTCGGCGTAGGTGGGATACTCACGGCAGGCGGCGAAGTAGCAGCCTTTCGCCCGGGCGTCCGCGTCGGTTTCTTCCATCCCTATGCGTTGGCCCCGCTCGGCCGCCAGGATGAGCAGCGAGCACAGGTCGCCGACGTGTACCAGCGAGTAGCGTTGTCGGCCGCTGCCGGGCATGACGTGGACGCGAAATCGGCGGACCGGCCGGAACATCGCGAGTCCTTCCCGATCGGCCGGGCCCAGGATGATGGGCGGTCGGACAATCGTGATCGGCACGCGATCGGCATGACGGCGCAGGGCCAGTTCCGCCGCCCGTTTGCTGTGGCCGTAGTGAGAGACGGGCCGCGGCGGATCGGTCTCGACCCGGGGGCGATCGGCCGACGACGGCCCGGCGGCGGCCAGCGACGAGACGTAGACGAGGACGGGTGGATTGGCTTGCTCGGCACAGGCGCGGGCGACGTTTTGCGTACCCTGCTCGTTGACGCGGAAAAACGCCGCGTGGCCCACCGCTTTGGTCGCTCCGGCCACGTGGTAGACCACGTCGCGGCCGGCCGCGGCGCGGCGGAGGCCGTCGAGGTCGTCGAGTCCCCGCCAATGGGCCACCTCGACGTCCAGCGGTTGCAGTCGCTCGGCGCGGGCGGCGTCTCGGACCAGGCAAGTCACGCGGTCACCCCGGGCGACCAGTGCCTCGGCCAGATTCGAGCCGACGAACCCGTTGGCGCCGGTGAGCAGCACGTTGTTCATGTCATCGGTCCCGCCTTGCTCCGTCCCCGCCGGGAGGTTACAATCCGCGGATTGCGCGAGATGGACAATCCCCAGGCGTGGTTCTATGTCTGATTTGGTCGTTATACCCGTTGCGTCGCGGCGCGAGAAGAAGGACTTCTTGGCGCTGCCGTGGACGCTTTACCGCGACGACCCCAACTGGGTCCCCCCGTTGCGCGGCAGCCAGAAGGAACTGGTGGGTTACCGCCCCCATCCATTCTACGAGAGGAACGCGGTCCAGACGTTCCTGGCCTACCGATCGGGCAGGGTCCGCGGGCGGATTGCGGCGATCCTGAACCGGGGCCACATCGAGCGGTACGGCGAACGGCGGGGGTTCTTCGGGTTCTTCGAGTGCGTCGACGATCAGGAGGTGGCCAACGGGCTGTTCGACGCGGCGAGAGGGTGGTTTGCCGAGCGGGACATCTTCTGTCTTCGCGGGCCGACCAATCCGTCGTTGAACTACGAGCTCGGGTTGTTGGTCGAGGGGTTCGATCTGTCGCCGACATTCATGATGACCTACAACCCGCCCTACTACGCCGGGCTCATCGAGGGATACGGTTTCCGCAAGACGCAGGATCTTTACTCTTATTGGGGCCACATCGACATGCTGCCGAAGATCCGGGAACGATTGGCCCCGATCTCGGACCAGATCATCGAGCACCTGGGGCTGAAGATCCGCACGTTGAACCGGGCGCGATTCCGGCAGGACGTCATGGCCTTCCTGGACATCTACAACCGGTCGCTGGTCAACACGTGGGGCTTCGTGCCGATGTCGGACGCCGAGTTGCGCCACATGACCGCGAACCTGCGGCACCTGATCGTGCCCGAGCTGGCCCTGGCCGCCGAACTCGACGGCAAGATGATCGGCGCCGCGTTCGGCCTGCCCGACTACAACCCGCGCATCCGGGAGATTGACGGGCGGCTTTTTCCATTGGGTTTTCTTCGCCTGCTGCGCAGGAAGCAAGACATCAAGAAGATCCGCCTGATCAGCACGAACGTCCTTCCGGAGTACCAGCGGCTCGGGGTGGGCCTGGTGCTCATGAGCAGTCTGGTGCCGATGGCGTGGAAGTGGGGACTCCAGGCGGCGGAGTTCTCCTGGGTGCTCGAGTCGAACAAGCTCTCCCGCGGCAGCCTCGAAAAAGGCGGCGCGCTGATCGACAAGACCTACCGCATGTACGATTGGGATCCCCCGGCGGGCTCCCACGAGCCGCCGGACGACGCGGCCGTGAAGAAATCAGCGGGGCAAGGATTTGTGGACATCGGGGACCATCCCATGCACCGACCGCCCGTTCCCCCAGTCACGCGACGTGGCTCCGACACGCGCCGCGCTGCCGCGCCGCTGGAGATTCGGCGGGTCGCGACGCGCCGCGATCTCGACCGGTTCGCCAAGATGCCTTGGTCGGTCAACGCCGGCGATCCGGTCTGGGTGCCGCCGCTTCTGTTCGAGGTCAAGGAGTTTCTCAATCCCAAGAAACACCCCTTCTACCAACACGGCGAGGCGACGACGTTCCTGGCGTTGCGGGGCAGAAAGGCCGTGGGGCGGATCCTGGTCAGCGACGACCCGAACTACAACGAACTCCACGGCACCAACGTCGGCTGCTTCGGCATGTTCGAGTCGATCGACGAGGAAGCCGTGACCCACGGCTTGCTCGACGCCGCCGCCGACTGGCTCCGCGCGCGGGGGCGGACGTCCATCATGGGCCCGATCGACTACTCGACCAACTATCCGCTGGGCCTCTTGATCGACGGGTTCGACACGCCGCCGAGAGTGATGATGAATCACAACCCGCCCTACTACGCCCGGCTGCTGGAGTCGTGGGGACTGGCCAAGACCAAGGACCTCTATTGCTGGTGGTTTGTCGATCCGAAGGACATGGTCGCGAAATGGCACGACCGGGCGGAGCGCATCGCCCGGCGAAGCGGCGTCCGGGTCCGCTCGTTCCGCGTGGACGACTTCGACGCCGACGTCCAGCGATGCTTCGACGTCTACAACGCCGCGCGGACGAAGAACTGGGGCTTCGCCAAGCTGACGGACGCCGAGTTCCACTACTTCGCCAAGCTGATGACGCGGCTGGCGGTTCCCGAACTGATCCTGCTGGCCGAGGTGGGCGACAAGCCGGTCGGCTTCTCGATCACGCTGCCCGACGTGAACGAAGCCATCGCGCCGTTGAACGGCCGTCTGACCACGCTCGGGCTGCCCATCGGACTGCTGCGGCTGATGCGCCGGCTTCGCCGGGTGAAGACGGCCAGGATGCTCGTGCTCGATCTCTTGGAGGACTACCGGCGGCGGGGCATCAGCGAACTGCTGATCCTCAAGACGCTCGACTACGGCAAGAACACGATCGGCTACACCGGCGCCGAGTTGGGCTGGACGCTCGAGGACAACTACCTCATCAACCGCACCGTCGAAGCCGTCGGCGCCAAGCGATACAAGACGTACCGGATTTACGAGAAGGGGCTGTGAAACGGATCACGCTGACGCAATCCGACTGATCGAGGCCAACACGGCCCCGCGGGCGACCACCCTCTGCCCGGAAATCACGTTGTGCCTGCTTCGCGAGGACGCGCCGCTCTGGCGGGCCGCGGGCAGGCGGCTGTTTGCGCACGACGGCCCGGCTCCCTATTGGGGCTTCGCCTGGGCCAGCGGCCAGGCACTGGCACGTTATACGTTAACCGGCGAGGAGTGAAACATTCTCAAAGGTCTGAAATTTGTGGGTCATCAGCGTTTTGCCTTCGGAGAATCCGGCAGCAGAGTGCCCTCGACCGTCAAGCGATTGTTCCGGACGGTCGGGACGCCGGACCCGACGATACTGTCGAGGTCGTCGCTACCGTGATTGTCGAGAATCGAAACGACCGGCGGGCGTTGTAGCCCCTGGAAGTCGAACACGACCGGCCCCCATCCGCCGATGCTCACGACGCCGCCGGTGTAACCGACGATGCTGATTCTTGGCGGTTTGCTCGCGCTCGGGGCACCGTCGGCCGCCGCTTGAATCGAGACTTCGCCGCTCAGCCGCAGGAGGTCATCCATCATTGCGCCCTCCGTCGTACCGCATACGCGGCGAGAAATTCTCGGCCGCCTCGTCGATGTCCTGCTTGTACCACACGACCGCGCCGTTGATGGTTCGCAGGTCCTGGGGGCCGAAGAGCATCAGCCGGCGCGGCGTGGCGAAGAACCCACGGAATCGCAGTTCGCGGATCGCCTCGTCTATCGTCTTTGGATACTGCCGCGCCAAGCATCGGAAAAGCTCGTCCATGCGCTCATCGCGGACAACGCCGTCGTCATCGGCGAACAGCGGCGCCAGATTCGCTTCTTGATAGTCGTCGTACTGTTGACGATTCATGCATTTGTTCATGGGCTCGCGCCTCCTTTATGGTCATCTTACCCGCTGCGCACCCTTCGGCCGCCGCGCTTGTGTTGTAACTACAACAGGTTTCCGCCGTCGCCGAATCGTTGCCCCCTGGACCACGCGACGGCCAGCGAATCGGCCACACTGCGCGCAGCGAAGTGATTGCACTTGGTAGCCGCCGACCCGGCGGGAAGTCCGAACGACCACGGCGCCGCCGCACTCGCATGGGTCGCCGGGCTGTGCGCTCTGTTGCCCCGGGCCGACGTGGAGAATATCAACCAGATAGTCGGCGTCTTTGCCGGCGCCGGCCAACACCTCGTCAATCAGGTGGCGGGGCAGCCGGGCGCCGCTGCGCAGCACTTGAACGAGGCGGTCAAGGCGGTCGTCGGGGGTCATCGGGTCGCCTCGTATTCGGCCACCACTTCAGGACCCCATGTCGTGCGCCTCAGGTTGGCGAGGATCTTTGACAGGTCCACCTCGCCATCGGTCAGATCGAGCGCCATGGCCAACAGGGAAGCCGTCGGCCTCACGTGAGTCGTCCGGGCCCCCACGCCACGGCTGTAGCGAACCAGCGAGCCGTCATCGGCCGATTGTGCCACCGCTCGGGACACCCGCTGCCGGCCGGCTGGCGAGTCGTCGTCGAGCCAGTCGCAGGGCCGGTATCGGACACCACGGCGTCGAAAGTCGGCGTCACGGCCGGGCTCGGCAAGCTCGACCAGGACCAGGACGGCCCGTAGAACCGACCGCTGGACCCCCTCAGGTGGTAAAATGGGTTGGTTCATCGTGTACCCCCCGGTTGGGTTAGTCACGTCACAAAGTAAGGTTATTGTGCTCGGGTGCCATTCGCCTACCCCTGCCCGAGGGACCCTCCGGGAAGGACCCGGAATACTAGTGGGTGGGGGGGTGGGGGCCTCATCGGTACTCGGGCCGGGCATCAAACAAGAAACCGGGTTGTAGCTTCGCCTCGGTGTGCGTGTCGCTCACCTCAACCAGGGCATCGTCCGCTTCCCAGGGCATCACGTCATCGTCAATGGGTACACCGGGTTGTAGCTTCGCCTCGGTGTGCGTGTCGCTCACCTCAACCAGGGCATCGTCCGCTTCCCAGGGCATCACGTCATCGTCAATGGGTACACGCCCACCATGATGGTTTCGAGACGGATGCCGCGGACACCGTTTTGATGCCAGCGGTAGATGGTGGCGATGTTGGGCCGTTTGCCCTTGCGGCGTTCGGGCAGGTGGTTGGGGGCCTTAGAAAGGGTCACCACCTGTTCGGAAGACAGGTCGATCATTGTATTCCCTTGCGTGTGAGTGAATCGAAACGTCACTACACACAATGGAAACACAATCCGGATGATTGATCTAACGACACAAAGTGATTTTACTAAATCACTCGGCGGCGGGCTTGATCCGCATCCCCTTTCCGGGCGCGGTTTCGATCAGCCGGCGGACTTCGGCGGGCATACCCGCGACAACCCGGCTCGGCTGGTTGACGACGGAGCTACCGCTCTGCCAGTCACCGGCCTCGACAAGGGCTTGAACAAGCTGCGCGGCGCTATCGTCCACTGGGTACACGATACCTTCGACCGTCACGCGCGGGGGCGACACAGAGACGACCAGCGGTGCGGGAGGTGGCGACGGCGATTCCGTCGCCTTGTCGGCCTTGCCGCGCAGAAAACCGACGCGGGTATACTCCTGGTGCAAGAGCATCAAGAGCCGATCCACTTTTCCGACATCCAGGGCCTCGTCCGCTTCCCAGGGCATCCCGTCATCGTCACTGGGTACACGCCCACCATGATGGTTTCGAGACGGATGCCGCGGACACCGTTTTGATGCCAGCGGTAGATGGTGGCGCTGTTGGGCCGTTTGCCCTTGCGGCGTT
>JAPLNP010000231.1 GCA_026401055.1 Planctomycetia bacterium
GGTAAACATCGGGTCACGGTGATCAAGCGGGAAACGCTCGGCCTGGGTCCCTTGGGCCCCACGAGCCCAAAGGGAATCCAAGTGATCTGGCACGTGCCCGAACGGTACAGCAAGGCGGAAACCTCGGGCCTGCAACTTACCGTCGAGCGCGGCGGCGGCGAGTTCCCGCTTGCGCTTTCGTCGAAATGAGCCGTTGTGGGAGGAATGAACGATGAGCAGGAAACGAACGCTTGCCGGAGCGCCGCTTGCCGCCGCCGGTGTGGCGATGCTGCTACTGGTCGTGTCCTCGACCCAAGGCGGCATCATCGCCCAATGGCGTTTCGAGCCGGACGATCCCGAAACGCCGGAAAACGAGTTTCTGCTCGATTCGTCGGGCAACGGGAATCTGCTGGCGAACTACGGCGCGGCTTCGATGAGCGATCCGGGCGCCGGTTTCCCGGGAATGGGCGCGGCCGCCTTCGACGGCACGGCTCACATGCGCACCGCCTCGCCGCTCGACCTTAGCCCGTACCGGCACGTTCGGGTCAGTTGGTGGCAGAGGATCGACACGGCTGCCAGCGCGATCGTCTGGGAGCACTCGCCGACGTTCATCGGTAATCCCGGTTCCATCGTGGCCGACGTCAACGACGCCGGCAACGCGGGCCGGGGGCTTGCCGGCGTTTGGACGGCGTCCTCCCATTACAACCTCGACGTTTCTACCTCGGGGCCCGGGGCGGCTCCTCGGTTTTTCTGACCGGGTGCATCGACGAGTTGACGATCGAGAGTCTCGCGTCCCCGCCTCCGGCGATCCCGCCGATTGAGCACGAATCGGTGAAGCTGTTCGTGTTGGCCGGCCAGTCGAACATGGTGGGCCAGTACGCCTATGCCGCCGAGTTGCCGGCCGAACTGCAAGGCGAGCAGGCGGACGTCGTCGTCTATAACCGGGGCACGTGGTCGACGCTTCACCCGGGCATCGGCGCCGCCAGCGCCGCGGAGTTCGGCCCCGAAGTGACCTTCGGGCGCGCCATGGCCGACGCGATGTCCGGACATTCGGTCGTTCTGATCAAGTACGCCGTCGGCGCCACGACGCTTGCCGAGGATTGGAACCCGAACACGCCCGGGCCGCTGTACACGGGGCTGGTCGACGCCGTCAACGAAGCGGTTGCCGAGTTGTCCTCGGAGCACGACGTCGAGATTGCCGGAATGGCCTGGATGCAGGGCGAATCGGATGCCTTCGACCTCGGCAAGTCCGAGGCCTACGAGGCGAATCTCCGCGACTTCATTCAGTCGCTGCGCGACGACTGGGCCGAGCCGGATCTCCCCTTCGTCATCGGCGAGATCGCGTCCGATCCGGTGTGGACGCACTACGACGTCGTCCAACAGGCCGAGGCCGCCGTCGCCGCGTCCACGTCGAACGTCACCGCATTCTCGACCGACGACTTGCCCACGACCAATCACCACTACAACACCCAGGGGCAAATCCTGCTGGGCCGTCGCTTCGCCGATGCCATGATGACGCCCGGCGACGCCAATTTCGACGGATACGTCGACGATCGGGACGCCTCGATCCTGGGCAGTCACTGGCAGATGCGGGAAGGAGCCACCTGGGCCGACGGCGACTTCAACCGCGACGGCATGGTCACCGACGCCGATGCCGCGATCATGGCCGCTCATTGGCGAGAAGCGCCCCCCGCGGAAAACGTGTCCGCGTCTGAGCCCGCTGTCGCGGCCATGTTGGCGGGGGCCGCCGTGCTGCTGTTGCTCCGGCAATTCGCCGCCGGGCGCCGGCGTGTCGGGCAGGGGCTCGCCGGCGTCGCCGGCCCGTGTTAGACTAAGGAAACGAGACCACACTTGTGTTTTTTGGACGTGCCACGATGTCATCCACGACTTGCCAGTCCGAATCGAAGACGAACTACGACGCCCCGGCGTTGCGCAAGGGGATCCGGCTGCTCGAGCTGCTCTGCAACTGCGCCGGCTCGATGAGCATCGCCGAAATCAGCCGCCACTTGGAGTTGAACAAACACATGGTTCTGCGGCTCTTGGGCACGCTCTGCGACGAGGGCTGGGTCGTCGCCGAAGAGGGGCCCGCCTATCGCGTCAGCCTGGCGCCGCTGTCCTATTTCAGCAAGCCCGTCGGACAGATGGACGTCGTCCGCGCCGCGGAAGAGCCGATCGACGAACTCTGGAACGCGACGGGCGAGACGACGTACCTGGCCGTCTGCGACGGGGACCGCTCCGTCGGGCTCATCCTCCGCCAGAGCCGCCGCGACGTCCAGGTCGTCGCCCGCGCCGGCAGCCGCATGTTGATGCACTGCTCCGGCCCGGGCAAAGTGCTGCTGGCCCACGCCGAGCCGGACTTGTTCGACCGGCTCGCCAAGGAAGGCTTTGAGCGAAAGTCGGAGAACACGATTTGTGATCCGGCCGAACTGCGTGCCCATCTCGACCAGGTCGCGCGGCAAGGGTACGCAGTCGACAATGAGGAGTATCTTCGGGGCAACCTCTGTCTGGCGGCGCCGGTTTTCGATTACACCGGAAGGGTGGTCGCCTCGGTCGGCATCACGACGCTCACCCTGTATCACACGTTGGAGTCGATGCTCGAAGCCTACGTCGAACCGGTCACGGCGGCGGGACGCAGAGTCTCGATCGCCATGGGATACGTGGGCGGCAACGGACGGGAGACACGATCATGATCCGACATCCTTCGCCGGGTGCCACTGCTGGCTTGTCCAGCGTTGACGTGGTGGAGCGTGGCAGCCACGCCGGGTGCCACTGCTGGCTTGTCCAGCAGTGCCGTGGTCGGGTGTGGCAGCCACGCCCTTCGCCGGAGGCTCAGGGACGTGCCACCCTGGCGGCTGCCCTCATGGCGGTGGCGATTCTGTATTGCGCCGGGACGCTTGCCGCCGAGCCGGCCAAGGCCACCACGCCGCCGACGATGGTCCAGTTCGACGGCAAACCGCTGCCGCCGATGCACGGCTCCGTCAGCGGCTTCTGGTTCTACGCCGACAAGGACGTTCCGCAGTTGGCGCTGATGGGCCACCCGCCGAACCGGGCCGTGGCCGCGCTCGATCGAGGGCAACACGTCACCATTCGCATCCCCATTGCCCCGGGCGAGGGAAAGACCGAGTTCTCGCTTCGCGCCGCGAGCGTCGCGGGGGAACCGGCTACTGTCACGTTGTCCGCCGGCTCGGACGCGACGACATCCGCCGAAATCGACCAGCCGAAGACGCTTTCGCTTTCGTTCGACTCCAAGCCGGCGGCGCCGCCGGGCGAACTTGTTCTGGACATTGCGTCGCCGCGCGGGCCGGTCTCGCTCGGGTTGAGAGATCTCAAGCTGACGCGCGACGGCAAGCCGATCGCGTTGGACGTCGCGCCCCAGCGCCGCGATTATCCGGAGAAAGGGCCCGTGGCCTCGTCGCCCGCGGTTCATCCCGCGATCGAGCAGGCGCTCGTCGAGTGGGACTGGCGGATGCAGGACGGCATCGCGACGCCGCGCCGGCCGCACACCTTCGCCGAGGCCGTCGAGAAGACGCTCGCCCGGGGTGACCGGCTCTTGGCCGATCTCGGCGAAAGCGGCGTGCCCTTGGCCGACGAGGCGACCGCCTGGGCGGGGCTTCGCGCGAGGCACGAGGCATTGAAGTCCGACGCGGCGGCAACCGATGACGTTTGGGAGGCGCTGTGGCTCGATGTACACCGGCTGCGGCGGCGAATTGCCTTGTCCAATCCCAAATGTGACGTCGGCCCGCTGCTGTTCGTCAAGCACGTGCCCTCGACGATGGCCCACCAACTGACGCAAACCTACGGCTACGGGGCCCGGCCGGGCGGCGGGCTGTTCGTGCTCGAGGAGCCGGGACGCTCGATGCGGGTGCGTCAACTCGGCGGGTCGTTGCCCAACGGAAGCGTGCTCCGCCCCGAGGTGTCCCACGACGGCGCGACGATCTACTTTGGCTTCTGCCCGTGCGACACCGGCCCGGACGCCTGGCGCGACCCGAAATGCATGGACCGTCGCTATCATCTCTACTCGATGCGCGCCGACGGCGCCGACGCGAGGCAACTGACCGACGGCCCTTACGACGATTTCTCGCCGATCCAACTGCCCAGCGGAAAGCTCCTTTTCTGTTCGACGCGGCGCGGCGGGTATCACCGTTGCGGCGGGGGGCCGTGTTACGTGTACGCATTGGCCGTGGCCGAGGCGGACGGCTCCAATCCGCATCCGATCTCGTTCCACGAGACGAACGAGTGGGACCCGGCGATCCTCGGCGACGGCCGCGTGGTGTACACGCGGTGGGATTACGTCGATCGCAACGCGGTGTTCTACCAGCAGCTTTGGTCGGTTCGCCAGGACGGTAGCGACGTGCGGATCTATTTTGGCAACAACACGTTCAACCCGGTGGGCACGTGGGAGACGCAGCCGATTCCCGGCTCGACGAAGGTGATGGCCACGGCGGCCCCGCACCACGGGCTGACGGCCGGGTCGATCGTTCTCTTGGACGTGACGCGGGGCGTCGACGGCATGGGGCCGATCACGCGGTTGACGCCGGACGCCGTGTTCCCGGAAGCGGAAAACGGCCTGTTCCACGGCAAGGCGGTGCCCCAGCCGACCCGCTTCGACGACGAGCCGGCCGCGATGTGGGGCCCGCAGCCGCAATCGCAGGCGACGCGGCTCGCGCAGGTGCCGGAGGAAGAGGAGCGTTGGCCGGGCCACTGCTACCGGTCGCCCTATCCGCTCTCGGAGACGTACTTTCTCGCGGCGTACAGCTTCGATCGGCTGCGGGGCGAGCCGGGCCCGAACATCCCCAACATGTTCGGCCTGTACCTGGTCGATGCCTTCGGGAACAAGGAACTTCTCTACCGCGACCCGAACCTGTCGAGCCAGTGGCCGATGCCGCTTAGAGCCCGGCCGCGTCCGCCGGCGCTGGTGATGCCGTCGCGCTGGGCCGAGAGCACCAACGAGCGTCCGGAGGGGACGTTTTTCGTGAAGAACGTCCACGACAGTTGGCCCAAGCTGCCGGACGTGGAGATCACGCGGCTGCGCGTCGTGCAGGTGTTACCCAAGACGACGCCGCACGCGAACCAGCCGATGGTCGGCGCGGCGAGCGCCTCGCCCGGCAAACAGGTCCTCGGCACGGTGCCGGTCGAAAAGGACGGTTCGGCCTATTTCCGCGTCCCGGCGCGGTTGCCGGTGCTGTTCCAGGCGCTGGACGCCCGGGGCCGCGCCGTGCAGACGATGCGGTCGCTCACGTACCTTCAGCCCGGCGAACAGGTCTCGTGCATCGGCTGCCACGAGCCGCGAACGACCGCGGGCGGGACGCCGGGCACGGCGTTGGCCCTCGCGCGGCCGCCCTCGACGCTCGCCCCCGGCCCGGACGGCTCGCGACCGCTGAGCTACCCGATCCTCGTCCAGTCCGTGCTCGACCGGCAATGCGTCCAATGCCACAACCCGGAGAAGCCCGAGGGCAAGGTCATCCTGACCGGCGTCGCCGACGGAGCGTTTAGCAAATCGTACAACGCTCTGATCCCCTACGTGTCGTACACGGCATGGGGCTTGCCCGAGGAGAATTACGAGCCGCTGACCATGCCCGATCGCTTCGGCGCCCGCGCCAGCCGGCTGGTCGCGCTGTTGGACAAGGGCCACCACGACGTGCAGCTTTCGCCCGAGGACTGGGACCGGATCGTCACGTGGATCGACGCGAACGCCCTGTTCTACGGCACCTTTAAGCCCGAGGACCAAGCCCGCCAACTCCGCGGCGAACGGATCGCCGGGCCGGAACTGGAGTAGGGCATCCTTGGGGCCGGCGAAGGAACAAGTTTGACAATTGGGTGGCACGCCCTGAGGAACGAAGGGCGTGGTGGGCCGGCAGACCACGCCCTTCGCTACGCTCAGGGACGTGCCACCCGCCCGCAACGGAGCGAACCGGCACCATGCTACCCACCCGACGCCTGGGACAATCCGACCTCTATGTTTCGCCCGTCGCCTTGGGCTGTTGGCCGCTGGCCGGAGTGGCCAGCGGTCCGATGACGGACGACGATGCCGTGGCGGTGATCGAGGCGGCGCTGGACGCGGGCGTGAACCACCTCGATACGGCCTATGCCTACGGCCGCGACGGCGAGAGTCAGCGCCGCATTGCCCGGGCCCTCCGCGGACGCCGGGACCGGGTTGTGTTGGCCGACAAGGTGGGCGTCTACTGGGACGCCGAAGGCAACATCGCCACGACCGGCCGGCCCGAGCGGCTGAAGGAACACTACGACCGGAGCCTTGCGCGGCTGGGGCTGGACTACGTCGATTTGCTCTACTTCCACGCGCCGGCGACCGACGCGCCGATTGCCGAATCGGCCGGCATGTTTCGCGATGTACTGGCCTCGGGCAAGGCGAGGGCGATCGGCGTGTCGAATCTGTCGGTGGCCGAGATCGAAGCCTTCGCCGCCGAGTGCCCGGTTGTCGCGTGCCAGGTCCGCTACAACATGCTCCAACGCGAGGCCGAAGCGGAGATCCTGCCGTGGTGCCGCCGCAGCGGCGTGGCCGTCGTCGCTTACGAACCCTTGGCGCTCGGGCTTTTGACGGGCAAGTTTGCCCGGGACCACGTCTTCGCCGAGGATGATTGGCGGCGCCGCTCGGCGTTGTTCACCGCCAGCGCGTGGCGCGAGAATCTCGACGCCGTCGACCGGCTCCGACCGATCGCCGAGGCAGCCGGCTGCTCGGTTGCCCAACTGGCCGTTTCGTGGACGATTTCGCGGCCGGGCGTCGCGTCGGCCCTCTGCGGCGCCAAACGCCCCGAGCAGATCCGCGAAACCGCCGCCGTCAGCGAAATCACAATAGCCTCCGCCGAGAGAATCCCCTAACCAAGGTAAACCACCATGAAGAGATTCGCGATGACGTTCCTTGTGGCATGGATCGCCGCCACCGCCGTTGGGGCGGCCGAGCCGGTCGATGTCGCGTTCCAGGCCCGATGCGACGGCACGACGCAACGCTACGTCGTCCTGCTGCCGCCGGAGTTCGACGCCAACAAGCTGGCCGATCTGCTCGTCGTGCTGCACGGGCACGGAAGCGACCGGTGGCAGTTCATCCGGGGCGACCGGCCCGAGATTCGCGCGTGCCGCGACGCGGCGACCCAATACAAGATGATCCTCGTCGCGCCCGACTACCGGGGAACCACATCGTGGATGGGTCCCAAGGCCGAGGCCGACATGGTCCAGATCCTCGACGAGGTGCAGGCGAAGTACAAGATCGCGCGGACGATCATTTCCGGCGGTTCGATGGGCGGCAGTTCCGCCCTGACGTTCGCCGCGCTGCACCCCGATCGCGTCGCCGGCGTGGTCTCGCTCAACGGCACGGCGAACCACGTCGAGTACGAGAACTTTCAGGAGGCGATTCGCGAGTCGTTCGGCGGCTCGAAGACCGAAGTGCCCGAAGAGTACCGCCGCCGCAGCGCCGAACTTTGGCCCGAGCGGCTCGCGATGCCGATCGCGGCGACGGTCGGGGGCCGCGACACGAGCGTGCCGCCGGACAGCGTGCGGCGGCTGATGGGCGTTCTGCAAAAGCAGGGTCGGCCGGTGCTGCTGATCGATCGTCCCGAGGACGGGCATTCGACGAACTACGAAGACACGGCGGCCGCCGTTCGATTTGTCGTCGAGAAGATCCGCGGCGTGCCGCGGCGGCGGTCGATTGCCCTGCCCGACTACTGCAACACGCCCGACGCCATGGCCGTATTACCGGACGGCACGATCATCCTTGCCGTGCCCAATCTTACCGACACCAAGTCGCCGGGCGTGCTGATGAAGATTTCGTCGAGCGACGAGGTCTCGCTGTTCGCGAAGCTGCCGCCGCATCCGACGACGGGCCTGGTCTGTCCGATGGGAGTTCGCCAAGCGCCGTCGGGCGACCTCTACGTGGCCGACTGCCAGCTCTCCGGCCGGTACTCGCGGCTCTTGCGCGTCGTGGTCCGCGACGGGAAGCCCGGCGAGGTGAAAACGGTCGCCCAGGGTCTCGACATTGCCAACGGCGTGGCGATTCGCGACGGCTTCGTCTACCTCACCGATTCGGCCGTCGGAAAGACCGCCGAGGGCGACGTTCTGAGCGTCGTCTATCGCTTCCGCCTCGACGAGGAGAACGTCACGGTCCAGCCGGGCGGCGCCGACCCGCATTGCATCGCCACTCTGAAGACCCACAGCAAGGACATCCCCGTCGGGGCCGACGGCATCGACTTCGACGAAAACGGCAATCTCTACGTCGCCAATTGCGGCGACGCGACGATCGAGAAGCTCGTGCTCGACGCCGCCGGCAAGGTCGTCTCGCAGACCGTCCTGGCCCGGTCGCCGTTGATGAAGTCGACCGACGGGCTGTTCTACGACCGGCGGACGCGGCGGATCTACGTGGCCGACATCCTGGCCAACGCGATCCGGGCGGTCTCGCTCGACGGCAGCGTGACGACCGTCGCCCAGGACGGCGACAACGACGGGGCCAACGGCCTGCTGGACGGCCCGAGCGAGGCGGTGGTCCGCGGCAGCGAGATCATCGCGGCGAATTTCGATCGCGTGTTTCCCGGCGCGGTCAACACGAAGTCGGAGAAGCCCTACACGCTATCGGTCATTCCGTTGCCGACCGCCACCGACACCAACCCGATCGGCCGGATGCCGCTGGAAGTGGGCGACCCGTTCGTGCTCGAGCACTTTGCCCCCGGACGGTTTGTGCAATGGCTTCAGGGCGAGCTGGCGCACTTCCTCACGGGGCAGGAAGGGAACCACTTGACCCTTCGCCATTTCCGCCGGGCGGCGATCACCGACCTGCAAATGGCCGGGGTGTCGGAAAAGGAAACCTCCCTCATGGTCGGGGCGACCGCGGAGGTGATCCGCAAGCGGAGGCAATGACCATCGCCAAGAGGGCGGTCCGGCGGCGGCCGGCGGCCACACTCGGCGCTACCAACCCCCCGCGTCCACCGGCCACACTCGGGGCCGATGGAAGCCATCCAACCGCGCCCGCTCTTGCGCGCCCGGTGCGCGGAGGGCAAAAAGGCCCTTGACGGGCAGAAGAGCGAGGCGCAAAATGATGTTGCGTAGGCAATTACGGAGGGTAAGCGAATGGCTAGCGGCCACACTGGAAATGTGGTGCTCCGTAAGGAGTTGCGAGTTCGAATCTCGTGCCCTCCGCTTCTGGCAGTCGTTTGACGAAAGGCGGTTCCAAGGCGCGATCCTCGGGACCGCCTTCGGCGTTTCTTGGGGTGATCAGACCTCGAACACCTGAAGTACCTCATCCCCGTAGTGGTTGATGACCTTGACGGCGATTTTGCCGCCCTCGGGCTTGTCGAAGGGGCGGCTCACGGTGCTGTAGAGGCTCGTCCAGGCGGCTTCGTCGATGTCGGCCCGCAGGGCGCGTTTGAGTTTGTCGTAGGGGTCGCCGGCGCCGGTGAAGTAGGCGTGGCGGACGAAGAAGCTCTCGCCGTCGTAGTCGGTGTCGATGAACCAGCAGGCGATGTCGTCGGTCGAGTCGCTGCGAATCTGGCCGGTGGTCGGGTCGTACACGTCCAGGCCCTTGATCTCGACGGTGATCTGGCCGCCCTTGCGGCTGGTGATCTTCACGTCGGGCTCGCCGAAGATCATGAACAGGTTGCCCGCCCCGGTCTTCTTCAAGAGTTCGTCGCCCATGGCCAGGTCGGGGTTCATTTTGGCCGGCAGGACGGTCAGGTTGCCGTAACGTTTGGCTTCTTCGCTGACGCTCGGGTCGAAGGCGAAGCCGCAGACCACGAGGACGTCGAAGCCGACGCCCTTGACGGCTTCCTTGGCCGCTTCCTTGACGAGCGCGGCGCCGACGGTGCCGTGTTCGGGCCCGATCGAGATAGCCGCCCGCTTCCGAGTGCCGTCCTTCTCGGCGTAGGTCCCTTGGCCGTGAATCCACTCGCCGGCATACGGGTCGAGCGTGTCGAACTGGAGGCGCTGGCCCTTGCGGGCGTTCTGGACGCCGGCTTTGCGGAGGTTGTCGAGGATCATGTGTCCGAAGTTGTCGGGCCCGTAGACCTTCAGCGGGCGACCGCTGTCGGGAAGTCCCTCTTCGGCGCGCTGTTTCTTCTCGTCGGCGCTGATGGTTCGATGGGGGCTAAGACTTTCGACGGAAAACGGCCCGCAGACCCGGACCCGCTTGGCGTCCTCGTACGGCTGGTCGAAGAGCGTTTCCATTTCGGCGTGCCGGGCGATGGCGGCGTCGATTTGTTGCCGGGTCATGCCTTCGCGGATGTCCGGATTGTTGGCGATCGACTTGAGCGTCACGTGCGGCACCCGCTTGTAGACGAAGCCCTTGCGGATATCGGCAGCGGAGCAATCGACAGCGGGCGGCGTTTTTCGCAGATGGTCCTTGATTTCGTCATCGGCGGCCATCTGTGCCGTCTTCGGATACTCATCGGCGAGGTAGTAGCAAAGGAATTTGGCGGCCATCAGCCGCGTGCGTGCCAGGGCCAACGCGACCCGGCTCGTGTCGCACGTGATCCATCGCCGCCCCCACTGCTCGGCGACATAGGCCGTCGTGCCGCTCCCGCACGTTGGGTCCAACACCAGGTCGCCAGGGTCCGTGGTCATCAAGATCGCACGACGACCACCTCGGGCAGTGTCTCGACGACATACAGCTTTGTGGTGCCGAAACCGCTAATAACCGTATCGCCCCAGATGTTGTTCATTCGCGTAACGGGGAAGTCGTCGAAGTACCGAACGTATGAGAGAGTGTTTCCAATGCCGTGCAGCCGCCCGGCCCATGCAAGGCGTTGGAGGCCCTCGGGCTTGGTTGACCATCCACGGCCCACTGGCGGGAGGAATGTCTTGCTCTCGAATCGGAACGGATCACTTCCGCCAGTGTATGTCTGGGCCGATGTGATATTGTCGTATCGGAAGATTCGCGACAGCATATCAAGCGAAGTGGGGGCTGCCATTTCTTCGGGAGTCATCGGCCTTCTATCACCAGCAACCTCGACGTACCGGTAGTTTCCTGAGTCCTCGCCGCCCGCGCCTTTGGGCACAAACAATTCACGGTATTTCACATGATCGATGGATTTTGCGAACCACACGAGGTATGAGCCACCTTTGTCAGTACATTTGTCTTTGCACTTGGGCTACTTTGACCGCTTGTCTTCTGAAATGTAACGACACCACAACAATTCTCACTTCCGAACACCTCATCCATCATGCACCGCACCAAATGGACATTTTCGTCCCCGATCTGGACAAACATGCTGCCCGTTTCGGTTAGCAATTCGCGGGCGACCACCAGCCGGTCGCGGAGGTAGGCGAGGTACGAGTGGATGCCCAGTGCCCAGGTGTCGCGGAACGCGCGGACCTGTTCGGGCTGGCGGGTGGCGTCTTCCGCCCGGCCGTCCTTCACGTCGAGCTTCCGGGTCGAAACCTGCCAGTTCGAGCCGAATTTGATCCCGTAGGGCGGGTCAATGTGAGGTGGTCGGGGTTGTCAAGACAGAAAAGCGGAGTGTTTAAGGTGGATTCTAGGGTTGCTGTTGGGGGGCGTTGCGGAGCGTAGTGAGCGCAGCGAACGGAGCGGAGCA
>JAPLNP010000498.1 GCA_026401055.1 Planctomycetia bacterium
GTGCCTACGCGAGGCCCAGCGGGCGGCGTCCCGAGGCGATCGCGCCGGCGAGCGACGGCTTTACCGCCAGGTGCTCGATCTCTTGCGGGCCGAACGCGACCGTTTCGACAAGGGACTCACCGGCAGCCGCGACCGGGACAAGAAACTGGAAGAACTCATTTCGGTCATGCTCCGCGAGAATTGATAGCCGTTCACAAGCGCGAGGGGGACAGTCCCCTGCGAATTGTCACGAGGATTGACGCAGAACCGCCATGGAACCCCACGCGCGCTACGAGATTATCGACACGATCGCCACGGGCGATTTCGCCACGGTCTACCGCGCGCGGGACCGCGAGCTGGGGCGCGAGGTGGCGATCAAGCAGATCCACCAGCAGTTCCTCGGCGACCCGCGGCAGTTGGACCGCTACTGGGGCGAGGCCCAACTGCTCGCCTCGTTGCAGCATCCCAATATCGTGACGATCTACGACCTCGTCCGCCCGCGGGGATGGCTGGTGCTCGAATTGATGCGGGGGAGCCTGCGCCGGAGTCCCGAGAGCAAGCCGATCGACCTGAACCTGCTGCGGATGGTCCTGATCTCGAATCTCAACGCCTTGCAGTTCCTGCACGCCAACGGGGTGATTCACGGAGACGTCAAGCCGGGCAACATGCTCGTGGACATGCAGAACCGGATCAAGCTGGGAGATTTCGGACTGGCCCGACGCGCCAGCGGCGAAGAGGGAAGCCTGCTCAAGGGCACGACGAAGTACATGGCCCCGGAACTGGTCTCGCCCGAGTTCGGACCCGTCGGCCCCGCGAGCGACCTCTATTCGCTGGGCTTTTCGGCGTATGAATTGATGTGCGGGGCGCAATTCGAGTCGCTGTTCCCCGGGCTGGGCTCCTACGGGCGCGACAAGCAGATCGCCTGGATGATGTGGCACAGCGCGCCGGACCGCAAGCTGCCCGAGATCGCCCGAGTCCTGGAGGGCGTGCCCGAGGATCTCGCCCGGGTGATCCAGCGGCTGGTCGCCAAGGATCAATCCCAGCGTTATCGAACGGCGACCGAAGTGCTCCGCGATTTACGAGCCGGCGCGGTGGCGATCGAAGAGCCGCCCGAGCAGGTCAATCCCGAGGAGGAGGCCGCCAAGATCGCGGCGGCCAAGAAGAAGCGGATTCGGCGGATCGGGGCGATTGCCGCCGTGGTCTGCTCGTTGCTCGTGTCGTTGACCCTGCTGCTGCCCTCGCCCACGCCGCCCGTCGACCAGGGCCCGCCCAAGCCGGTCGAGGGCATCCTCCGCCAGTCCTACGTCGACGAGCACAAAATCGCCCTGGAAATGCCGGACGGAACCCCCAAGGAGATCACGTTCACGGGCGAGACGGCGGTGTTCGTCAACGACCGACCATCGCTGGCCCGCGATTTGCAGCCGGGCGACCACGTGCTCTTGAAGAAGTACCGCAACGACGCCGGACGGCTCATCACCGAGCTTCGGGCCACGCGCCCCGACGTCGCCCAAGGCCGCGTCGCCGCGGTCAAAGCCGACCAGGGTGAGTTCACGCTCGCCCCCGACGGCGAGGCCCCGGAAAAGCAACTGCTGATTGCCGTGCCGCGGGAGCTGAAAATCCGATTCAACGGCCGCGACACCCACGACGGCAAGCCGGTCGCCCTGGCCGACCTTCGGGCCGGCGATCGGGTCGTCGTACACCACGTCGGCGACGACTCCGGCGGCCGCCGCGCGACCGAGCTCGAGGCGCTCCGCGAGGTGACTTTCGAGGGCGTCGTCCGAGGACTGGACGAAGTGAAGGGCGAACTGACCGTCGCCCAAGGTCCGGAAGACAAGCCGGAGATGGTCACCTGGCCCTTCGCTCCCACGTGCGAAGTGACGATCAACGACCGGCGGATCCTCAACGAACGGGAATTGAAGCCCGCGGATCTTCGCCCCGGCGACAAGGTCAAGGTGACCCACGACCAACGGATTGTCCGGGTGAACGCCTACCGCGTCCTGGGTCAGACCGGGACCATCCAGAAGGTCGAGGTTGCCACGGGGACGCTGGACGTCCTGATGGACGGCGCGACGCAGCCGACGACGTTCACGGTTGGGCCGAAGACGGCGATCTCGCTGGGCGGACAGACGGTCGCGCTCGACGAGTTGCGCGACGAGGACCAGGTCGAGATCACGCACGACGCGCCCGACGCGCGGTCGCCCGCGGCCCTGTCCATCGCCGCTCTACGGCCCGCCGATCCGCGCCGCTGGGCCGTGCTGATCGGAATCCAGGAGTACGACGACCGCACGCTCGGCCCGTTGACGCACACGGTCGCCGACGCGCAACTGCTCCGCGACCGGCTGGTGCGGCGGTACCGCGTGCCCGACGACCAGGCATTGTTGCTGGCCAACGAAAGCCGGGTGCGGCTGGAACAGGGAATTCCGGACCTGCTTCGCCGGGCGGGCGAAGGCGACAAGGTGATCGTCTATTTCGCCGGCCACGCTTACGCGGACACGGACGGAAAGGTCTACCTCGCGCCGAAGGATTTCGACCGGAAACGTCCCGCCGTTTCGGGCTTGCCCCTCGAATGGCTCGTCGAGCAGTTCGAGCAATGCCCGGCCAAGGAGAAGCTGCTCCTTCTGGATAGCACGCACGCGGGCGAGGGGCCGGACCTGGCCGGCGAGCCGTCCGCGGCCGAGATGCTCAAGTCGCTCAAAGCGCCGCCCGGCCGGAGTCCCCTGCGGACGGTCACCGCCGTGGGGAGTTGTTCGCCGAACGAGCGGGGGTACGTGTTGCCCGCCAAGGAACACGGCCTATTCGCCTACTGCCTGGCCGAGGGGTTTTCCGGCAAGGCGGACAAGAACCGCGACAACCGGCTGGAGCCGACCGAGTTGTTCTCGTTTCTCACCGAGGCGATGACCTCGGCCGGTTCGGAGATCGCCAAGACGCAAACCCCGGTGTTGGTTTTGCCCGACGATCGGCCGCCGCGTCTGTCTGAGGAAGCCAAGACGGCCATCCGGCGGCTGGCGGCGCAATTGGGTCAGGATCGGATCGGACCCGTTGAGGTGGACAAGCAATACGCCGAGACCGCCAAGCTGTCGGGCGAGGAACCGGAGCCGAAACTCCTCTACGGTCTGTTGCTGATGAAGACCAAACGTACAAGCGAGGCTCAACGCGAGTGGGAGGAGATCAAGGTCGAGCATCCCGACCAGGTGATCGCACTGGAGGCGGCCGCCTGGCTGCAATTCAGCAAGGTGCCGCCCCGTTGTGAGGACGGCGTCGACGACCTGGCCGAGTTGATTTCGAGGATTTCCAAACCGTCGAAGCCGGACAGTCCTTACCCGCCGGAGGTGCTCGGGGTTTTCCGCTGGACCGGCCGGCTCCGCGAGTATGCCGAATCGGCGGCGCAGGGCAAGGCCTCGGCCGCGAATCTCGCCAAACTCGATGCGGCCGTCGCCGCGCATGGCCCCGCGGCCGAACAGCCCTATCAGCAAGGACGGGAGGAGACCCGCGCGGTGCTGAACAAGTTTGACCGAGCCATCGAGGCCGCCACCGATAAGGCCGACACCGCCCGGCTCCAGATCGAGCGCCGTCTCGTTGCCAGTTACGGCATGGACTTCCCTTATGACAGCGCGGTCCGCCAGATCGTCGCCGGCCTGGATCAGTGACGGTGCTCGGGGCTCGGGAACGTGCCACCCAACGGGTTCGCCACGGCATCCTCGCCGAGAACCGGCCGACCCCCATTTACATCCCAACGCGCGGGCGGTATCAATGACATTACTCGCCCGAGAAACGTGAGACTCTTGGAGAATGCCCGATGACGGAGAATTCTGTTGCCCCACAACAAGACGCCAAGCCTGGGCCGCGCTGGCAGCCGCTCGGCTCGATCGACCGTCGCGTGATCGGCGTCCTGGCCGAGAAGGCGAAGACCACGCCCGACGCCTATCCCTTGTCCCTGAACGCCGCGTGCGCCGGCTGCAACCAGAAGAGCAACCGCGAGCCGTTGATGAACCTCAGTCCGGATGACGTCGAGCAGTCGCTCGATCGGCTGCGCGATCTGGGGGCGGTGGGCATCGTTCAAGGGTACGGCCGGGTGTCAAAATACCGGCACTACCTCTACGAGTGGCTCGGAGTGGACAAGTTCGAGATGGCCGTGATGACCGAACTGCTGCTTCGCGGCGCGCAGACCGAGGGCGAGCTGCGCGGCCGCGCCTCGCGAATGGAGCCGATCGCCGGACTGGCCGAACTGCGGCCGATCCTGGATTCGCTCCGCTCGAAGGGGCTGGTCATCTCGCTGACGCCCGAGGGCCGCGGCCACGTCGTCAGCCACGCCCTGTACCAGCCCGGCGAGTTGGAGAAGCTCCGTGCCCAATATGGCCCGAGCGGCCGCCACCAGGAGGTTTCACCGCCGGCGGCGGTTTCCAGGGCGGAATCGGCCAAGACCTTCCATGACGAATTCGCCGCGCTGGGCGCCGAAGTGGCCCGGCTGCGCGAGGACGTCGACGCCCTGAAGGACCAATTTCGGCAGTTCAAGGACGAATTGGGAACGTGATCGGCGACCGAGCAGGGTGGGTCGAGGCCGCCGGAGGCTCGGTGCCACGTCCATGCTCTCCCGCGGGAATCACGTTCGACCGGCGGCCGAGGCCCACCGGAACGGCTACGCGGTCGGAGTCCGGCCCGTTTCGGCGTCGGGCAACGTGAGCAGGAAGGTGGTGCCGCGGCCCACCTCGGACTCCAGCCAGATCCGCCCGCCGTGGCGATGGACGATCTTCTTGCAGATCGCCAGGCCGATTCCCGTGCCCCCTTCGCGCCGGCCGGCCGCCTTCCGGAAGAATATCTGGAAGACCTTGTCGAAATCCATCGAATCGATCCCGATCCCGTTGTCGGCGACGCGGATCACGTGGCGGTCGCCGTCGGGCGTGCTCGAGATCGCGATGGCCGGCGGCTCGGTCGCTCGAAACCCGATCGCGTTGCCGATCAGGTTTTGGAACAACTGCGCCAACTGGGTCTGATCGCCGAGCACCGTGGGCATCGGCCCGATCTCGATCGCGGCGCCGCTCTGGCGGATCATGGCCTCCAGGTTCGCTCCGACCTGGCCGAGAACGGCGTCGAGGCGGATCGGCTCGAAGGCACACTCGGAGGAACCGAGACGAGAATAGTCCAACAAGTCTTCGATCAGGCGGTTCATCCGGGCGACGCCCTCGACGATCGCATTGAGGTATCCGTCCGCGGTCGTGTCCATCCGACCGGAGTATCCCTCCCGCAAGAGATGGCAGTAGCCCGATACCGTCAGAAGCGGCGACCGCAAGTCATGCGCGACCACCGAGGCGAAGTCGGCCAGTTCGCGGTTGGATCGGGCGAGATCCTCGGTCCGCGCGCGGACGGCCGCCTCCAGGTCTTCGACGGCCAACTCGCGGGAGAACCGCTTGCCTTGGGGAGAGGTCATGGGACAACCACGCGGAACTGACGAGGAACTTGTAGTGTCGCGTCTCTCCCGGTTTCCGTCTAGTGTCCTCGTGGCGTTTCTACGCCTTTTCCGCGATTCCTTCCGCGAGAACGGCTCCTGAAACGTCAAGCCTCCCTGACTCAGGGGGTATCACTTTCTTCCCGCCGCGATATACTACAGGTGTGGGGTGCTGGTCAGACGGACGCCCCCGGCATCCTGTCCTCGTTCTCGGATTCCAAACGCGGAACCAGAGCGGCGGGCTGGTCCGCGTGGTTTGTCTCGGAAGGAGGCCAAACCATGAAGACTCAACTCCACGACGAGCCGCGGATCGTCGCCGAGGCCGAAAATCGCATGCGGGCCTGGGTTCGTAGCGGCGAAATCACCGACCGGAGGCTCTCGTCTCGCGGAACCGTCGCGGCCGATCGGGGGCTCGGACCCTTCGTGACCATTTCTCGCGAACACGGGGCCCTGGGTAGCCTGATCGCCGAGTTGGTCGGTCAGAAGCTGGGCTGGGAGGTGTTGGACAAATCCCTCCTGGACCGGATCTCGCAACGCTACCGCCTCTCGCGGCCCATGCTCGATCTGGTCGACGAAACCTCGTCCAACTGGGTGCATGACATTCTTGGCACCTGGCTCGATCCCCATATCGTTCCGCACGAGAAGTACCTTACGCATCTGCGCCACGTCGTGATGGCCGCCGCCCAGCGCGGTCGCCTCGTGCTGGTCGGCCGCGGGGCCCAGTTCCTGCTGCCCCGGGAGCACGGCGTCGCCGCGAGGCTCATCGCCTCGGAGCCCTTCCGCGTCGCCCAGATCGCCCACGACGACGGCATCAGCGCCAAAGAGGCCTACCGGGTGATGAAGGCGGTCGACCTGGGCCGGGCGAACTTCGTCGCGAGATACTTT
>JAPLNP010000274.1 GCA_026401055.1 Planctomycetia bacterium
TCTCGTCGGTGAAGGCCGGACGTCCGGGGGGGCAGCCTCCGTCAAAGCCAATTTCGCCGACCTCGCCGCGGGGCTTGTTGCCGCGGCCGCCCGGGCCGGCGACCGTCTGACCGAGTACTACTTCCGGATCGCCGCGACCACGATGAGTGCCGAACAGTACCCGCCGGAGATCGCCTCGAAGGCATTCCTGCTCGGCCTGGCCGTGGCGCTGGACGACTCGACGATGCTCCGCGACCACGCGGTCCTGGGCCCCGTCCTCCGCGCCGTCGAGTCCGATGAACAGCGCCGGCAGCGTCTTGAGGTCTTGGGCAAGCCCACCATGCACGGGCGACATGACCTGGTCGAGCACTTCGTCGTGTCCGCGGCGCTGGCCGTGCCGCTGGGCCCCGACGCGGCCGAAGCCGCCGGAACGGCCAAGGAGCTGTCGGATAGTCGCGGCGCCTCGGGCTTCAGTTTCGTCGACCTGTCGGCCGACATCGCCGGCACGGCCTTCGCCTCGCGCGTGGCCAAGGGCGAACTGTCGCTATCGGACGTTGCCAGCGGTTTCCTGGTCAAGAACTACGTTCCCGACGGCGGCAACCTCGAGGAGGGACTCTCGTCGAAGGTCTTTGCCGAGCGTTACGGTTCGACGGAAGACGCGCGATTTCGCGAAGCGAAAGAAGAGATCCGCCGGCGGATTCTCGCCCTGCCCGGCCACGAGAAAAAGGGGATAAGTCCAATTATTGACTGAGGATCCGCGTCAGAATAGGTTGACGGTTTTCTTGGAACGCTCGTTGTCACCAATTGTCTTCATCCGCGTCGATCAGCGCGAATCAGCGTTTTTCAAAAGAACGGAACCGACCCGTGGGACCTTGCGGACTGCTGAACCTGAACAAGCCCGGCGGAATGACCTCGCGCGAGGCGGTCGACGTCGTCCAGCGGCTGCTGCCCCGGAGAACCAAGGTCGGCCACGCCGGGACGCTCGACCCGTTGGCTTCGGGCGTGCTGGTGTTGTGCGTCGGGGTGGCCACGCGGCTGATCGGATACGTTCAGCGGATGCCGAAGCGTTACACCGGCACGTTCCTGTTGGGCCGGCGGAGTCCGACCGAGGACGTCGAAGGCGACGTGACCGAACTGGAGAACCCGCCGGTGCCCACGCCCGAGGCGGTTGCCGCCGCCGCCGCGGCCTTGGTGGGCGTGATCCAACAGCGTCCGCCGGCGTACTCGGCGATCAAGGTGCAGGGCCGCCGCGCGTACGACGTCGCCCGGCGCGGCGGCGAGGTGGAACTAAAACCGCGGCCGGTCGCCGTTCACCGGCTCGATGTCCGACGCTATGAATACCCGGAGTTGACGCTCGACGTCGAGTGCGGCGGCGGCACCTACGTCCGCTCGTTGGGTCGCGACTTGGCCGAATCGCTGGGCACGGCGGCCGTGATGTCCGGGCTCACGCGGACCGCCGTCGGCGGCTTCTCGATCGACCGGGCGGTCGGCCCGGGGCAACTCGACAAGGCGACCCTGGCGGACCACGTCTTGCCGGCGATTTTGGCGGTGCCGACGCTGCCGCGAGTGGTGCTTTCCGCCGAGGAGACGACCGAGATCGGTCACGGCCGCATCATTCGCTTCCGTCCCGAGTTGCCCGAGGCCCCGGAGTACGCCGCGCTCGACGCTGCCGGCCGGCTGGCCGCGATTCTGGTGCCCCGCTCCACGGGCCTCGGCCCGCTGCACAATCTGCCGCCGGGCGACTAGTGCTTTGTCACAGCTTAATTTTGGGATAGACTGACTTGAGTTTACAGCGGGCATCGTTGATTTTCATCTGCCAATCGACGCCACGCTGAGTTTTGTTGACATCGTTTGACCAGGCGCGGATTTGTTCTCGGAGCGA
>JAPLNP010000376.1 GCA_026401055.1 Planctomycetia bacterium
GCTCCAGCGCCGCGATTGCGTATAGCGAACTGGCCGGCAGCCGTATTGTAGCCGGCACACTCCGTGTGCCGACTTCCGCACACGGAGTGTGCGGACTACATTCGTCCAGCAGCCGGTCAAGTTCCGCCCAACGTGGCGGCAAGCTTGAAGCGTCCACCGGCGGCTCGGTCGAAGCCACGTTCACCACCACCAGATGGGCAATCCCTTCAGCTTGGACAAACGCCGCCATGTCGTGGCCCAGCCGGGCGATAGCCTGTAGGGGCGTCTCGTCGCGGGGGACGGAGTCGTCGGCCAGGGCGGCGATGGTCGGGCCGACGTTGTGGATCGTGCCGGGCCGGATCCGCCGGTCGATCTGGTCCAGACTTTTGCGGCACCGATCGACCAGGTTCGGCTCGATCGCCCGACTTTCGGTGGCCAGCCGCATGGCCTCGTCGGCCAGGGCGACGTCGCGGATTTCATGGCCGGCGACGACGAAGTCGCTCCACCGGGCCGGCCCGAGCCGCGCGAACCGGGGCAGGCTGCTGACCAGGGCGACCTCGTCGACGAGTCCCTTGTCCAGCGCCGTGAGTCCGACGGCCACGGTCGAGGCGATGCCTCCCCGGGCGCCGACGAGCCAAATACCGATGCGTGATTGCGCCATCGCGGTGGGATCCGTTGCGTGGTTTTCGTCTCGGGCGCCTTGGAAGGCGGCCGGGCAGCTACTATGATTGTCCGACGGGTGCCTCGGCGCGTCAACCGCCCTCGTTGCCACGGAGGATGCAGGGTGGTCGAGACCCGCTCTACACCAGCCCCCAGCGCTTCCGCAGGTACCATTCGGCCCCCAGCAGGCCGACCAGCAGCAGGAAGAACGGCCAGCGGTCCCAGTAGGTCCGCTTCGTCTCGACGCGATCCTCCAGGGTCTCGGTGTTTTCCAGCAGCTTCTGGAGCAGTTCGGGCAGTTGCTCGGCGGCGATCGACTCGCCGCCGGTCATCGCCGCCAGGCTCTCCAGGCCGGTCACGTCCGCCGAAGCGTTGTCCAACTCCAAGTCTTCCTCGAACACGAGAAACCTCGCCCGGGCGGCGCCCAAAAGCTGCTCGTCCTTCGACGCCTTGACGCTGACGGCGTAGTCGCCGGCCTCGCGGGTCTCGTTGACGACGCCGGTCCAGGACTCGCCGCGCCGGGTCAGCCGGATCGGGCGAGTGCCGCCGTCGGGCAACGTGACCTCGGCCTCGAACTTCGCGCCGCCGACCGGGTCGCCGGTCGGCGATTGGGCGCCGACGGTGAATTCCAGCGGCGTGCCCGGGGCAATCCGACGCTTCGCCAGCCGCACCCACACGTTGCCCTCGACCACGTCGTCCTTGCGGGCCAACCAGAGGATCATCTGACGCCAGAACCGCTTGTGGGCCTGCTCGAAGTCGCCGAGCCACCATCGCCACGTCGAGTCGCCGGCAAACGCCATCACCCGGCCGCCGCCGAACGATTGCGACACCAACAGCGGGTCGTCCCGGTCGTCCACCGCCAGCGGCACCGCGCCGGGCTTGAGTTCGCCGAAGCGGTTTGCCCCGTCCAGCGGGGGCAAGCGGTCCCACAACTCCAGGTTCTTCTGGCGATCGCCGGAGAGCATCAACGCAAAATGGCCCATGCCGAACCGGCTGGGGCGCATCCGCAGTGGGCCGGGCAAATGCAGGTCCGGACGGTCCGGATCGCCTGGCTTCTGTCGCTCGAATCGGCTCATCCGGATCGGCAGCACGTCGGCCAAAGGTGTCCCGGCGTAGCCGCCGGCCCCGAACGTGTGAAAACCACCGAGCATCACCAGCCCCGCCCCACGCGAGACCGCTTCGGCCAGGTCCTTGAGTTCCTCGGGCTTAAAGGCCGTCGAGTCGACGTCGCCGATGACGTAGACGGCGTACTTGCCGGGCTTAAACCGCTCGGCGAGATCGGCCGGCCGGGCGCCGGGAGAGAGCGTCAAATAGTCGACGCTGATGTCCGCCGAGGCGTCCAGCGCGCGGCGGAGAAACCGGGTGTCCACCCGCGGCGGAAAACCCTCGAGGTACAGCACGTTCAGCCCACCGGCCAACACGTTGACAAACGTGCTCAGCCGGTTATTGGTGGTCACCAGTTCGCCGGGTTCGTCGGGCACTTCGAGGGTCAGCTTGTACTGGCCGGACACCTCGGGGACGTAGCCGAGATCGACCGAGAGGAGTTGGCCGTCGGCGGTCGGCTTGAGGACCTGCTGGGCGACCACCTCCATCTTGCCCGGCGACGTCTCGAACAACACGCGGACCGGAATCTCGCGGTTGACGAAGCCGTCGACGCGGATCTGTCCGCCGATGGCCAACTGGTTCTTGACGAACACGTTGTCGTCGACCAGCAGTTCCTTGACCGCGACGTCCTTGGCCTGCCCGAGTCCCCGGTCCTGGCCGAGCGGAACGGTGTAGAGTGGACATCCGAGGCGTTTCATCTCGGCGGCGGCGGTTTGCGGGGCGGCGTCGCGCGGGGCGTAGGCTCGCTGGGCGCCGTCGCTCAAAAGGATCACGCCCAAGAGTCGCTTGCCCGCCGCCTGCCGAAGCACGTCCTCCAGTACCGACCCGATGGCGGTTTGACGTCCTTCGGGCTGCTCGGGCAAGGGGATTTCGCCGTCGGCCAAGTCGAGCGGCCGGGCCTGGAGGTCGAAGGCGAAGGTCTTGACCTCGAAATTCTTGGCGATTCGCCGGAAGCCGTCGCGGGCGTCGTCCAGCGAGCCGCGCATCGCCTCGTAACGGGTCTTGCGTCCGCCGACGGCGTCGGGGACGGACATGCTCCGCGAGGTATCGGCCAGGACGATCAGGGTCGCCGCCTGCTTGTTGACTTCGGTGGTCACGAGCGTCGGTCGCAGCATGGCCAGCAGAACCATCAGCACGGAGCCCAGCCGCAGGGCGAACAGGGCCGCCCGGCGTCGCCGGCTCAGCCTGTGCCGCGCCGGCCCGATCGCCAACAGTCCCACCAGCGCGATCGCCGCCACCACCACCAGCAGGTAGCTGTCGCCGACGGGATAGAAGGACAATCGGGCCACGTCACGCTCCCTCCCGATAGAATCGGTTGGCCAGCAGGCATTCCGCGGCCAAGAGCACGGCGAGAAGGAGGATCAGCGGGGAGAACAGTTCGCGGCCCACCCGGGCCATGCTGACGTCGCGCTCGATCTCGTTCTGGTTCCGGGCCAGCCGGAAAGGCACGTCGCCGAAGAGTCCCGCCAACTCATCCTTCGTCAGTCGGGTAAGCTCGGTCTGCCGCGAGGCGAGATTGACGCTGAAGCCGCGATCGACTCCCGAGGCGCGTCCCCCCGCCTGAACCCGATAGTTGCCCACCTCGTCCGTCGCGGAGACCAGGAGCACGTTCTGCTTGGGGTCGGCGGAGAGCGGGAACTTGGTATCACCCGGCGCGGTCAGCAGGTAGGACCGGAATGGGGCCGCCGAGTCCAGCGGCACGACGGCGGTCTGGCCGGCCATGTAGTTCAACCGCGCGTCGGTGCTGCCCACCAGGTACAGCATCATCTGGTGGCTCAGGATGAAGAACGGCCACGAGTCGGTCGGCAGCAGATTCCACGCCTGACCTTGGGCCCGATCGGACACAGGCGTCGTCATCGTCACGACCCGGCCGTCGCCCACCGTCCGCTCGAGCACCGCGGGCCGGCCGTCGTCAAACGGAACAACCACGTTGACGCCCTTGGCGATCGAGCCCAACTCCCAGTAGCGATAGATCGGCGAATCGGACCAGGGGATCGAGCCGGTCATTTCGCGAAACGGCCGGAGCATCGGGTGCTCCAGGTCGCGCGGCGCGAGAAGCACGCCCACCTCGGGCGAGCGAGCCTCGCGCAGCAGCGGGCCCGGCAGGAGCTTCTGGGCCTCCGGCTGGTTGAACGTGTCCACCGGCGAGGCGTTGCGACCCAGGAAGACCGCCAGCCCGTGGCCGCTTGCCACGTACTGCCCCAGCTTCTCCCATGCGTCCGGCGCAAGCGGCGTCGGATCGACCAGGCAAACCGCCGAATAGGGCTGCAAATCCCGCTCGGCGAGTTCCCGCTGGGGGGTCACGTCGCACTCGAACCTCGCTTGGCCGCTCTTGCGGAGAGTCTCCGGCGCGAGTATCTGCGCGAGGAACCCGGCGTAGGAATGGGCCGACTCGGGATCGACCACGAGAATCCGCCAGGCGGACGCCACTTCGACGGTGAAATACCGCGTATCGTCTTCCGAGAGGTTGTCCTGGCCAACGATCCGAACGAAGCCCTGGTGGGTGCCCGGCTTCAGCGCGCCGATCTGGAACGGAATCTCGGCCGAGCCGCCCGCCTCCAGCGTCAGGTCGCGATGGTCGCGCTTTTGCGGCTGGCGATTCTCGTCCAAGAGGTACAACTCGACCGCCCGCTGGCCCGCCGGACCGGTCCGAGCCAACTCCGTTCGCACGTCGAGTGGACTGCGGCTCGAAAGCAGTTGGGCCGAAAGCCGAAGCTCGCCGAGCGAGTAGTCCTCGGGCTCGCGGACGCCCACGTCGACCAGGTAGAGGCTCGCGCCGGGCATCTCCGCGGCGTGTTGCTCGATCCGGGCGGCCGTGTCCGCCGGCCACGCGGCTCGGGCCAGATCGGTGAAAACGTAGACCTCCTTGCGCTCCAACTCGCTCGTGGCCAGGAGCCGAAACGCCTCGTCCAGCACGTCCGCCAGCGGCTGCGAGTTGGCCACGCTCGTCAGCCGATCGATCCGGTCGGCCGCCGCGCCGCGATCGACTTGAAACGCGCCCGGCCCGAGCCGCGTGTCCAGCACGCCGATGCGGCTTTCGCCGGGCAGTTGGCGCAGGAGCCAGCGGCCCAACTCCTGGGCCTCTTCGAGGCGAGTGCGATTCGCCAAGCGGTACTGCATCCTGGGCGCGGTGTCGAACACCAGGACCGCCGCGACCGGCGCCTCCCGCGAACCCAGCACGCCCGAAAACTTCAGGCTCGGTCGCGCCAGGGCCATCGCCAGGATCGCGATGGCCGCCACCCGCAATGCCAAGAGCAGCAAATGCCGCAGCCGGAGTCGCCGCCGATTCGTCTCGTGCCGCAACTGGACGAGCCGCAGGGCGGGGAACTCCAGATGCCGCGGCTTGCGTCGCATGATCAAATGCAGCACAATCGGCACCACAACGAGAGCCGCTCCGGCCAGAAGTAGCGGGTTGACGAAAGTCATGGCGCCCCCTACCCCCTCGCCGACCGCCGGGCGAGGTACCCGACCAGGGCCTTGTCAAACTGCATGCTCGTGTCCAGGGCAACGTAGTCGATCCCCGACTGAAAACACTCGCGCCGGTACGTCTCGCGGAAGGCCTCGACTTCCTTGAGATAGTCCTCGCGGAAACCGTCGGCGTCGATGGCCAGTTGGGCGTGGCTCTCGGGCTCTTCGAGCTCGACCATGCCGTCGAACGGAAAATACGCCTCCGCCTCGTCGAGAATGTGAAACAGGATCACGTCGTGGCCCCGGTGCCGCAAGCGGTGCAGCGCCTCGACGACCGGCTCGGGATCGACCAGAAGGTCCGAGAAGACCCTCACCAGGCTCGCGTGGCGCAGCCTCGCCGCCACCTGCGTCAGGCTGTGGGCGATGTTCGTCGCGCCCTCGGGCTTGAGGTTGGCCAGCAGGCTCAAGAGATCGCCCAGGTGGCTCCGCTTCGTCTTCGGCGCCAGGCTGCTACGGATCTTCTCGTCGAACGTCA
>JAPLNP010000446.1 GCA_026401055.1 Planctomycetia bacterium
AGGTTACCACGAATACCCTTTATACCCCGGAAAACGCGGAAGGTTTCGAGTTTTTTCATGCAATCAACGTGAACCGTTCGCTTGGTTAAGGACTAATGTGATTCTGTCAAGCGCGCTTGCCGCCGTGATTGGAGCGTGCGGCGTTCTGCCGGGGATTGAGGTGACGCGGCAAGAAGAGCCGCGGACGAGCGATGAGTCGGGCTGGATCGGCGGCCAGGCGTATGCGGCCTTGCGGGAAGACCGGCTGGCACGCGCGGTCGACACCGCCCGAGGGCTCGTGGTGCGCTACTCCGACGACAACGGCCATTCATGGTCCGGCGAGCAGCTTGTTTCGCCCATCGAGCCCGCAGGCGAGGGACGACGCAGAATGCCCGGCTTCGACACGTTCTATCTCGATCCCGACAATGGGCGGTTCGTGCTCTTCTTTGCCGAGTACATTCAGCCCGACCCCACGGGAGGCCAGTCGGAGCTGGACGCGGCGATCAGCGCTCCCCGCACGCGTCGAATGTATTACCGGGTTTCACAAGACGCCGGCCGCTCGTGGGGACCAAAACGGCAAGTCATCGAGAAGGGGCCGGAATATGACGCGGAGCACTGGGCCCGAGACGCCTGGTTTGGGAAAAGCGAATTGGTGATGGAAGGGCGCCGCATTCTCAAGCTCTCCGACGGCACGCTCTTGGCGCCGTGCTATCTCTGGGCAGCCATCGAACAACGTCGTCGCTTCATCCGCGAGACGGGCGCGACGACCGGCTTTCCGTTCGACGGCGGGGCGAAAGAGCTGCCCGACGAAAACTACTACGTCGTAACCGTCTGCCTGCGCGGCCGCTGGCGCGACGACCTGTCGGCCATCGATTGGGAGTCCGGCGGGCGGATCCTGATTCCCTACGGCTACTCGAGCGCCGGCACGTGCGGATCGGACGAACCGACGTTCGCCGTTCTCGACGACGGTCGAATCCTCTGCGTGGTGCGCACTTCGACGGGCTTTGTGCCCGAGTTCGAAAAACGCAAGATCGCCATGCGCCGGTACTGCGCGACCTCGCGCGACGGCGGCAGAAGCTGGGAAGACGTTCGACCACTGGGCTTCGACGACGGCGGCGCGCTCAATTCCCCCAGCGCTTATTCCGAGTTCCTACGGTCGTCCAACAACGGCAAATGGTACTGGATCGGCAATATACTGCCGGAACCGACGCACGGTGGCTGCGATCCACGTTATCCGCTGCAAATTGCCGAACTCGACCCGAAAACGCTGGGCATCAAACGCGATACGGTTACGGTCATCCAGGATCGACCCGCCGATGAACCGCCGCTGGTTCGCTATTCCAACTTCCGCGTGTACGAAGAACGCGGCGGCAATGATCTCATATTGCTGATGACCCAGGGCTACAGCGAGAAAGAAGCCAATCCCGTGAAATGTCCAACCTACCGCTATCGGATCAAGATCCCATTGAGATGAAGGGGACCGTGGCATATACGGGGTCGAGCCTGTAGGGCGCGTCGGGACGCACCACGAATTGTCTCGCGGCTCCGTGGTGCGTCCAGACGCGCCCTACCACCGACCGTCCACATAGCCAGATGAGGCATTGCACGATCAAGAAAGGGTCAACGGCGCGGAGTGGCGTCCGGCGTCGACGCATCACAGGCGCTCGGCGGCCCAGACGGCGAGTTTCTCGCGAAAGATTTTCGCGTTGTGGCGAATGTCGACCGGCAGCGATTCGTGAAACAGGAAGTGCTCGATCGCCTGGGTCAATGGGCTGCTCCGCCCGAGTTCCCGCAACTGGGCCAGCCACGCCGCCCGCTCCGCCTCGCCGCGGGGCATGTGACCCTCGCGCGGCTCGACGATCATCACGGGCACCTGTTGGCCGGGGCTGCCCACGCCGACCAACGCCGAGCGAAAGACCTCCGGGTGGCGATTGAAGATCGCTTCGCAGGGGATGGTGTACATCGGACCGGCGGGCGTGAGGATCCGATGCGCCACCCGCCCACAGAACCAAAACCGCTCCCGCGCGTCGAAATAGCCCGCGTCGCCCATGCGATGCCAGAAACCGTCGCCATCGGCGATCTTGGCGTCGCGGTTGGCGGCCGGGCGGTGGAGATACTCTCGCGTGACGACCGGCCCTTGGACGATCAACTCGCCGATCGCGCCTTGCGGCAGCTCCTCGGTCCGGTCGATCGACTCGATCGGTCCGTCGACAATCCGGATGACCTTCCAGCGGATTCGCGGAAACCGGCGGCCGACGCAGACGCCGGCTCCCCGCTCGGTTTGGGCGGCCGTTTCGGCGAGCACCTCGCTGGCGGCGATCGAGGCCACCGGCAGCGATTCGGTCGCGCCGTAGGGCGTGTGTACGTCGCCCTCGGGATGGATGCACGCCTTCATCCGCTCCAGCACGTGTGCCGGCACCGGAGCACCCGAGGAGAGCACTCGCCGCACGGTCTCCATCCGCCGCCCGTGCTCCTGGCAATAGCGCCCGACGCGGTTCCAGATGGCCGGCGAGCAGAACGTCTGGGTGACCCGCCAGTCGTCGACGGCTTCGAGGATCTTCTCGGGATCGACGCGAGCCGGCCGCGAGGGGTCCATGTCCGGGATCACGGCCGTGACGCCCATCGCGCAGTTGAACAGCCCAAACAGCGGAAACCCCGGCAAGTCGATCTCGCCCGGCTTGATGCCAAAAAAGTCGCGGATCTCCTCGACCTGGGTGTCGAAGATGCCGTGGGTGTAGAGGACGCCCTTGGGCGGGCCGGTGCTGCCGGTGGTGAAGATGATCGCCGCCGGATCGTCCGACCGCGTCGGCGCCAATTCGCTTCCGGCGCGCGGCCGTCGCCGGAACTGCCCGAGCGTCGCCCCGCCCCAGAACCAGCGGCGCCCGACCGTGACGTTGAATCGCGCCGCCGGAAATCGCCGCCGAAGCAGCACGCGAACGGCGTGAACCGGCGGGATCGCAACGAACCCCTCGGGCTCGGCCTCCTCGAGACATCGGACCAGGTTCCGTCGCCCCATGCCCGGGTCGATCAGAATCGACACCATGCCCGCCTTCAGCAATCCGAACACCAGCGAGATAAAATCGACCCCCGGCCGGACCAAGAGCGCCAGCCGCGAGCCGCGGGGAACGCCTCGCTCGGCGAGTCCCCGGGCGATGCGGTCGCTGTCCTCGTCCAACTCGCGAAAGGTGAACTTCCGGTAGCGCCGCCGTCCGCGACGGTCGTAGTCCAACGGTTCGACCACAGCGACCGCGTCGGGCATCGCCCGGGCCATCGCCGTCAGCCGGCCCGCCACATTGCAGGGAGAAGGCGTCATCAGTTGTCGGTAGTCAGTTGTCGGTTGTCAGCGGCGTGCGGTCTATTCCCGCTGCCAGACGGGCCGAAATGATTTCGCCTCGTCGCCGTAGACTTTGCAGGCTTGGATGCCGCTGGCCTGCGACGTGTAAAAGAGCCGGCCGTTGGAAATGACCGAGCCGACGCACTCGCGGCTGTCGATCGCCGGGCCGGTGGTGACCAGGCGGTTGCCCTGGCCGAGGTCGATCATGTCCATGTTCGCCCCGAGCACGTACGGCGCCGAAAACGTGAATCGCGTGCAGGCGTAGCCGAAGTTGAATCGCGAGAGGATCTTGCCCGAAAGCTTGTCGATCACGTGCGAGTCCTTGCCCGAGGCGTTTGAAAACAACACGTCGCCGGCCACGGTCACGACGTTGACCGCCGAGGCGACGGGCTCGGATCGCCAAATAAGCGAGCCGTCCCGGGCGTCGAGGCACCAGACGTAGCGATCCGCGGTGCCTTCGCTCGGCTGGTTGTAGCCGCCGAGGTAGAGCCGGCCGTCCGCGCCGGAGATCGTGCAGCCGGCGGTGACGTAGTAATCGGTGGTCTTCCAGAGCACCTTGCCCGTGGCCGGGTCCAAAGCGGCGGTCAGACCGCGTGGGCCGGGCTCGCCGCGACGCTGGGCCGCGTAGCCGAAGAACGTCGAATAGTACAGCGTGTCGCCCAACAGGCACAGCCCCGAGTCATTGCCGCCCGTGCCCAGCTCGGAAAAGTCCCGCTGCCAGACCGGCTCGCCGGTATCCAGGTTCCAGGCGGTGATGCACGGCCGATGGTCCTTGGGATAGTGGGGGTTGTTGTGCGAGTAGATGAAACTCATGATCTCGGCGCCGTCGGGCCGCGGCTCGGGATCGTCCTGTTGAACGTAGGCCTTCTCCGTGCCCTGCGACGCGAATCGGCCCGAGCCGAACATGTAAATTGCCAGGTTCCCGTGTACCACGGGCGGCATCTGGCGGCTCCAACTGGGCGAACCGGTGAACGGGGCTTCCCAAAGCAACTTGCCGGTCGCGGCGTCGAGGCACCGAAGCCGCGACTGCTTCATGCCCGCCTGGGGCACCAGCAGCTTCTCCCGGTAGTACAGCGGCGAGGTGAACGAGAGGTGCACGTCGGGGAAGTATCGCCGCCAGAGCAGCCGGCCGGTCTCCTGCTCGACGGCGAAGACCTGGCCTTCGGACGTGTGGGTGTACATCCGCCCTCCGCCACAGACGGGCAGATGCTTGAACGTGCCCTCGTAGCGGCGAATCCACTTGATGCCGAAGGGCGGCTTGGCCCCCTGGGCGTTGGCGTTCGTGCCGGCGAAGTCGCCGTAATTGGTGTACCAATCACTCGCGGCGTCCGCCCGCGGCGTGGCCAACGGGCTGCGAATCTTCCAGAGTTCGAGGTCCTTCGACGGCAGCGGCGCGTGTCCACCCGGCCCCAGGACGTAGAGGTATCCGTCCTCGCACCCGAAGTAAACCCGGCCGTCGCAGACGCACGCCGGCGCGGTGATCGGGCAGCCCTGCGCCGTCTTGAATGCCCAAGGCTTGCCCTCGCCCGACAGCGGCACCACGTACAGGGTTCCATCCAGCCCGCCGTACACCGCCTGCTCGCGAAGCAGGATCGGCGAGGCGATCGACGGGTAGCCGCCCAGCGGGCGCGTTTGCTTGCTCTCGGGCGTATGCTTGCACAGGCCGAAGCCCGCCTCGGGCCGACAGCGGTACACGTCGCCGCCGCGAAGGCTCACCGACGAGAAGCTCAGCAGGCCGGGCCGGTTGATCGCCGTCTCGGTGCCCGGCACGAAGTCGCTTTTGACCTCGCCGCCATCGAGGCGGAACATCTCGACGCGGCCCGCGTTGTCGCGCCGGTGCCATTGCCGATACAACGTTCCATCCTCGCCGATGCTCTGGCCGAACGTGGCCGGATACTCTTCGCCGGCATACTCGGGTACGACGCCGATCGCGCGGACTTCGGCCCGATCCCCGGCGTCGCGCAGCCAGACCGTCCGACCTCCGGCCGGCAAAACGACCGTGTCCTGGTACATGGCCAGGTCTATCGAGCAGCAGAACGAGTCGCGCCAATCGACGCGGCTGCCCTTCCATTTCAACCACGCGACGCCGTCCCAGCGGTCGCCGTCAAAGCCGAGCACCTCGTGGACGAAATCCCACGTCCAAGAGATCGTGCCGTCCGGCCGACACGCATAGACCCGGGATCCGAGCGTCGCGAAGTACACACGGCCGTTGCCGACCACCGGAGCGCTGAAGATCGGCTCGCCGCAGCGGATCTCCTTCACCACGGCTCCCGTCGCCGCGGAGAGCACATAGTACGAGCCGGCCGACGTGCCGACGTGGACGTAGCCGTCGACAACCGCCGGGGAAGCGACGTTGTTGCAGTTCTCGTTGCCGCCCCGGGTCTCGCGCCGCCAGAGGACGCGAAGCGTGCCAGTGTCGATCGAGAAAACCACGCCGGAGCCATCGACGACGTAGAGCCGGCCGTCGGCGATCACCGGAGCCGTGTAGACGGCGTCGGAAAGCGGGACCGCGCCGACCAGCCCGAGCGGTGTCTCGACGCCCCGCTCCGGCACGTTGCCCGAGCGGCGGCCGTCGTATTTCAACTGGCTCCAATCCTCGCCGGCCATGGCCGCCGTCGCCACGGCCGCCGTCGCCACGGCCATCGTCGCCACGGCCAGCATCGCCAGGATCAGGACCGCCGCTCGTGCCATCGTGAACATGCTTCGCTTCCTTGGGACGTTTGGGGTCGGCGAGGGAAAGTGTCGCCTTTCGCTCCGCGAAAGTGGCGCTGCTTCCGCGCTTCTTTCGCGGAGCGAAAGGCGACAGTGCCGCAGCGGTTCATCTGCCGGTACTTGGGGTCTTTCGCCACGATTATACACCATCGCGGATCGATGTCGAACGCCACGGCGGGGATTGCGACCGGTTGCCTCGCTGATTACAATCGAAGACCACGGCCCGAGTGGCACGCGGCTGAGCCCCGGGCGAAGGGCGCGGCTCGATCGGCGCCAACGCAACCACGCCCTTTCAGGGCGTGCCACCCACACTATGCCTCGAACCCGGAGACTCTGCACCATGCGTACCGACAAGCGACTCACGGTGGTTCTCGCCGCGGCGATTCTCCTGGCCTCGGCCGCTCATCGTGCTTTCGGCGAAGACGCGGCGAAGACGGTCCGCGACTTCGGCGCGGTGGGCGATGGGCAGGCCGACGACACCGCGGCGATTCAGAAGGCGGTCGACTCGAAGATCGGCGACGTCGTGTTTCCGCGCGGCGTCTACCGCATCACTAAGCCGATCGTGATCGACCTGGACAAGGTCGGCTTCACCTCGGTCCGCGGCGGCGGCGTGGCGACGATCGTCATGGCCGGACCCGGGCCGGCGCTGCGGCTGGTCGGCACCCACGAGGGCACGGCCGACCCGTCGAGCGTCAAGCCCAACGTCTACGAGCGCCAGCGGATGCCCATCGTCGAGGGCATCGAGATCGTCGGCGGCCACGCGGAGTCCGTCGGCATCGAGGCGTTTCAAACCATGGCGCTCATCGTCGACAAGGTGAAAGTCCGCGACGCCCTGCACGGCATCCATCTCGTGACCCGAAATCGCAACGTCATCATCAGCAACTGCCATCTCTATCACAACCGCGGCGCCGGGCTG
>JAPLNP010000545.1 GCA_026401055.1 Planctomycetia bacterium
AGCCCCCGCCACGGAAAGGCCGCTCGCATGTCTGCCCTGCCCCAAAGCTACCTGGAAACTGAAGTCCTCACCGCGCCGCCGCAAAAACTGCAACTGATGATGATCGAGGCGGCCATCCGCTTCGGCCGGCGCGCCGCCGGACACTGGCAAGCGGGCGAAAACGACCAGGCTTGCGAGGCGTTGATCCGGGCGCAGAAGATCGTGACCGAATTGGTCAACGGACTCAACCGCGACGAGTCACCCGAGTTGGTCGGCAAGATGGCGGCGGTCTATCTGTTCGTGTTTCGCAACCTGATGGAGGCCAGCTACCAGCGCGATCGCGAGAAATTGGACGACGCCCTGCGCGTGCTCGAGGTCGAACGGGAGACCTGGCGCCAGGTGTGCCAGCGCGTCGGCCGCGAGTCCGGCTCGGACAGCGCGGCGGCCGTGCTTCTTCCGTCCCTTTCGACCACGGCCGGCGCCGCGGCCGGCTTTCCCGACGCCTCGGCCGGCTTTGTCGCTCCCGACGCCATGACCCGCTTCTCGCTGGATGCGTGATCCGCGGCTTCTAGGCCAAACGGCAAGCCGTCTCTATAATGGCGCCGCCCGGATGGCACGATACTGAGCAGCGAAGGGCGTGGCTGAATCGTTGTGGATGCCACCACGCCCTTCGCTGCACTCAGGGACGTGCCACCCGATCCAGTCGACATGCCACCCGATCCGCCCCCCGACGAAAGAGGCTCGCCCGTGTACGACCACCGACAGCGGATCCGCGTCGGACACAGTCCCGACCCGGACGATGCGTTTATGTTCTACGCCCTGGCCAAGGACAAGCTGGACACGGGCTCTTTGCGCTTCGTGCACGAGATGGCCGACATCGAGACGCTCAATCGCCGGGCGTTTTCCGGCGAGTTGGAATTGACGGCCGTCAGCGTGCACGCCTACGCCCATCTGGCCGAGCTTTACATGCTGTGCCCCTGCGGCGCCAGCATGGGCGACGGCTACGGCCCGATGCTCGTGGCCCGGTCGAAGTGCACGATCGAGGACCTGGCGGGCGAGATGATCGCCGTGCCCGGCACGTTGACAACCGCCTACCTGGCCCTGCGGCTGTGTCTGGGCAGCGACTTCCCGCACGTCGTCGTCCCTTTCGACGAGATTCTCGACGTGGTCGCCGCCGGGGAATATCGAGGCCGTCCGGTCGCCGCCGGGCTCGTGATCCACGAAGGCCAACTCACCTACGCCGACGAGCACCTCGAACTGGTGATCGACACCGGCGCCTGGTGGATGGCCGAAACCGGCCTGCCGCTGCCCTTGGGCGCCAACGCCGTCCGCAAGGATCTCGGCACGGAAACGATCCGCGAGGTCAATCGGCTGCTGAAGGCGAGCATCCAGTACGGCCTGGACCACCGCGCCGATGCGTTGGAGTACGCCTTGGGCTTCGGCCGCGGACTGGACACGGCGACGGCCGACGAGTTCGTCGGCATGTACGTCAACGACTGGACGCTCGATTTCGGCCAGCGGGGCCGCGAAGCCGTCGCCACGCTCCTCGCCCGAGGCCACGCCGCCGGCGTCATCCCCAAGCTCGTCGTGCCGGAGTTCGTATAGAAAACCCTACCCGAAGTAGTCCGGCTCGTTGCCGCGTTTCCACTTGATGTTGCAGCCGAGGCTCGGCGTTTGGTGCTCGGGCACCACGCGTCCGTCGAGCACGGCGTCCAGCGCCGCGCGAAGGTCCTCGCCGGTCACCGGGGTGTTGCGTCCGGGGCGGCTCGAGTCCATCTGGCCACGATAGACCAGCCGGCGCTCGCCGTCGAACACGTAGAAGTCGGGCGTACACGCCGCGCGGTAAGCCTTGGCCACCTCCTGCGTCTCGTCGTAAAGATAGGGGAACGCGTAGCCCCGGCGCTTCGCCTCCTCCGCCATCTTCGCCGGCGCGTCGTCGGGGTAGTTGTCGGCGTCGTTCGCGTTGATCCCCACCACCGCCACGCGGCGGTCCTGGTACTCCCGGGCCAAGGCGGCCAAGGCATCGGCCACGTGCTTCACGTAGGGACAGTGGTTGCACATGAACACCACGAGCAACGCCGGAGCATCCTCGAAATCCGAGAGCGAAACCAAACGCCCCTCGGCGTCGGGAAGCGAAAACTCAGGCGCCGTCGTGCCCAAGGGCAACATCACACTCGCCGTCGCGACCATCGTTCGGGTCTCCTTGTGTTAGGGACGAATCGATTGCTGTCTCGATGGATTCTACGCGCCCGGAGCAAAATCGACCACCTGCCGCTCAAGAAAGCCCGAAGAGCCGCCGGGCGTTGGCGGTCGTTTTGGTGGACAGTTGCTCGAGCGAGACGCCGCGAAGCTCGGCGAGCGACGCGGCGGTATGGACGATTTCGGCCGGCTCGTTGCGCTGGAGCTTGCCACGCAACGGATGGGGAACGAGGTAGGGGCTGTCGGTTTCCAGCACCAGCCGATCCGCGTTGATGCCAGCCGCCACCGCCCGAAGCGGCTGGAACTTCCGGTTTGTGTAGCTGACCATCCCGGCGAAGCTGACATAGAGCCCCATCGCCAGGCACTCCTCGGCCATCGCCGCCGAGCCGCTGAAAGCGTGGATCAGCCCGCGGACCGGGCCCCGCCGGCTCGCTTCGCGGAGCATCGCCAGGACGTCGTCGTCGCAATCGCGGCAATGGATCACGACCGGCAAGTCGCGCTCTTGGCCCAGACGAAGATGCCGGTCAAAATAGTCCCGCTGCACCTCAAACGGCGTGAAGTCCCAGTAGCGGTCCAGGCCGGTTTCGCCCAGGGCGACCACGCGGGGATGGTCGACCATGGCCACGATCCGATCCCAATCGCCCGGCGCGGCCTCGGCGCACGAGTTCGGCTGGATGCCGACGACGGCGAACACGCTTGGGTATCGCTCGGCCAGACGCAGCACCGTCTGGCTCGAATCGGCGGAAACGCCCACCGAGATGATCGCCTCGACGCCCGCGGCCTCCGCCCGGGCGATCACCGCGTCGCGGTCGGCGTCGAACCCCGGGTCGTCAAGATGGGCGTGCGTGTCGATCAGGGGCATGGGGTCGGTTGTCGGTTGGTCGGCATTGCGCTGCAACCCTTGCGGCGCGCTGTCACAAGACGGTCTGCTTTTCAGGGTTCCGGCGTTTCCGGCTTCGGCGCGATCGGTCCGAGGCCGATGTCGATTTTCCGTTCGCCCGGATCGTCCGAATCGATCCTGCCGCCGTCGTCTTGGAGATTGTCGTCGACCGAGTAGATGAGCCATCCCTCGGGCAGCTTCTTGACCAGAAGCGGCTTGCCCGTGAAAGGATCGGTCACGGCGTCCTTGGGCAGTCCGAGGTCGGACAAGTCGGCGGCGGGCATCTTCTCGGGCTCGGGCCGCCGCTGCAAGGCGTTGAGGACGCGAAGCGCGCGAGTGAGTGCGAGGGAACGCTCCGTGCTGACGCGGGCCGCACTTATTGCGGGCGCTATTAGACCCGAGAATATGCCGCGTGGCGAGGCGACGTCGTCACTGGCCGGCAGGGCGAAGAATGGTTGGTCCGCCTCGGTTATGTACCGGCCGAGCTGCTCCAAGTACTCGGACTTTTCGGGATTCCAAAATGCCCTGCTAATCCACCAGTCCATAAAGGTGAAGGTCCGAAAATTATCCAACCCGAAGGCACGCTCCGACACCAGGGCCCGTCGGTATCCCGCGGCTGCCTCGTATCGTGCCAACTCCTCTTCCAACGTCCGGCGTGACTCGTTCGACACCGGGCCGGACTGCAGCACGTCGTTTGCCTCGCACACGCCGGTCCTGCGGCAGGCAATCGCCACGAGGTAACCCATCAACGTTGGTTCGTGCTCAACGTGGCGCGACAACTTCAACATCGTGATGCACGTCTGCATCGCCTCGTCCCGTCTGTCGTGGAACCGCAACCAGACGGCCCAATTGGCGAGAGTCCTCGTGGGCTCACGGCCGCCGTTGACGCGGGACAGGAAGATATCGAGGAAGTGATCGGGGTACGGCGGCGGAGAGCCAATCTGCGCGAGTTCCTTCGGATCGAACTGAGGCACGTACTCGTGACACGTAGCGGCTTGTTCCAGCAGCGGGATGACGTTCGGATAGGCCGCGAACGCCGACTGGATCCTCTTCAACTCGGCCTCGGTGGGATGGCCGTCTTCATAGGTGTTGCTGTCGTGAAGGGCGTCCAACTCCTTGCGAATGGCCCGAACACCATCCCGAGCGCGGTCCAGATAGACGGCGGCGTTTTGCTCCGGCGGGATCGCCTTGGCGTCGAGCAATTCGGCAATCGAGAGCGGATCGCCCGCCTCGCGGATGGCGGCCAGTTGTTTCTCAAGCCGTGAATCGGTGATCCGGACCAGAACGGCGTTGATAATAAGAAGTATCGCCACCAGTACACCGAGGGCGATCCCGGTCCATTTCAGTATCTTCTTGAACCGCTTCATGACGCAAATCCTTTTCGACAAGGAGGATGGCATTGAGCATGTGTTCGTAATTTCGGAGGGCCTGTTCCATGCTAACCCGGCGAGGACGCTGGGCCGCCAGGAGTTGTTCCTGTACGCGTCGGCCGGTCTCGGCGTCGGTCACCGACGCGATGGTGTCGGCGATTTCGGTAATGTAACGAGGCACCGGTTGGGGGCCGTAGATCGCCGCCAACCGCGCGTCGCCAAGTCGAGCGACCCAGAGGTTCAGCCCAAGGGCAAGCAACACCGACGCCGCCACGACCACCGCCGGCCAACGGTCCCAACGAAACAGGTAAGCGGCCGCGGGCCGGTCCGACGTCGCCCGCGCGTTGGGTAGGTGCTCGGCGACGGCGTCGAGAACGCTCGTTCGCAACGTGGGCCCAGCGCCGCGCGGCGTCAGTTGTTTCAGGATGGCTTCGACATCGTCGCTCATGGCATTTCTTTCTTCAACAGAAGCCGCAGACGCTCCAGTGCCGTCCGGTAGCGCGTGGCGATGGTTCCCTGGGGCAAGCCGGTCACTTCGGCGATCTCGGCGAACGTCAGCCCCGCGTAGATTTTCAACTCGACGACCTCGCGATGGTTGGCATCGAGGCCGCTCAGCCCGAGGGCTACCACCTCGGCGATCTCGCGATGCCGCGAGTCCCGGTCGTCGCCGTCGACGAACAGCGTCTCGGCCGCAAACCGGGCCTCGTTCTCTTGCCTGCGAGCCTTTCGACCGGCCAGACGCGCGGCCTCGTTTCTCGCAACCTTGAAAACGTAAGCCATCAGATTGTCGACTTCGGCCAGCTTCTTATGTGCTCGGGCGAGACGAACGAGCGTTTCCTGCAAGACTTCGTCGGCATCTTCTCGGCACCGCAACCGGACGACAAGGTAATGGTGGACCCGATCGGCGCAGGCGTCGTACAGCTCGGCGAAGGCCTCGCGGTCGCCCCGTGCCAATCGGTTCGCCAAGTCGTCCATTGCGTCTCCGCGCTTCCACCAAAGAAGACCCGCGACACCCGCGGATTTATTGGGAGCCCACGAAATAACCAGTCGTGGTACTCATATTGGTGGGCATGTGTGCGATATGGTGGCATCGTCCTACAATGGGTTGCCATAAACGGGCCGCGCCGCGCTTATGTCCCCCCAGTCAATATGGTACCGCAACGCCCGTCCGTCTCCCAGTTGTCCAGCTCCGTCACCTTGTGCTCCGCCCGATGAACCGTCTTCCTCCGGCCCGATTCTTTCCGCCCGCCGAGTCCGCCACCGAGGACGGGCTGGTGGGCGTTGGCGGCGAGCTGTCGCCCGAGTGGCTGCTGGACGCCTATGGCCACGGCATCTTTCCCTGGCCGGTCGGCGAACGGGACGACCCGATGTTCTGGTGGTCGCTCGATCCGCGGGCGATTATCGAACTCGACCGGCTGCACGTCTCCCGGCGGCTCGCGAGGACGCTCCGCGCCGGCCGGTTCGAGGTCACCTGCGACCGCGATTTCTCGGGCGTGATTCGCGGCTGCGCGAACGGCCCGGGCCGCGAGGGCGGCACGTGGATCACGCCGCGGATGATCCGGGCGTACCGGCGGATGTTCGCGTTGGGCCACGCCCACAGCGTCGAGGTCTGGCACGAGGGGCGGCTGGCCGGCGGCGTGTACGGTCTTGCGATGGGCGGCCTGTTCGCGGGCGAGTCGATGTTCCACCAGGTTCGCGACGCCTCGAAGGTGGCGCTGGTCCGGCTGGTCGAGCACCTTGGCCGCCGGGGTTATCGCCTATTGGACATACAGCAACTCACGCCGCACACGGCCCGGCTCGGCGCGATCGAGATTCCCCGCCACGAGTATCTCGCCCGACTTGCCGACGCCGTGGCCGCGCCCGTTACGTTCGGCGATCGGCTGGAGTGATGCGTAGGCTTGGTCGTGAACTGGCGCGGTGCGAGTATCAGGACGACGGCCGCTGGGTCGCGACCCGGGCTACTGTGCTACTTCGGGGGGGTCTCGCCGCGTGCTCGTTGCCTTGAGGCCAGAACGCCCGTATAAAATAGGGATGAGCCCGCCACTGGGGGAAACCGGAGTCCGAGTATGAACCGAGACGACCATGGCACGCGCCGCCGGGCCGCTTGGCTGGCCGTCGCGGCGGGAATTCTCGCCTGGGGCGGCACGACCGCCAGGGCGTGCGACACGCCGGTCTACCGCTACGCGATGTACAACTGGGCGACGGTCCCCTATCGCGTCTTCTATCTCCATGACCGCCCGGCGGACGAGAAGGACGCGGCGGTCAACCGGTCGCTCGTCGAACTGAACGTCGCCGCGCCGCCGACGAACGTCGCTTTCGAGGACGTCGACGTCTCCGACCCGGCGAGGCTCGACCGGCTGCCCAAGCCGGTCCAAGACGCATGGCTCTCGCGCGCCAAAGACGCCGGAGCGTTGCACGTCGTCTTGAGCCCTTGGGACGCCACGGTGTTCGCCGGCCGGCTCGACCCGACGGCGCTTCGGGCGATGACCGAATCGCCGGCGCGGGCGAAGATGGGCGAACTGCTCGGCCAGGGCAACGCCGCCGTGCTGATCCTCCTTGCCGGCCAGAACGAAGACGACAATCGGCAGGCCGAAAAGCACGATGGACAATCTCAGCCGATGCCTGACGTACCTGACCGGCCCGTGTTCCTGCATGGTCAAGGCGGAGAATCCCGGCGTGGACCTGCTGGTGCGATGGGACTGGCAGGCGACGGCCGACGCGCTGGCCGCGGCCGACGAGAGCCAGCCGTTGGCCGACGGACAGTTGGCCTACCACGAGTTCATTCCGGCGGAGACCGTGGGCGAGGTCTCGCCGGCGGCAAGGAAGGGAGAGCCCGAGGCCCGGCGGGTCAACGCCAATCCCCATGGGACGCCCATGGCGGCCGGCGAAGCGGCCAAGCCGCTGGAGAACTCCGCCGAGGGCGACGCCGGTGCCGCGGTGCTCGACGCCGCGACGGACAGCTTCGCCGTTCGCCAGACCTGGCTCTTCGGCATCGGGCTGGCCGCGATCGCCGTCGTGCTCGCCGTCGCCGGACTGTTCCTCGCGCGGCGGCAGTAGACCTTGGATTGGCGGACTGTTTTTTGGAGTGCGGCGATTTATCGCCGCTTTTGCACCGGAGGTTCGCTCACCGAGCCATGCGGCGGTTTGCCTGAAGACCACCGCGCCCACGCTCCGGGCCGCTCAAAAAAGCGGTGATGAATCACCGCACTCCAAAAGGTCGCGTGGTTCGGCACTGAAGAGAAGGAGGAGACACGATGGCTCTTGAAGCCTCGGCACTTTCCCGCCGCGATTTCCTGCGTGCCGCGGGGGTTCTCGCGGCCGGGATGGCCGTAGGGGTCTCAGGCGGCGACTCGCCGGCCGGCGAGACGTCCACGCTGTCCGACCACCTGCTCGTCCACCACGGGCCGATCAACGTCGGCATCGTGCGGGATGGCTCGCGGGCGCTGCTGATTGACTGCGGCGACGGGGACGTCGCCCGATCGCTGGAATCGTTGAAGATCACGTCCGTCGATCGGATCCTCTTCACGCATCACCATCGCGATCAGGCATGTGGGGCCGCTGCCTTGGCCGCCGGCGGCGCGAAGATCATCGTGCCCGACGCGGAGCGGGACCACTTCGACAAGGTGGCGGATTACTGGAACAACCCGAAGAGCCGCTGGCACATCTACAGCCAGCACCCGCACCACCTCATGCTGGCCGAGCCGGTTCGCGTCGACGCGACGCTCAAGCCCGGCGACACGATCACCTGGGGCCCGGCGACCATTCGCGCGGTGGCCACTCCCGGCCATACCGACGGCTCGTTGAGCTACGTGGTCGAGGTCGATGGCCGCCGGGTTGCGTTCTCGGGCGACGCGATCTACGACGCGGGCCGCGTGTGGGAGATCCACAGCCTTCAGAAGGGAACGCAAACGACCGACTACCACGGCTTTCTCGGCGCGAGGCCGGAGTTGGTCGAAAGCCTCGGCCGGCTCAAGGACGCCAAGCCCGACGTGCTGGTCCCCTCGCACGGCCACGTCATGCCGGACCCCGCGGGCGCGATCGACCTCGTGGTCGAGCGGCTGGCGCGGTGTTACGACAAGTACGTGGCGATCTCGGCATTGCGTCATTACTTCCCCAAGATGTTCACCGAGTACGCCGATCGCAAGGACCACATGGTCATCCGCCCGGGCAAACCGGTGCCGGAGTGTCTCCGCCACTTCGGCACCACGTGGGTGCTCGTCTCCAAGGACGGCGCCGCGCTGGTGATGGACTGCGGCAGCCCGGCGGTTATCCAGAAGCTCAAGGACCTCGTCGCCGCCGGCGAAATCCGCGCGGTCGAGGGATTGTGGGTGACCCATTATCACGACGACCACGTCGACGCCATTCCGGCGTTTCAGAAAGAGTTCGACTGCCCGTGCACGACCGACGCCCACGTGGCCGACGTGATCACGAACCCGAGGGCGTGGCGGCTGCCGTGCATCTCGCCGAGCCTTGCCCGGGTGGACCGCGCCACCCGCGACGGCGAGTCCTGGCAATGGCACGAGTTCAAGCTCACCGCGTACCATTTTCCGGGCCAGACCCTTTATCACTCGGGCCTGTTCGTCGAGGGGCAGAACTTGCGGATGCTCTTTACGGGCGACTCGTTCACGATGGCGGGCATCGACGACTACTGCACGAGCAATCGCAACTGGCTCGGGTCCGGCGTGGGTTTTGACCGCTGCCTCGAACGGATCGAAGAACTCAAACCCAGCCATTTGTTCAACTGCCACGTCGACGTCGCTTGGGACTTCACGCCCGAAGAGTGCCGTTTCATGCGCGACAATCTCGCCCAGCGTGAGAAGCTCTACGGCGAGCTTGTCCCCTGGGACCACGCCAACTACGGCATGGACGAGCCCTGGGTGCGATGCTTTCCTTACGAGCAATCGGCGGAGCCGGGCAAGACCGTCGAGTGCGCGGTGGTTGTCACGAATCACTCGAGCGAACCGCGCACGGCAGCCTGCCGCGCCGCGGTTCCTCGCGGCTGGACGGCGCCGAGCGAGTGGACCAAGATCGAGGTACCGGCCAAGACGGAGGGCACGCTGCGGTTGTCCTTCGGCGTTGCCCGCGATGCCCCGCCCGGCCGCCGCGTTATTCCCGTCGACGTCCGCTACGGCCCGTGGACCCTGCCGCAGTACACCGAAGCGATTGTCGTGGTATGAAACGCGCGCCGGAATCGACCCCGCCGACGCAGTCGGCGGGCGTTGGCGATGTCCGCAACCCTGCCCCCTGACCCCTGTCCCCTGACCCACGGCAAACGGCCCGGTGCATGCGCTGGCGAACGTCGTTCTGGACGTCGCCAAGGGGGAGTTCGTGGCCGTTCGGGGGCCGAGCGGGTGTGGGAAGTCGACGCTGCTGATGATCGTCGGGGCACTGGGTACTCCCACCGCCGGAACGGTCACCGTCGGGGGCGAGAACCTGCTGGCCATGTCCGCTGCCGCCCGGGCAAGGTTCCGCGCCAGGCAGGTCGGGTTCGTCTTCCAGATGTTCCACCTACTGCCGTACCTGACGGTCCTGGAGAACGTCGCCGCGGCCGCGCTGCCCGGCCAACAAGCCGCCGCGAGGGACCGGGCCGGAGAACTGCTCCGGCAGTTTCACCTCGCCGACCGCGCCGGGCATCGACCGGCTGAACTCAGCGCCGGCGAGCGCCAACGCGTGGCTATCGCCCGGGCAATGGTCAACCGGCCGGAACTGATTCTGGCCGACGAGCCGACGGGCAACCTCGACTCCGAGAGTGCGAAGGACGTGCTCGACCTGCTGGCCGAGTTTCACCGCCGGGAGGGGACGGTGCTGTTGGTGACCCACGACGAACAAGCGGCCACTTACGCCGAACGTACCCTGCGGATGAGGGGAGGATCGGTCGTCGTCGGCTGAGGGACCCTGTACGGACCCGGCGGTTTGGCATATGCTTAGTGCCTGTCCAAGATCAACTCCGCGGTATTGTGGTGCAGCCGTCCCGGCTGCCTGGGCAGGCGAGACGCCTGCACCACAACTTATTCCTGGACAGGCACTTAGGGTTGCCCAATGAATGGTCGGTTCCCCCACAAGGAGGATCACACGGCATGGCTGAGGAACAAGCGAGGCGCGAGGCGAAACGGATCCTGCTGGTCGACGACGACCAGGAGATCATCGAGTCGATCCGTTTGCCGTTGGAATCGAAAGGCTACGAGGTCGTCGTCGCCCGAGACGGCAACCAGGGCCTGGCGATGGCCGAGCGCGAGGACCCGGACCTGATGATCCTCGACATGATGATGCCCAAGCGGAGCGGCTTTCTGGTCTTGGAGAAGCTTCGGCGGAGCCGGCCGGTGCCGCTGCGCGTGATCATGATCACCGCCAATGAAGGCAGCCGTCACAAGGCCTACGCCGAGTTGCTGGGCGTGGACGACTATATCCGCAAGCCGTTCGCCATGGACAGGCTCCTCGATAGCGTCGATCGGCTTCTCGGCTGACGACGAGCGGCTCTGCAGTGGGAAGCGGCAAACGACGCCTCGGCGCGATGGGGTGCCGTAACGTCTGCTGCCTAGACTTCCTTTCTTACTCACTCTTGCCATTCTGCCGGAGCCGACCCTCGGCTTTAGGGAAGGACTTCGGCCCAAAATGGCACGATAAAGAGGAGGAACGTTTTAGGGCGAGTTTGCTCGGCTTCCGGATATTCGAGCGGCCGAGGCCGGCTGCAGGATGTGTCTTCGCCAAAGGGGGGAGTGCGATGGACAATCGTCTGGAGAAGGAGAAGACGTTTCGCGTCACGGTGGGGGTCGCCGAGTGTACGGTGACGTGCGGATCGGAGCGGGGGGCCGTCGAAGAGACTCGCTCCCAATTCCGCCAACAGATGCCGCACATGGGTACCGCCATCCAGGGGATCAGCGATCGCGAATTCCAGGTCGATCGGGTGCGGTAGAGGCACCGGGGATGGGGAACACTGATTTCCGCCAAGGATTAGCGTGGAAATGAGTGTCGCCTTTCGCTCCGCGAAAAAACGCTACTTTCGCGGAGCGAAAGGCGACAATGCGACGGTCGGTAACGCAGTCACCTCCTACAACCATGGATCACCGCGTTACTTCTTCGTACCGTCGGCGTCCTTGCCTTCCGCCTTGGGCTTCTTGTCCAGTTTCGGAGTCAGGATCAGCGTCACCGGGGTGCCCAGCGGCGGGATGCGTTCGGTGAAAGCCTCGTACAGCAGCGAGCCGTCCTTGTCCGTGCTGGGGATCGGCAGGTCGAGCATCGCGCTGGGGAAGTTCGCCACGCAGATGAAATCCCCGCTCTGGGCCTGGTAGTGCCGCTCGCCGGTCCGCTCGTCGGTCCAGAAACCGCTCCCGCCGAACACCCAGGGATGTTCCATCGGCTTCTTCGTGTCGTAGTCGCGGACCCAGTCCTGCGCCCGGGCGGTTTGAACCTTGCCCTGGGGGTCTTTCCAACGAACCGTGATTTCGATTTCGGTCCCCGCGACGGGCACGTACTTGGGCAGGAACTGGACGGGATGGCCGGCCTCGGCGCCGACCGCCAACAGCGCGGCGTGGATGTTGGCCGCCTTGGTCGGGACGCTCACGACCGCCTCGTGTTCCTTGGTGTTCCTCAGACACGCAAACATCTCCAGCGGCGCCGTGCGCTGGCAGACCTCGCCCACCATCACCACCTGGCGATGAGCACGATCGATCCAGCCCGGCATCGTCGGGTCGAGTTGCACCAGGCTCTTCGGATCGTCGACCAGCGGCGGGCCGAGATCGCGGGGCTTCGCCTCCATCTCCTCCTCGTCCTCGACCTCGGACGCCGTTGCTTCCGGTTTCGACGGGGTGGCCTGCTTGGGACTGGCGTTCTCCGTCGTTTGTCCCGTCGCTTGAGGCGAAGGGTTCGTCAAGGGCGTTTCGGACTTCTCGGATGCGTCGGATGGAACCCGGGAAGGGCCCGCGTCAACCACGGCGGGTTTGTCCGCCGCAGTGGGTGCCTCTGACGTGGCGGACTTCGCGGCCGCCGCGACGGCCGGCTCCGACACTCGGGCGGCGGACTGCTTTGCCGAGGGGCTCGTTTCCCCCGATCCCGTGGGCTGCCGCGCCGCCTTCTGACAGCCGACGGCCGCCGGCAACACCAGGAGCAGTACGGCGAGCCATCCAGCGATCTTCTTCGTTCGGATAGGTTTCATAAACAGCGGATCCTGCGTAGAATCTGGGGAATCGTCCACCGGGCGCGAAGCTGTCAGGATAACGGTTCACACACAGGCGATTCAATAGGGCGTTACACTCGACGGACGCCGTGTTTGACAAGAAGTCACATCTCTCGACATTCGCCGGTTCATCATAGCTCCCCTTCTTAGAACGGCAATCATGGCAACGCAATTCTCCGCGAAAACCGATCCCACGCGGCCTGGTCCCGAGCTCGAAAATGGCCTGGCACCCCACCTCTGGCACCGGTCGGCTCCCGAGGGCCTGCGTCGGGCCGCCCGCTCGGGCGATGCCGCGGCAGTCTGGGCAGCGTGGCGGGAACATCTGGCCGTGAGGAAGGAGCCGGTCGCCTTGGCCGAACTGCTGCCGGCCGGACGATCGTCGCTTCGCTGGAATCTGCCGGACGAGGTCGCCCAACCGGGCGCCCCGGACCTGCTCGACCTCCTCCAGCGGCTTTCGGCCGGCGGCGACAACGGCGATCGAACCCTCGAAGAGCGATCCGAACGGTGGATCGCCGGTGCCGCGATGGGCGACCTTGACGCGGGCGGGGCGATCGAGGCGCTGGCCTGGTGCCACGCCCTGCCGCCGCTGGCCGGCGTTCTCTCGGCGGACGCCTGGTGGAACCTGTTGGCCCATCTCTCGGCGACCGGCATTGCCGCCGGGCAACTCGTGCCCGAGGACACCCCGCTGGTCCACCAACTGCTGGCCGGGGAACTGTGCCTCTCGTTGGCCTACGTGCTGCCGGAGCTGACGCCCTGCCGCGTGTTGGTCCACGATGCCCGGGTCGCCTTGTCCGCCGGGCTGGCCGACGTGCTCGACGGCGAGGGGCTACCCTATGCGGACCATCTCGGGCTGTTACGGCCCCTGCTGGCCTGCTGGACCCGGTGCCAGGCGATGGGCCGGCGATGGAAGAAAGGCTGCTTTGGGGGCGAGGTCGGCGAGCAATTCTCGTGGACCGTTCGCCAGGCACTCCGCTGGACGCGGCCCGACGGCACCCAGGTCCTCGGCGCCGGATCGGCCGCGGCGTGGTGCGAGGAGTTGTTTACCGCGGCGCTGGGCTTCGATTCGGATGAGGACGACATGGCCATCGCCGCGATGGTTCTTCCCGGCGGCAAGAAGGCCCGGGCCGGCGGCGTCGCCAAGCGTACCCTGCCCGAGTCGGCCGCGCACTCCGAATGGGCCGCGGCGGCGGTGTTGCGTCCCCGGTGGACGGACCGCGCAGCGCAGTTGTCCGTCCTTTATCCCGATCGGACCGTGCGGACGGAGTTTTGCTCGGATCGCGAAGTGCTCTGGTCCGGCGAGTGGCGATGCGAGATCCGCCGCAATGGCCAAGTCCTTTCGCCCGAGTCCGACTGGGAGGAAGTCTGTTGGGTCAGCGACGAGGACGTCGACTACCTGGAGTTGGAGATCGGACTGGCCGACGGGGTGGCCGTGCAACGCCAGATGCTCTTGGCCCGGGAGGACCGGTTCCTGCTGTTGGCCGATGCCGTGCTGGGCGACGAGCCGGGCAAGCTCGAATATCGCGGTTGGCTGCCGCTGGGCCCGCGGGTCGCGTGGGAGCAATCTCGCCAGACGCGAGAGGGCTTCCTGGTCGCCGAGGGGAAGCCGGCGGCGCTCGTGCTGCCGCTGGCGCTGCCGGAATGGCGAGCGGACGGGCGTGGGGGGACATTCGAGTGGACCAAGGAGGGCCTGCAACTCACACAGGCGGCCCAAGGCCGTTCGATGTACGCCCCGCTGTTCATCGACCTTCATCCCCGGCGGATGACGCGGCGTCTGACGTGGCGGAAGCTCACGGTGGCCGAATCGCTGAAGACGCAACCGGACGACGTGGCCGTCGGCTATCGTGTCCAGATCGGCAAAGAGCAATGGCTGATCTACCGTTCGCTCGTCGAACCCGCCAACCGGACGCTCTTGGGCCACAACCTTTCGACCGAGGCCCTGGTCGCCCGATTCGATCGCACCGGCGAAGTCGAGCCGCTGGTCGAGGTGGAATAGAGTAGAGTGGTCAGTGGCGAAACGTAATGCCGCGAGCGACCCCGCCGACGCAGTCGGCGGGCGTTGGCGTTCCAATCCCCAACCCCTGGTCCCTGCCCCCTGGTCCCTGCCCCCTACAGCAGATGCCGTGCTTTGATCTCCAGATACTGGTTGATTAACGGGGCGGTCATGTTCTCGGGGAAGACGTCCAAGGCCAGAACGCCCTTGCTCTGCAGGTCGGTCAGGACCTGGTGGCGCCAGGAGAGGATTTCGGCCGCGGCGGCGGCTCGCCAGAGTTGGGCGTCGCGGGGCTGTTCGACCTCGACCGCGTCGAACAGCCGGTGGTCGCGCAGCAGCACTCCCAGCGGCAAGTGGCGGCCAACCAGGTTGCCCAGGTAGCGCTCGATCTGGTTCGTGTTCACTTCGTCGATCACGTTGCTGATGAGCACCACGAGCGACCGCTTGCGGCAGTGCGAGGCCAGGTAGCGAAATGCCAGGTCGTAGCGAGATTCGACCAGCCGGGGAAAGCGGTCGAACGAGGCGTGCAGCAGGCGGTTCATCTGGTTCATGCCGCCGCGGACGGGGACGAAACTGTGGATCTCGTCCGAGAAGGCGATCAGTCCGACGGAATCGCCCTGGCGCAAGGCGACGTAGCTGAGCATCAACAGGGCGTTGAGCCCATGGTCCAAGAGGCTCAAGCCCGCCGCCTCGTTCGTCATCATCCGGCCGCAATCGACGAGGAAGAGGATCCGCTGCGCCTGGCTGGCCTGATAATCCTTGACGGTGAGTTTCCTTCGCCGGGCGGTGCTTCGCCAGTCGATGTGCTTGTAGTTGTCGTCGATGGTGTAGTCGCGGAGCCGTTCGAACTCGTGGTCCTGCCCGATCCGCCGCGTGCGGCGGACGCCCAGCAGGTTGAGCCGATTGGCTCGCGCCAGGGCCGCGTACTGTCCGAGTTGCTTCATGTCGGGATAGACGTGCAGGAACGTCGTGACGGGATAGACGAGCATCCGCTGCCAGAACCCGAGCCGGCTTTGCACCCGGACGTGAACCGCCTCCAGGGCGAACGAGCCGCGGCGCTCGGCGCGAAGGTCGTAGCGCAGCACGGTGCGGCTGCGTTGGGCCAGGCGGAGGTGGAACTCCTCCGGCTCGGCTTTCAACCGGTCCGGCACGCCGTCGCGGATCGAGACGTCGAATCCCCGCGGGGCCTGGTTGTCCACCACGAGCGCGACGCCATGCGCCATCCGCAGCGAGACGATCCGGCCCGCCTCGCGCTCGACGGAGAACGTCTTCGCCGAGGGCAGCGTCGCCAGATCGCCCGAGAGAACCAGCACCAACGCCACGTCGACCAACACCACCAGCGGCAAGTCTTGATAGGGTCCGTCGCCGGTGGCCAGATACCGGTCGCGCTCGCGCGCGTCGCGGCCCCGCGTGCTGACGATCACGGCGTCCTTGGGAATGAACAGATTGCAAATCCGCTCGGCCGATTGCAGCAGCCCGCCCGGATCGTTGCGTAAATCGATGATCAGAC
>JAPLNP010000433.1 GCA_026401055.1 Planctomycetia bacterium
ACGCACCAACATCCATTGAAGATCGTTGGTGCGTGCAAGCACGCACCCCACCGATTCTCCCCGCTTCCCGGTCGCTCTGTGCGGGATGTGAGGGTGGAAGCGACCGCGTGGGCGGGGTTATTCCGACGGCTCCTATTTCGCCTCGGAATTGTCTTTTCAGGGTCGGACCGGTGGCGCCGGCCGAGGCCCCCTGGGGGTCGCAAGAATAAACCCGGAACTGCCAGATTTGCCGAAAAACCCTCGCCGTCGGCGACGATGCTCTTTGGCAGGAATCAACCCTGGGCAGCGATCAGAAAGGAGTCTCCGCGATGAGATATCTCACGCTGTCGATCGCGATTGCGATCGTCTCTTGCTCGGCCGTCGGCGCCTGGGCGCAGTATGGACTTTACGGCGCCCCCGACGTGCTGCGACTTCCCCAAACGCAGTCCGACGCGCTCCCGCCGCAGATCTACGGCAACTATGCCAATGCGGACGCCGACGCGCCGGTCGTCTCGACAACCCGAGTCGCCCCGGCGCCGGTTGCCGGACAGGACAACGCCGCCGCGGCCATGGACCCGCGGCAGAAGGCCGAGAAGCCCTCGCGGCGCAATCGCGTGACCGGGCCGGCCGAGGCCGCCGAGCGTCCGGCCGTCGAGCGCGACGCCACGGTGGACCGGATGTTGCGCGCGGCGGGACCCTGCGACGAGCCGCCGTCCGCGTCGCCTGGAAGCGTCTTGGGCGAAGCGTGCGGCGCGGAGCCGTGCCTCGCCCCGTGCGCCGTCGCCCGCGAGTGTCCCTGGTTCGCCTCGGCCAACTGGCTCATCATGGGCCGCGACAAGTCGAACCGCGTGTGGACGACGTATCAGGCGGACTACGAGCCGAACCAGTTGATGCACAGTTGGGACACGAAACTGGAGTGGGAGAGCGGCGGCGAGGTTCGCTTCGGCCGTCGATTCTGCTGCGACCAGTGGGGCCTCGAGGCGGTCTACTGGACGCTCAACCCCATGACCGGTTTCGCGTCCATGTCGCATTCCCATGGCGTGAGCACGCCCCTGCGCGTGAGCGAGATCGAGTTCGACGGGGTCAACGGCCACGACCTCTTCGACGGCGCCGAGGAACACCGCCTCTGGCGCCGCGACGAGTTCCACAACGTCGAACTCAACCTGATCCGCTACGCCTCGGCGTTCCAGTTCGGCTGCCCCTGGGACATCCGTTGGACCGGCGGCGCGCGGTTCTTCCGGTTCGAGGAGAGCCTGCGGTTCGGCTCGCTCGACCAGGGATACGAATGGGGCGAGGACCGCGGAATCCACGAAGCCTATCTCCGCGATGAGATCAAGAACAACCTGATCGGCGCGCAGTTCGGCTGCGACGCGCGATACGCCGCCTGGGAAAACATCGAGTTCTTCCTCGCGCCGAAGGTCGGCGTCTACAATAACCGCATCGAGAATCGGTTCGAGGCCTACCGCGGCGACGGCGTCGACGCCGTTCCCACCGCCGCCAGCCACATGACCGAATACTCCTACCCGGTCGTGTCCCACACGGACGTCTTCTCGGTCCTCACCGAGGTCAACGTCGGGCTGGCCTGGAACGTGACGCAAAACTGGAGCGCTCAGGTCGGCTACCGCCTGATGGTCGGCACCGGCATCGGACTGGCCGACCACCAGATCCCGACCTACATCGTCGACGTCCCCGAAATCGCCCACATCGACCGCAACGGCAACCTGCTGATGCACGGTGCGTTCGCCGGGATAACGTACAACTATTGAGGCTGGCACCCGTTCACGGGGGACTGTCCCGATATTCGCGGCGCGGTAGACGGTGTGTCACCGGCTTGCGCTTTCGCCGCGAAAATGGGACTGTCCCCCTCGCGGCGCCACGCCCTTCGCCGGGGGCTCACGGACGTGCCACTCGTCGGAAGTGCCGGTCGGCGAAATCCAAGTATTGCCGCCAGTCGTACTCCGTCACGTCGTGCTTGCCCGAGCGAACGTGATAGCCAATCGCCTCGCCGACGGGCTGGTTGACGGCGGGCATGTCCCGGGCGTCCATGCCGGCGACGCCCAGCAGACGATAGACCGGATCGGCCGCCTGGGCGGCGAGAAACTCGCCGCGAGGGTCGGCCCAGCGGTCCTCCTCGGCACTGGCGACGTACACCGGCCGGGGCGCGATCAGGGCGACGAGCATGTGCTGGTCGACGGGCAGATCGTCCTCGCGGTCGTTGTAGGCGTTGAAGTTGTCGCAGAACCAGTGCGGGAAGACGGTGTTGATTCGCCGCACGGTTTCGCCGAATCGCCGCCGGCTCAAGGCCGCCCCACCGCAGCCCGAGTTGTTGGAAATCACCAGGGCGAACCGTTCGTCCCGGGCGCCGGCCCAGAGCGCCGTCTTTCCCAGCCGCGAGTGGCCGAGCACGGCGACGTGCTTGGCATCGACGTCGGGGTCGGTTTCGAGGTAGTCCATCGCCCGACTCAGGCCCCAGGCCCAAGCGCCGATCGAGCCCCACTCATCCGGCGCGGGCTTGGTCTGTCCCGGCTTATAGAAGAGCGGATGGACGCCGTTGCGGAAGCCGTCGTCGAAATCGGGGTCGATGTCGCCGTAGTAGATCGTCGCCAGGGCGTAGCCGCGATCGAGAATCATCTCGACCGGCCAGCGCCGGCTGCTGGCGCCGCGCGATTTCTCCGTCGCCCGGTGGTCCTTCACTCCCGTCTCGTCGTCGTCGCGCATCCAACTCTTCGACAGCGTGATGCCGGGGTCCGGGCTGATAGCGTGGTTCCCGTCGAAATTCAGCCCAATGAACGCCGGCGCCGGCTTCTTCGCGACATTAGGCACGTAGAGGAGCAGATCCATCCTCGGGCCGCTTTCGCCGTCGGTGAAGAAGACGGACACCTGCTTGCGCGTCGCCTTGCCGCCCAATGCGTCGGAGGCGACCGAGTCGACCTTGAAATGCAGCGACGCCGGCCTTCCGGGCGCCTTGCCGTAGACGTCTTTCTCGAACAGGGCGAGGATCTCCGGCCGGCGGCGCTCGCGCCACGTCGCCGCGTCGGTCACGCGATTGCCGTCGGCCAACAGCAAGGGATCGGGCAGCGTGTACCGCGGCACCTTGCTCTCGTCGTAGTTGATCTCCGGTTCCGCCGCCCGCGGCGCGCCGCTGAGAATCAACGTCAACGATACGGCCAAGCCGTGGAACGTTTTCAAGCGATACATCGGGCAACTCCTTCAAGAGCGGAGAACGGTCGCTGGTTTCATGGCTGATACTCTCGTGGGTCGTGCAACGCAGATCAAGCGGCAACCGCCGGGAAGCGGCGATGGACGCTCGCTCGATCCCGGTTGGGCTGCCGGCAGGACGCCTCCAGTCTACGTTGTTTGCCCCAGCCTCTCAATATTGACGTTGGGGCAGCGATTGCCGACAATCGGGACCCAAGTGAAATGTTGCGGCCAATCGGTGAACACCACGAGGACCGTCATGCTCAACATCGTCGTGCGTGGACAGGCTGCCCGAACTCTGGATGCCCTTGCCAGGCAGCCCGGTGGCACTTGGCTGGACGTATGGACGGAACTCGTGGCGATCCAACAAGAGAGAGCCGCGCTCGCGGTGCCACCCGGCCAAATTGGGCTGCACCGCTTCACGGTAGACAACGGTTCCGCGAAGGCAGTCTTTGGTATTAACCGGCACCCCCCTGAAAAGGTCCTCATCGAGCGCATCGACATCTTTCCAGCCCGAAGGTCCCGGCGGAAACGTCGCTAAAATCGACGACCGCTCACGCAAGTGGATGCGATTGGCGCAATATTAGCTTCGATGTAGCTTGAATTGACTCTTGCATCAATTCACCGTTTGCTGTACAATAAGTGCGCTAATTGTCTTGCTGTATCGGCACGTTTCCCATCTTGACTGATACCGAAAGGCGGTGGCCGTGGAATCGACAACCCCCCAAGAAATCATGGAACGGTTCGCCGAACCATTTGCCCGGGCCATGGCCGTTTTTGTCGCAGAACTCTCGGCCACAGGTGCTTTGCGCGACGACTCGGGCGTTACGCCGTGCAAGCGCGCTCCATCTCAAGAGCAACTCATGCATCAATTGGCGGAGACGATCGAAGAGCAGGAGCGACTCGCCAAACGAGAAGACATCGAGTCGATCACCGTGGACGACAATGCCGTCGCCAAGGCCGTGGCGGCACGCATCCGTTGGGTAATGCACGAACGCGGCGTTTCGCAGGCGGAGGTATCCGACCGCGTCGGTGTTTCCCCCGCGGTCATTTCTCGTATCCTGAAAAACCCCGGCCGATCGCGGGTGGATACGATACGGAAGATCGCCAAAGCACTCGACGTGGAATTGCGCGATATTCTCTGAATCACGGCCATCGAGCCACGAAACCCGACGGGGGCGATTAGCGGGCCCTGAACGGCGCGTCTTCTTCAAATCGCCATCGTCGACATTCACTTTCGCGTTCATCATGCCCGACGCGCGCAGGCGGGTACGGCGCTTGATTATCCGACCCTCCGCGGCCCTGCATCGCAGGGGCCGTGCTTGCACGCATTGATCATCCAGGTGCGTGCAAGCACGCGACTTGCCCGCCAGAGGGGCCAGAAAACCCGGCCCGGCGCGATTTTCCTGTAAACACTCCGGGCGAGTCGTTCGGTTACTTGACGAAGGCGGCACGGCCGGCCTGTAATGGCGGCGACCCAACTAACGGCGAGGTATCCATTTGGACTCCGAAGCGTCGAGTTACGATGCCCTCATCCGGCCGGTCCACGATCAGATGCTGCGGTCGATCTGGCGGATCACTCGCGTGGCCGAGGACGCCGAAGATGCGTTGCAGGAATCGCTGAGCATCATTTGGAGACGCCGGGCACGGATCGCGCGGCACCCATGTCCCCGGGCGATCATCCTGCGAATATGCGTGAACTGTGCCTGCGACGTGCTCCGGGCGCGAATGCGTCGCGGATCGCGGGAAGAGGCCATGATCGATGCTGACGGCCTTCGCGCGAAGGACTGTTCCGTCGGGGAGCGTTTGCACCGACAGGAATTGCGCGACGATGTTTCCCGGGCCCTTCCGCGTCTTCCGAATCGGCAGCGAACAGCGATCGTCATGCGGTACCTTCTGGAACTGTCGTACGAAGAGATTGGGGACGCCCTGGGATGCTCGCCATCCACCGCCCGAGTGCATGTCGGCCGAGCCCGCGAGAAACTGAGCAAGCTGTTGGCGCACTTGGCCTCCTCATACTGTACGGAGAGCAATACATGAACGGGACAGACGAAAACGACAAAGTCCGACAAACGCTCAGACAAGCAATGCCAGACGACGTTCCGGAGGCGATGAGACAACGTATGCAGAACCGGCTCACAGCTTTCCGCGAGCGGCTCGACGCGAAATCGTCTATTCGTAGCTTCTCGTCGATTCGAAGTCTGTTTGGAAAAAGGACGGTCGGCTGGACGACGGCGGTCGCCACTGCGGCTCTATTGGTTGCCGTTCTGCTCATTTCACAAGTCTGGCACTCGGCCGGGTCAGTCGCTTGGGCCGAGGTGGTTAAGGCCGTAGCCCAAAAACCGTGGCTACATGCCGTGATGATCCTGCCGGACGGCAAGAAAGGCGAACTGTGGTTCTCTGCCGACCGGGCCGTGATGGCCACACGGACCGACAAGGAGATGTGCTGGGGCGACTTGGAGCAAAAGACGAGAGAGTACTACGACCCTGGGGAGAATACTATAGTCCGCGTACCCGACGATGAGGGGCGAGAAGCATCTAGTCTGTTCGAAACGATGTTCAGGGCATTCCTTTCCTCCGAGACTGGGCAAACCATCAGTGCGGGACGCTTTAAGCTCGTTCACCAGGAGCAGCGTGTTATGAACGAGAACGGAAAACGGTGGATTGAACATCGCTTCAAGTTGCACGACGAAGGCAATCAATACGAAAGCGACTCGGCCCCAAACGAATGGGTCGTCTATGTAGACCCTGACACACTACTTCCGTGTCGCTGGGACCAGATATTACACTTCAAGGAGGCCGATAAGGCGGTCGATCCGTCAAAGAGGGCGCTGTCCCGTTGCGAGATTGACTATCCGGAGACAGGTCCCACCAACATTTACGCCTTGGGCGCGCCAAAGACCGCGAAGGTGCTCGACCGCCTCTTGGACCCCTCACGGGCGGATGTGAAGCGACTTGTAGCAGGTGTTCGAGCCGCCCGGTGGCGGTCAGACAAGTACTACGCACTGGTCGTCGAGGGTAGTGTTGATCAGCACTGGTCGCAAGCCTTTCCCTCACATCGGATATGGCGAAACGGATCTCGCTGGAGGGTGGAACGGAGTTTCGGATTCGATCCACAACCCGACAAGTTGCGTCCAGAAAACGTCGATCCGGCAGCATGGTGGAGGCAGAAGCTGGAGAAGGTGCGGTTCGTGCCTGAAGAAGTCTGCGATGGCAAGTGGCTCTGGCATTACCTCGTCTCAAGCCGAGCACCTACGCAAGCAGACATTGACGCTGGCGCTCCCAAAGACAAGCCCTTTCTAGCGTCGATCGACAAGCGCCAACGGCCTGCCTTTCCTCCTGGAACAGGTAAAGGGGACTACATATACAATGCTGACAACCATCCCGAGTATTTGGCGCGTCCATTGCCCTACCTTGTTGCCCCCGGCTACTCCGAGGGCACCGGACTTAACGAGGTGAAGTTAGATGCGAAACCGGCGTCGGGGCCGCCAAATACGGTGTTGCTTGAGGTACACAATTCGCACTGGACACCCGGTGGTTATCATCCTCAGGTGTGGCGCTACTGGATCGATCCGGAACAAGGCTACCTAGTGATGCGTTACGAGGAACTGGAATCGCGAGAAGGGAGGGAAGAGACGATCCGTGGTCATGCGATTGAGGAAGTGACCCAGGACCCCGGGGGACAATGGTATCCAACCGTCATCCGGCTGTTCAAGAGAAACGTTCTCATCGGAAGCGACAAGCCGCCGTACGACGGCATCATGCGGTGCTACTACGACTTCACGACTCCACTGCCGGAAGGCATCTTCGAGACCGATTGAGCGAGAGGGCATGCTTGCAGGCACGTTTCATTTGATTACCTGACCATCCGCAACCGCCCGAAGGCGGAGGGAACGTGGAAATCGGGGGTCGGGGTCTCGGGATTGATCCAGGCTATCCAGTCTTCGATGGTTTCGCCGCCGACAGTAGTAACCGTCCAGCCGCCAGTCGAGGGCGAAGAAGATCTCAACCCGATCCTCCTTGATCGCGTCCGTCTTGTCCCTAAAATCGTCGACCAGGACGAGGTCGTGGTCTTCGACCGTGTAGGCGAGGTACAGGAACTCGTCGTCGCACAGGGCACGGAATTCCGTGCGCGGCGGAACCTCCTCTTTCCACGGAAAAGAAAAGTCGTCCAGCAGATTGGCCCGCTGCCAGAGCGGATCGCCGGCCGTGCCGTCGAGCGCGATCGCCGCGCCGGCGAGATGACGGACTTCGTAGATTTTGGGAGACTTCGGTTGATTCATTCGATGTTTTCCTTGTCGGCAAACAAACGTCCTTGCCTGGTGTCGCGGCGAAGCAACTCCGCTTCAACCGCCGCGCGAACCGCCCCTTTCCGGGCACACCACGCCGGAGCGACCAGATACGCCGCGGGCGCGTCGCCGCTGAGCCGCTCGATCACGCAATTCGGCGGCAAGTGCTCCAAGAAGTTCACCACGCGCTCGACGTGCTCGTCGAGCGTCGCCAGCGCGACCTCGCCCCGGGCCAGCGCGTCGGCCAGCGGCGTATCGCGGACCACGTAAAGGTTGTGGATCTTGACGGCGTCGATCCGCAATCGGGCAAGCTCCCGGGCGGTGGCCGTCATGTCGTCGGCCGTTTCGCCGGGCAAGCCCAGGATCACGTGCGCCCCCACCCGCAGACCCCGGCGGCGGCTCCGCGCCACCGCGTCGAGAAAAGCGTCGTAGTGATGCCCGCGGCGAAGCCAGTCGAGCGACCGGTCGTGGATCGTTTGCAGACCGTACTCGACGGTGAGCCACGCCCGGCGCGACAGCTCGGCCAACAGATCGAGCACGTCGTCGCCGACGCAGTCGGGCCGGGTGCCAATGGCCAGGCCGACAACGGCCGGGTGCGCCAGGGCTTCTTCGTAGACCGCCCGCAGCCGGTCGACCGGCGCGTAGGTGTTCGTGGCCGGCTGGAAGTAGGCGAGGAACCGGCCAATGTCGCGGTGGCGTCGGAGTCGCTCGATGGCGGCGTCTATCTGTCGGGTGATCGAGCCGGCGGGTTGCCGACGGCTGGGGCTGAAGGCGGCGGGGTCGCAGAAGACGCAGCCCCCCCGACCAAGGGTCCCGTCACGGTTGGGGCAATCGAAACCGGCATCCAGACTCAGTTTCCACACCCGGGAGCCGAATTGCCGCGCGAGGTAACGGCTCAACCGGTGGTAGCGCAAGCCGTTGGAATACCACGCGGGCGCCGGCCGAGAGGGGGTAGTTTTGGTTGACGCCACGGTACCACCTGCTTAGAATAAACACCGACATGGGCCAATGATAAGGTGCCCGGGCTACCATCACAAGAGACGCACGCCATGTATGGGGAGTTGGTTCCGCAAGGTGGCGGGGATGCGATCCCCCTGTTGAAGAAGACCTTGCTGCTTGGCCGTCGCGAGAGTTGCGACATCGTGTTGAGGTTCTCGAACGTTTCGGCGCACCACTGCCAACTGAGCGTCGTCGGCGGCTACTGGTACGTCCGCGACAAGAACAGCCGCAACGGCGTGAAGGTCAACGGCATTCGGGTGACGGACAAGCGGATCGACCCCGGGGACATCCTGTCGGTCGCCAAGCACAAGTACGAGATCCGTTATTCGCCGGTCGAGTTGGGGGCGGTGGGGCCGCCTCCCGCGGACGAGCCGGGCCAAGAGATTTTCGGCAAATCGCTCCTGGAGCGCGCCGGACTGCAGAAGGAGCCTCGCGTGGCCAAGCCGACGCGGCCCAAGCCGATTCACGAAGGCAGCATCCGCTACGACATCACCAGCGACGAGCCCGACCAGATCCGAAAACGCAACCATCCGATCTAGGAGGAGAAAAGGGGATAAGTCCAATTTGTGCGCGGCACCCTTCGGGCCGTTTCGGCAAATTGGACTTATCCCCTTTTTCCCGGACATCTGCATGGCGAAGAAAAAGAAGCAGGTCCGAGCTTCGCTGCGAAAGAATCGCGGCACTCGCACGCGAACGACGGACTGGACCCAGCAGTTTCACGAGCACGGGTTCGAGGAGGCCGGCACGTCCCGGGGCGAGCGGGTCAGCGGCAAGGGCGATCTCACCCGCCACCGCACCGTCAGCGGCACCGAGGTTGACACGGGCGACGAGCCGGGATTGGGGTTCCGTCTCGACGTGGACGAGACCGTCTGCCGGCCGGGCCGCGTTCTTTCGGTCCACGGACTAACGAGCGAGATCCAGGCCGACGACGGCACGCTCTACCAGTGCGCCACGCGACGGCTGCTGAAGACCCTCAGCACCGAGCAGCGCCACGTCGTCGCCGCCGGCGACCGCGTCTTCTTCCGCCCGGCCGAGAATGCCGACGACAGCGTGCGCGAGGGGGTCATCGAGCGGGTGGAGCCCCGCCGGGGAAGCATCTGCCGCACGAGCCGCGGCCGACAGCAGATCATCGTCACCAACGTCGACCAGGCCGTGATCGTCGCCAGCGCCGCCGAGCCGCGGCTGAAACCGAACCTGATCGACCGGCTGCTGGTGACCGCCGACCGCAGCCGCATCCAGCCGGTCGTCTGCATCAACAAGATCGACCTGGTCGACCCCGCCACGCTCCAGCCGCTGGTGGGCGTCTACAGTCAGATGGGCTACGAGGTCCTGTTGGCCAGCGCGAAGACCGGCTTCGGCGTCGAGCGGTTCGCGGAGTTGCTGGTCGGCCGCGAGAGCGTCGTGGCGGGCCAAAGCGGCGTGGGCAAGTCGTCGCTGTTGAACAAGGTCGACCCGAGCCTCGATCTCCGCGTCCTGCCCATCATCGCCGACACCCAAAAAGGGCGCCACACGACGACCACGGCCCGGCTGCTGCCGCTGGCCCGCGGCGGCTACGTCGTCGACACGCCCGGCATCCGGCAGTTCCAACTCTGGGACGTCATTGCCGAGGAGGTGGCCGGGTTCTTTCGGGACCTGCGGCCCTACGTGAACCGCTGCAAGTTCCCCGACTGCACGCACACGCACGAGGACCAGTGCGCGGTCAAGGACGCCGTGGCCGACGGCCGCCTCGACGAACGCCGCTACGATAGCTACTGTTGTCTGTTCGCGGGAGATATCGACTGATGGCTTCGGCATTGCCAACGGTTGCCTGGGTGCCAGGGGCGGCTTGTCCGCCCCTGCAACGTCAGGCAGCGGCAGACAAGCTGCCGCTGGCACCCGCCGGGATTGTCAACGAATGCTGCGTGGGCGGGGCATGGCAAGGTGGTGCTCAAATCACCCGCCATGAGGACTTGAAAGTCGATCGTTGAGAAGGTAAGGATTGACGCGGAAACGAGTGTCGCCTTTCGCTCCGCGAAAGTAGCGGTCTCTCACAGAGCGAAAGGCCAAACAACGCTACTTTCGCGGAGCGAAAGGCGACAATTATTGGTCCGCCGGTCCTGAGCCCTCGCGGCTTTCTTGAGACGACACCGATGATCTCAAAACACATTCAAATCGCTGCATTCCTGCTGGTCTTGTGTCTCTTCTTGTATTACCCTGTCATCCCGTGGTGGCGTTTACGTCTCGCGCGAAAGCGAATGGTGAAGACAGTCAGGACGATGGCTGAGACGGGGCGGAATGAAATCGGTGGGCAGCCGGTAGAGTACTGGCTGAGGCTCCTGAATCAATTCGTAGACTACCCCATCATTGTACACGACACAACGGTGTTGGCTTACGAGAATCACGATTTCCTTTTTCTACATGGGGCACTTAGCTACGTAATACCTGGTAAGCATGCTTCTTTTTTCCTGAACCGAAGAACGTTCTTCCTTGTTGCGGTGGGCCAACCTGCCGTGAGGCTCCTGTCCGAACAGGAGCATCTCTTTCGACGCATCATCGGTTCGGACGAGTTGGCACTCTTCTCCATTTTTCGATGGTCAGAATTCACCGACAGCCTAATCTCGGGCGGTCTGCATAGGAAGACGATGGAAACGAGGGTTCGTACATAGAAAGAGGGTGGCCACGGCGGGTGCCATGTCCACGCTCGTCGTGGACATGCCGGGATTGGCGAAAACACGCCCGACGTCCGCTGCGCTTCGCTCCGGGCATGGCGCCTTGGGGTGGTGAACCTTGTGGTTTGTTTTTTGCTCTGAGTTTGTTGGACGAGTTGCGAGTCGCCGGCGTGGCCGATCGGTAGAATTGCCTAGGTGACACCGTGGTCCCAGGAGGAATCGAGCCATTTCAAAGAAAAACCCAACCAAGATTTACGAATTGAACCGCACGGACACCGTGGCCAGCGAGACCGCCATCCTGGTCGGGGTGATCCTGCCCGAGAGACCCCCGGAGGTCGAACCGCTGGCCGAGCTCGAGGGTCTGGCCGAGACCGCCGGCGTCAAGGTCCGAGGCCATCTGACCCAGCGCCGCGAGCGGCCCGAGTCGGCCACCTACCTTGGCAAAGGGAAGGTGGAGGAGTTGCGATTGCTGGTCGAAAAGGCCGGCGCGGACGTCGTTGTTTTCGACAACGATCTCGGCGCGGCGCAGGTCCGCAATCTCGAAAAGACGCTCGATGTCAAGGTGCTCGATCGGACCGAGTTGATCCTGGACATTTTCGCCCATCGGGCACAGACCTATCAGGCCCGGCTCGCCGTCGAGTTGGCCCAACTCGAATACGCGATGCCCCGGCTCAAGCGGATGTGGACGCACCTGTCGCGCCAGGCGCAAGGCGGCGTCGGGCTTCGCGGGCCGGGCGAACAGCAGTTGGAAGTCGACCGCCGGCTGGCCCTGCGCCGGATCCGCGACCTCAAGGACGAACTCGGCGCGATCCAACGCCGCAAGGAGCGCGAGGTGGCCGGCCGCCGCGAGCGAATGACCGTCTCGCTGGTGGGCTACACGAACGCCGGCAAGAGCACGCTCTTGAATACGCTGACCGGCGCAGACGTCTTCGTCGAGGACGCGCTGTTCGCCACGCTCGACACGCGGACCCGGCGGTGGCAACTGCCCGGCTGGGGACCCGTGCTCCTGAGCGACACCGTCGGCTTCATTCGCGACCTGCCGCACCACCTGATCGAGAGCTTCAAGGCGACGTTGGAGGAAGCCCGGCAGGCCGATCTGCTGCTGCACGTGGCCGACGCGAGCAACCCGGCGGTTCTCGATCAGATTGCCGCCGCCTATCGCGTGCTCGACGAGATCGGTATCCGCGAGAAGGACTCGCTCTTGGTGCTCAACAAGATCGACGCCCTGGGCGAGCGCGCCCGGCTCGACGCCCTGAGGAACCGCTATCCCAACGCCATCGCGATCAGCGCCCGGACCGGACGCGGCCTGCCCGAGTTGGCCTCGGCCGTCAGCGACGCGCTGAGCCGGGGGTTTGTCGACGTCGACGTCGAGATGGGCGTGGAGAACGGCCGCCTGATGGCATACCTGGCCGCGCGGGGGGAAGTCTTCTCGACCCTGTATCACGACAGCCGCGTCACGATCCACTGCCGGCTGCCGCAGAAGCATCTCGGCGCGATCGCCCGCGATGCGAACGTCGTCGTCCGGCCGCACGTCAACGGCGAGGTGGTCGTGAAATGAGGGATATTCAAGGCAGTCGGGCGATCGTGACCGGGGCTTCCAGCGGGATCGGACGCGCGCTGGCGCGGGAGCTTGCCCGGCACGGGGCACAACTGGTCGTCGTCGCCCGGCGCGAAGCGCGGCTTCGGGAACTGGTCGACCGGATCACCGCCGACGGGGGCGAGGTCGAGCCCGTCGTCGGCGACGTGACCGATCCGGAGATCCGCCGGAAACTCATCGACACCGCGGGGTCGCGGTTCGGCGGCCTGGACATCCTGGTCAACAACGCCGGGACCGGGGCCATGGGCCTTTTCGAGGACGCCGACCCCCAACGGGCGAGGACCCTGATGGAGGTGAATTTCTTCGCTCCCATCGAACTGATCCGGCTGGCGCTGCCGCTTCTGCGGCGCGGCACGCGGCCGATCATCGTCAACGTCAGTTCGATCCTCGGGCTTCGCGGCGTGCCTTACAGCAGCGAGTACTCGGCGAGCAAGTTCGCCCTGCAGGGTTTCAGCGAAGCGTTGCGGACCGAACTGATTCGCCACCGGATCGACGTCCTGGTGGTGAACCCCGGCACGACGCAGACCGAGTTTTTCGACTCGGTGATCGAGAAGACCGGCGAGCCCGCCTGGCCCGAGCACACCCCCGTCACCGCCGAAAGCGTCGCCCGGCAGACGGTCCGGGCGATTCGCCGCAGCCGCCACGCGATCATACCCTACAAATGGGGTAGAGTCTTCTACTGGATCAACCGTTTGTCCCCCGCCCTGATGGACCGCATCATGGCAAGGTATTCGTAGCGCCGGCGCAAAAAGTGACGAGGCCGACATCCGCCACACCGCAACTCCGATCCCCAACCCCTACCCCCCGACTTTCCCCGTGGCGGCCCATTCGACGGCCCTGGTGATGAGCACGCGCATGTTCGGGTCTTTGATCGCCTTGTAGTCGTGGCCGAAGGCGTTCTGGACCGAGCGGCCCTTGCCGTAGTCGCGTGTGAACAGAAGCGGCACGGTCTTCTTGCTCCACGGGGAATCGGCTTCGACCAGGACTTGGATCGGGGCGTCACCCTGGAGGCCGGCGTAGAGTTCGTCGTAGATCTTGAAGTCCTCGACGCCCTTGGTGATGGGGTGATTCTTGTCGGCGACTCGGGCGGGGAAGATTTCTCGCGGCCCGTGGCCCGACGTGCCCATCACCCACTTCCGCCCGCAGAGTTCGCCGAACTCGGGCCAGTCGGCGAACGCGGCGCTGGCGAGGTGCTGGACGTAGAATCCCTTGCCGCCCTTGACGAAGCCGAGCAGGTTCTGCTTCGCCTGGTCGGTGATCGTCGGCACGGTCGCGTTGTACATCGTGAAGACGATCACGTCGTAGGCGTCCAGGGCCTTTTTCGATTCGAGAATCAGCGGGTCCTCGCAGACCTTGACGTCGAACCGGCCGCTGTCGACGAGCACCGTCCGGGTCGACTCGGAGATGTCCCGCCAGTCGTGGGCCGGGCCCACGTCGTCGCCGGCGATCAACAGAACACGAATCTTTGCCGGCGCGTCGGCCGCCGTCGCGCCGCCGCAAACGGCCGAAGCGATCAAGCCGACCATCGCCAGGAGAATCATCGAGTGTCGCATCACGGGGGTCCTTTCGTTGAGAACTCGGTTAAGATTGTCAGACAATGCTCACCACGCGGGCGGCCGATCCCATCGTAGTGACGCCGCCGGCCATGTCAAGCAGGAAAGCAGGGGCAGGGAGTTGAAAACGGGGACTGGCTCCGAGCCAACGAGAATGCCGTATGTCGCCCAGTCGACCTTGCCGGCTCGGCGCCTGTCCCCGTTTTCAACGGCACACTGCCACGGGCCCGAAAAAGGGGACAGGCACCGTCGCCGTGGCGCGTTTTGGCAGCGGCCGACCGTGTCGGGGCGACGGTGCCAGTCCCCTTTTTCGCGGGCGTCGTCAGATCACCTTGATGCCCTGTCGGGCGGCCAGCAGGATCAGCGCCCGGCGGAAATACTGAAACTTGTTCGCCGGTTTCCGTTTCGCCCAGAGGAATGCGGTTTCGAGCGTCTTGCGCGGCAGGATCCCCTTGTCCACTTGCGCGACCGCCCGTTCGATGAACCCCTGCTCTTCCTGGTCGACGGTCTCGAGGCCGGCCTTAATCGTCGGGACGTCGAGTTGCGTTGCCGCCCGGGCAACGCCGCGGGTTCCGAGAACCAACAGAAGCATGACGACCAGAACAATTGGCAGCGACTTCCGGGACATGGGAACACTCCGTGCGAACAGTGGGACCCGCTGACGGCGAAACCAGGGTCGGAGCTTGTAACCGAATTCGGCCCGGGGTGCAAGAGCAAGCGAGAGCATTCCCTCCGTAGGGTGGGTCGAGCAAACCGGTATCCCGGTAAGGATTGACGCGGAAACGAGTGTCGTCTTTCACTGGAGCGAAAGACCGCCACTTTCGCGGAGCGAAAGGCGACAATACGGCAGCCGCCTTGGTGGGGCTCGGCCGCCGATCGGGCGGAGTTCGATTGCTGGGGCGATTTGGCGGCGGCCTCGACCCACCCTACCTGGTGTCCAGCAGTACTGGCTGTAGGGGCGGCAAATCGAACGTTTCGCCGATCGCTTGGCCGCCGAGCAAATCGGTTCCGCCGACGGCCTTCCCGTCGGCTGCCTTTTCGCCAACGAGGACGCGGACCCGCTGGGGCTCGTTCAGGTAGTTGGCCAGGTTGACCAACAGACGGCCCTGGTGGCGCACGGCGAGGTACTCAACGCCCCAAACCGGCTTGCCGTCCTGAGTTTCCAGCCGCGCCGGGCCTTGCAGGGGAACGGCAGCCAGGTATTTCCCGACCAGATCGAACGCCTCGCGAGACGTCGCCGGCAGGGGCACCGATTCCATGGTTTTCTCGCGTTTCCGCCCGTACTCGTCGTGCGTGAAACATTCGCCCAGGCACAGCACCTTGCCGCCACGCTCGCGGAATTCCGCCAACGCCGCCAGGGTCGTCTCCGGCGTCCGGATCGCGCCAGCCGCGACGATCACCTTGACCTTGCCCAACGGCGCGGGCAACTCGCCGGTCTCGGCCGCTTGGGCAAGCTGCCGCTCGGTGACGAACCCGATGCGGATGCCTTGGAAATTCAGTGCCTCGTAGGCAAGCCGCGTCTGGTTGAGGTACTCCTGGCCGGCCACGATCGACGCGGGCGACCAGACCAAAACCGCTTCGATCGGCATGCGCTGAAACGCCGTGACTTCCGTGGCGAGCCGCATCAGGTCCAGGCCGGTCCGGCCCATCGCTTCGACGCACGCCGGCCGGTGCATGATGCTTCCCGACGTGTCATCCGTGTAGGAATACGTCCGTTCCCAGACCCAAGTGGTCGTCGCGCCCTGCCCGTGGATCGCTCCCTGCCAGTAGACGTTGGCGATGTGTTCGGGCGGGACGGGCTCGAAGTTGCGGTCGGGGATCAGGTGGTTCTCGGAGTTGAACACCGGACGATCCGCCATGCTCCGCTGAAAGTCGTAGCCCATGGTCTCGTCCTGCCACTGGTTCGCCCAAGGCCCGCGGCCCACGTAGTTCTTCCATGCGTCGTTGCCGTTGAAGTCGCTGAACTGGGCGAACAACTCGGGCGAAACGCTCCACGGCCCGTGCCCGTGGCGCTGGAAGTTGGGGCAGATCATGATCTTCGCGTGCAGGGGCAGCTTGGGCGCCATCTGGCGGATGACGCCGGCCATCCAGGCGTGGAACTCGGCGAACGCCTCGCAATTGAAGCGGACGAAATCGTAGGCGATCGGCGCGGGGGTAAACTCGTCGGGCGAGACGGGCGGAATCGACGCGAAGTCGGCGTAATCCGCCCCCCAACGCTTGTTGAGCACGTCGACCGTGCCGTACCGCGCCGCGAGCCACTCGTGCCACTTCTGCCGCACCACCTGGCTCTTGTGGCCCTCGGTGTACACCGGCTCGTTCGACAGGCAGATGCTGTGCAGCGCCGGGTGGTCCTTGATCCGCGGGATCGTCACGCGGAGGAATTTCTCGTAGACCTGCCGGGCCTCGGAAGCCTGAACGTCCACCTTCAGAAATCCGCCGCCGCCGTCTCGCAGATGGGGCCATTTCTCGTAAGCCCAGTCGGGGAAGTAATGCGGGCTGACCAACAGGTTCACCGCCACGTTGGCTTTCGCCGCGCGATCGCAGACGGCCAGAAACCCCTCGATCGGCTCCGTGCTGATCTTGTCCTCGCCGACCAGAACGCTCGCCGGCCCGAACTCGATCTGAATGATGTTGCAGCCGTAGCCGTTGGCCTTCTCAATGTCCCGGATGACCTGACCGAAGTGGCCCAGGCCAAGGAACTCCAGCGGTCGCTCGTTTTCGATCCGCCCGTCGGGCCAGCG
>JAPLNP010000092.1 GCA_026401055.1 Planctomycetia bacterium
ACGACGGCGGTGTCGCCGCTCAGGGCCACGCAATGGCCGAATTGGCCCCACGGCTGGCCGTTGCCGGCAGCCAGATTCTGGGTCTGGACGTCGTTCGTCCCCGGATCGAACTCGCAGACGTAAACGGTCGCCGTCGCCGTGTTCGAACCGTATTCCTCGTCGCGCACGGAAAACGTGAAATGATCCACGCCCACGAACCCCGCGTCCGGCGTGTACAGAAAAGACCCGTCTTCGTGGAAATCGAGCTCGCCGTGCAGCGGCGAGGTCGTGATCCCGGGGATCTCCTGCAGGGTCAATGCGTCGGATCCGTCGGGATCGCTCGCCGCGACGCCGCCGACCGCCACGTTCTTCTCCGTTTTCAAGAGCAGGTCATAAGCGACCGGCGCGAATTCGTTGATCGGCTCGACCGCGATGGTCACCGTGGCGGGGAACGAGTTTTCCACCGGATCGGTGACGATGAACGTGAACGCGTCCTCGCCGTAGAAGTCCACGTTGGGCCGGTAGGTGAAACTGCCGGTGGCGGCATCGGTGATCTCGACGGCGCCGAAGGCCGGCGCGTCGTACACCGAGAACGTCAACGGCTGGCCGTCGGAGTCGCCGCCGGTCAGTTGCCCCCGCCAGACTCCGTCCTCGACGATCGTGAAGCTTTGCTGGTCGGCCGTCGGACGCTCGTTTTCGGGAGAAAAGATCGCGCCGGGTCCGACGTCCCACCACTCGACGAACTCGTCCCAAAGGGTCTGCTCGGCCAGCGCCGGCGCCGTCTCGCGATACCACGCCGGAAGGCCCGTCCCGGTGCCGAACTTCTGCAGGTAGAGCGTCAGCCCCGTGCTGCCCACGTCGCTGTGATTGGCGACGATCGCGCGATCGCGGGCGTCGAGAACCATCTGGGCCGCCTGCCGCAGATCCGCCGGCAGCCGCGCGTCCGCCGCGACGTTGGCGGCGAAGGCGCCGAGATCGCGCCATGCGTCGACGGGCTGGGAAGAGGACGCCGGAAACGCCCGACTCGCGCCGCGGTGGCTCTCCAGGATCGCGCAGACCTCGGCAGTTCCGTTGCGAGCGACCTCGGCGGCAAACCCACCCAGCGCCTGCCCGAGACCGAGCGGAGCGTCCGTCAAGGCGGCCAGATCGACCGCCGATTGGGTGACCGAAAGCGGTTCCACCCATTCATAGTAGGCTCCGTACTCCGTCACGACGGTCGTGGCCAGCGTCTCGGCCGACTGCTGGGGGTCGGCGACCAGGTCGGCCAGAATCGCGTCGTACGGCCAGCCGTTGCTCGGCTCGTTGTCCTGCGAAGCGACCATGAAGTCCGCGACGTCGGCGATTTGATAGGCCATTTCCGTCATGCCCATCAGACACGCGTCAAACCCGACGACGTCCACGCGGGCGCCGGCGGCGGCGATGGCGGTGCCGACCTCGACCAGAGTGAGCCGATCGTTGTCCCCTGAGTTGGGCGTCCAGTCGTAACAGACGCCGTCCAATCCCCCGCCGTGGTCCCAGAGGATCAAGGCGTAGTGCTCCGCCGGATACGTCGCGACGCCCCACCGGATGAAGTCCTCGAAAACCGCCGGGTCGCCCATGTTGCATTCGTTCGACTCGCCGAAGTTCTCAAACGGCGAGGTCACGACGCCGGGCAAGTCGTCCTGCTCGATGCGGCCGCGCATCGTGCCGACCCAGTCGCCGGGCGGGACGTCGCTTCCATAGGAATCGACGCCGTTGCCGTCGCCCCAGCCGTCCCACTGGACCACGACGTTCACCTCGTCGCTCGAACCGACCACCTCCATCTCGTTGAGATCGGCCAAGCCGACGTTGTGCAGATTGTTGTCGGCGTCTAGGTAAACGAGAAACGTCCAGTCGGCCACGCTCAACAGCGCTCGCCGCTCCAGCGGCTCGAACCACGATCGGCGAGGAGTATGCCGAACGGGCTGAGACTCCTTGGCGCGGGATTCCGAGGCACGCCTCGTCAAGGTGGTCCGAAAGAAACGACGAACGAGCATGAGCGGACTCTTCTGGCCGGACGGCGCCACGTTTCACGACGGGCAAGACGGCGTCGCTCGGGAGCTACGAACCCGCGGCGACGAAGGTTGCCCGGCATCTCTCGTGGTGTTGTCCAATGAGGATAGTCGGATGAATTGATGAATGGCGCGCTGTCTGGATGATAGGGGATGAACCACACGACCGACGACGCCGGGGGAGATGGCCCGGGGCGAACACGCGAGTCACCCGGGAGACGACCCATCCGTCCGGAAAGGGGATCCGCCCGCTTGCGTAAGCGTTCGCGGGGGGTGTCCCGATTTGCACGGCGGACGTTGTGCCACCCGATCGCGTCTTCGCCGCGCAAGTAGGACAGTCCCCGTCGCGGCGCACGTCCAGTCGCCAGCTTAACCCGTGTCCGCAGCGTACTCAACCCGCCCTGTCGAGGGAAGTCGCGATTTCATGGGGAGTATTAGAATCACCCGTTGTAACTACACACGTCAGGACTCCCGCGACGTTGCCAGCCGGATCGGCGGTTTCCGAGCCCCGGTGGCGAGCACGTTCACGCGCGGCACTGCTGGACAAGCCAGCAGTGGCACACGACGATCCGCAAGGTCTTCGCCGCCGGCCGGGTGGCGCCGGAGGCGAGGCCCCGCAACTCCACTTGTTGACGAGAACGATGGCGAGTGTAGAATAAGGGCTTACTCCCCCCAACGGTATAGTTGTCGCCAAGTGAGGACGTTGACGTCACAATCGCACACCTTCTGAGTATGAGGGCTGAAAGATGAGAACCGCGCCGTCCGTTCCAGTAGCAGCCTCTTGGGAATCGTGGGACTCATTCTCGTTGCGTCTCCTCATGGCGATAGCGGTCTTCTGCATCATCTTGCCGGCATCACAAACGTCTCTTGGTGCCACGTACACGTACACGCCCACCAATTCGACCACCGACATCTGGTCGGCGGGCACGAATTGGGATCTTCCTCCTATTCCTGACAGCACCACGCGACTGACCTTCGTCGACAACAATGCGACGATTCTGAGCGACAGTCTAGCCAACACAAACACCAACGACGTCGCCGGCGCATTCGCGTTGAACCTCTTAGACCTGCGGGGGACCGGGCCCGCTGGCGGCGCGGCGACCATCAACATCAACAGTTCCTCTGCGAGCAGCTACTTGAACTTCGTCACGGACGGCTCGACCGCCCCCGTGGTCAACCTCGATGGCCTCGCCGGCATCGCCGGCCTCACGTACAACGTCAACTCGAACGTGACGTTGGCCAACAACACAACCTTTCAGGGTGACGGGACGGCGCACTTCAACTTCCTGGGTGCGATCAGCGGGGAGGGAGGTCTCACCAAGAGCGGCACAAGCACGCTGATGCTGGGCGGTAGTAACACCTATGGCGGCCTTACGATGATCAATGGCGGCACGCTGGTCATAAGAAACGCAAGTGCCTTGTCGAACAGCACTCTGGACTACAACAGCTACGGTGGCTCACTGAACTTCTACATCCTTTCCGCCGCGGACATCGGCGGTCTCCAGGGAAACCAGGATCTGGCTCTTAAGGATCTCTGGTCCCGAGGCGTGGCCTTGAGGGTGGGTGGCAACAATAGCAGTGGGACGTATTCCGGAGTGCTGGATGACTCAGGCGCGATCACCGTTGGTAGCTTGACCAAGCAAGGCACCGGCACGCTAATCCTTGCGGGCGCAAACGCTTATCGCGGCTCGACAAGCATCAACGGCGGCACGCTACAACTCTCCGGCGGTGACAATCGCTTGCCTACCACGACAACGGTTACGTTGGCCAACACGGCTGGCGCGGTCTTGGACATCAACGGCCAAAACCAGACGATTGCCTCCCTCAGCGGCGGTGGCGCCAACGGCGGCAATGTTCTTCTCGGCTCCGGAACGCTCACGATCGCCATGACAGCTAGCACGACCTACGCGGGGGCCATCCGCGGCGCGGGCGGGAGCCTGATCGTGCAGGGCTCCGGCACGTTGACCCTCTCCGGCGCCAACGACTACACCGGTCCTACGACCATCGACGCCGGCAAGCTTCGGCTTTCCGGCGGCAGCAACCGCCTGCCCACGACGACCGCGGTCACTTTGGCAAACGCCGCCGGCGCGGCCTTCGACCTCAATGGTCAGAACCAGACCCTTGCCTCGCTCAGCGGTGGCGGGTCCAGCGGCGGCAACGTCACACTCGGTTCCGGCACGCTTACCGTCGGGGATGGAAACGACGCAAGTTACGCCGGCATCATCAGTGGCGCAGGCGGCAACCTGATCAAACAGGGCAGTGGAACGTTGACCCTCACTCGCGACAACACCTTCACGGGCTCAGTCGCGGTCAACGACGGTACGTTGGCCCTTTCAGGCAAACATACGTACAGCGGCATGACGACCATCAATGGCGGCACGCTACGACTCACCGGCGGCAGCAACCGCCTGCCCACGACCACCGCGGTTACGTTGGCGAATGCGACCGGCGCGGTGTTGGACCTCAATGGTCAGAGTCAGACCATTGCCTCCCTCGGCGGCGGAGGCGGCAAGGGCGGCAACGTGACCCTCGCGTCCGGCTCGCTCACGATGGGCGATGGTAACAGCACGACGTATGGGGGCATTATCAGTGGCACCAACGGCAACTTGATCAAACGGGGTAGCGGTATTCTGACCCTCTCCAACGCCAACACCTATAGCGGTGCCACGACCATCAACGCCGGCACCATTCGACTCTCCGGTGGCAGCAACCGTCTGCCCACGTCCACGTCGGTTACGTTGGCGAGTGGTGCCAGCGCCGTGCTCGATCTGAATGGCCAGGACCAGACCCTTCCCGGTCTCATTGGTGGTACCGGTAGCACCGTGGCGCTCGGTTCGGGCACGCTGACCCTCGCGCATGGAACGTACTCGGGCACGATGAGCGGATCGGGAAGCCTTGTTATGCAGGGGGGTAGCTCTGACAGGATGTTCCTTCAAGGGCTCAACACCTATACCGGCTCGACAACCATCAACTCCGGTGTCCTATTGGCCGACACGCCTCTCCCGGCAACAACGGCTGTCACCTTGGCGGATAATCCCGATGCCCAACTGCAAGTCCGTTGCCAATACCAGACCATCGCCTCACTTAGCGGGGGTGGAAGCGTCCGCCTCACGACGGCTCACAGCACGGACACGACACTCACCGTCGGGGATGAACACGATACAACTTACTCTGGTATCATCTCGAGCGGCAATCTCTCTGTCGTCGGACACTTGGTCAAGCAGGGCAGCGGCACGCTGACTCTCACCGGCGCCAACACCTATGCCGGTTCGACGATCGTCAACGGCGGAACGCTGATCCTCGCGGCCGCTAACAGTGGTAGTGCCTCGACGACGATCAATGTCGGTACGTTGCGACTCTCGGGCGGCGATGACACGCTGAAAACTAGCACGGCGGTCACGTTGGCCGACGTTGCCGGCGCGACCCTGGACGTCAATAATCAGAATCAGACAATTGCCTCTCTCAGCGGCGGCGGGGGCAATGGCGGGAACGTGACGCTCGGCACCGGGACACTCGCCGTCACTGGTGGAACCTATGCCGGCGTCATCAGCGGCAATGGCGGGAACCTCGTCGTGAATGGCGGCACGTTGACCCTTTCACGAGCCAGCACCTACACCGGCGCCACGACGGTTAATAGCGGTGGCAAGCTGATTTATGGCGCTGATGACGTCATTTGTGCCGGGGCGGTGACGCTCAACGGCGGCTTGGCCATCCTGGCCATGAACGGTCACACGGACACGGTCGGAACCGTGACTATGGATGGCGGCGGAAGCATTACGGGCGCCGGTACTCTCACGAGCACCACCACTTTCGAGATGAAAAGCGGCTCGGTCAGCGCGACCTTGGCCGGCCCGGCCACCCCGCTCAACAAGACCGGTGATGGCAGGGTCTATCTGAACGGCCCGAACACGTTCGGTGGCGGCACCACGCTGGCCGCGGGGACCCTCATCATCAACAACGCCACGGCCCTGGGCACCGGCTCGCTCACCATCTCCGGCACGAGCACGATCGGTAACTGGTCGGGGGCTGCGATCACTCTCGCCAACAACAACCCCCAGGCATGGAATGCTGACTTCACCTTCGATGGCAATCATGAACTGAACCTTGGAAGCGGCACCGTGACGCTCGGCGGTGACCGCCAGGTGACCGTCAGCGTGGGTACGCTCACGGTCGGCGGCGCGATCGGCGGGAACTACTCTCTGACCAAGGCCGGCGCGAGCACGTTGACCCTCACCGGAAACAATACCTACGGTGGCGGCACGACGATCAGCGGCGGGACGCTGTGTTTTGGCAACAACGCCCTGGGGCCCGGACCCATCGCGTTCAACGGCGGCGCGCTTCAGTGGGCCTGGGGCAACACCCAGGACATTTCCAGCAGTATCGCCCCGATCGCCGACGGCCAAGCCGCAATCCTTGACGTGGCAGGCGGCCTCGGCCCAACACACAGCGTCGTGTTGGCGTCTCCGCTCAGCGGGCTGGGTGGGCTTACGAAGGTGGGGCTCGGCACGCTGGCCCTCACCGGTGCGAATAGTTACACCGGTCCTACAACGATCAGCAAAGGGGCTCTGTCGTTTGCCAGCGGTTGCCTTGACTCGAGTAGCTCCATCGTGTTCAACGGTGGCGCGCTTCAATGGGCTAGCGGCAATACTCAGGACGTTTCCGGTCGCATCGCTGCCATCGCCGGCGGCAAAACGGCCTTCCTTGACGTCAATGACAACCATGTTCCGTTCGCTTCTGCTCTCACCGGAGACGGCAGCCTAACGAAGGTCGGCGCCGGCACGTTGATGTTCACGAGTGCCAACACCTACTCCGGCATCACTACTGTTTCCGCCGGTGCCCTGCAACTTGGCAACGGCACCACTCTCAACGGATCCGTCGCCGGCAACATCGTCAACGACGCCGCCCTGGTCTTTGCCAACCCGACCGATCAGACCTACTCCGGGGTCATTAGCGGAAACGGGAGCCTCACCAAGACGGCGGCCGGTAAACTGACGCTCTCGTCTGCCGGCAGTTGCTACGGCGACACAAGAATCAGTGGCGGTACGTTCATATTGGGCGACGACAACGCCCTGCGCGGGAACATGCTCGACTACAACGGCTACGGCGGAACATTGAGTTTCGGCACACTCGCGAGTGCGACTTTGCGTGGGCTCAGGGGCAACCAGTCGCTCCCGCTCACCAACGCCGGCGGCGCCCCCATGGCACTGACGGTCTCCGGAGGCAATCAGACCTACGATAATTACAGCGGCGTCCTTTCCGGAACCGGCTCACTGACCAAGACCGGCGACGTTACGTTGACCCTTGCAGGCGCGAACACGTACACCGGCGGCACGAACATCGTTGCGGGCACCCTGCGACTCGGTGCCGACAACACGCTACCGATCGATGGAACGGTCACCTTTGGCGGCCCAGGCAATTACTACGGCATGCTGGACCTGGCCGGTTATGACCAGCAAGTTGGCGGCATGGCGGTCGCTCCAGGCACGACTGCCGCCAACCAGAGGATCGCCATCGGTCCGAACGGTGTGTCCGACACCTCGACCCTCACTTTCAACGGTGCGGGAGCGTCGGTCTTCGGAGGGGCAATCCAAGACACGTTTGGCTCGGGCCCCCAGAAGGTCAGCCTGACCGTGTCCGGCGGCACGCTAACCCTCTCGGGTCCGAATAGCTACACTGGCGACACGGTCATCAACGCCGGCACGCTGGTTCTGGGCGCCGATAACACTCTGCCAACCGGCTCGTCTGTCGTCCTCGGCGGCGGAACGTTGGCAACCGAAACGTTCAGCCAAACAAACACGCTTGGGGCGCTGACGCTCAGCGGCGATTCCGCCGTCGACATGGGCGAATTGGACAGCAGCATCTTGAAATTCGCCGACAGCCATTTGATATCCTGGTCGGGCACGCTGACAGTCGCCAACTGGTACGGCTCGCTTGACGGCGGCGGGGCGGACGAACTGTTCTTCGGCTCGTCGGACTCAGGACTGACGTCCGGACAATTGAACGACATCGTCTTCACCAATCCCAACGGTTATTCGGGCAACTATCAGGCGAGAATTCTGGCGACGGGCGAGATCGTGCCCGTTCCTGAGCCAACGATGGTTGCCTTGTCGCTCAGTGGCGGGCTGCTGCTGGGTGGACTTGCCTTGCGGCGTTGGGCGTGCGGCCGGGCTCGGCAAGGCGGAGGCCGGCAACAGGTTGCGTGAGCCGCCCGACGAAATCCCGTATGAATGAGGACAGCATGCCCCATCACAGCGAGAGGGTTCCATCCGCGGCGGTGAGCCGGCGCGGTTTTCTCCAGTCGGCCGCGGTCGGCACGGTTATCATGACAACGCCCCGGATCGCGTCGGCGGCTTCGGCGAGCGCGGTGAAGATCGAATCGCCGTTTGACGGGGCGATTCTGAACCGACGGCACGGGAAGCCGCTGGATGGAAAGCTGTCGATCCCGGTCGTGTGCGCCGCGCCGCTTTCGGAGAAGGTGACGATCAACGGTCAGGCCGCGCGGCGCGAGGGCGACAAGTTCGTCGGCGACGTCGCGCTCAGCGGGAAGGTGACGGAGATTGTCGCCGCCTCCGGCGAAGGCGCCGGCCGCGGCGAGGATCGCGTTCGCGTCGTCTGGGACCGATACTCGCGGCCCCGGTATCACTTCGCGGTGGACGACAATATCTACTTTCTGCGCGACATCGCTCGGAAGAGGTACGCCTCGCTGTTTGATTGTTTCTATTTGAAAACCCTCCGCGACCTGCACCAGAAGTACGGCACGCGGTTTTCGGTAAATATTTACTTCGCGGCGGACGACGGTTTCACGTTGCCGGAATTTCCCGACCGCTACAAGAGCGAGTGGAAAGACAACGCCGGCTGGCTGCGGTTGGCGTTTCACGCCCACGCGGATGCCCCGGCCCGGCCGTACCAGGATGCTCCGGCCGAAAAGCTGATCCGCGACTACGATCAGGTGGCGGAGCAGATCCATCGCTTCGCCGGGGCCGAGACCTTCGCCCCGCCGACGAACCTGCACTGGTCCATGGCGACGCCCGACGCCCTGAAGGCCCTGCACCAGCGCGGCGTGCGCGTGCTCAGCGGCTACTTCCAGCCGATCGACGGCCGCTGGGACATCAACTACAACTTCGACGCCCGCCGATCGGAGTATGTTTCGAAGAACGACCTCTGGATGGATTTCGCCAGCGGCATCATCTTCATTCGCGATGCCATCGTCTGCAACGCGACGCCGGTCGATCGCGTCGCCCCGACCTTGGACCCGTTGGCCCGGGAGCCCGATCGTCGGGACACGGTCAACCTGCTAACGCATGAGCAGTACTTCTGGCCGTTCTATGCGGGCTACGTTGCGGACCATGCCGAGCGATGCGAGGCGGCCATCCGCTGGGCCACCGACCACGGATACGAGCCGGTCTTCTTCCACGAAGGTCTTTTGGGTGGGAAGGAATAGCCCGTGTTGCGGCTGCCCTTCTTTCGACCTCGGACCTGGCGCCTCTTGCCCCTCGTCGCCACGTATGATAGAAACAGTTGCAGACACATTTGAAAGCGCGAGCCCACCCCTGGAATCGGCAGTCGGGGAGCGAGAAGCTGCGGCGTTGGACCAATTCATTCCCAAATTTGCCCCGTCACATTCAGGCGTAATCCCAACCCCTTTTACCGTCAAGGGTTTCGATAACGAGCACCCCTAGCTCAATTGGATAGAGCATCGGTCTACGGAACCGAAGGTTACTGGTTCGAGCCCAGTGGGGTGTACTGACTTACGACGAGTCATCGAAAAAGTGTACCCATCAAAACATGGGTACAGGTCGGTCAAACCTCCACTGTACCCAGGATCCTACGCAGCACGCCGGCAGCCTTCTGTACGTTCGTCGCTGTGTAGTGCCTCTGGGTGGTCCGGTAGTCGGCGTGTCGGGCGACGGCCTGGATCACC
>JAPLNP010000400.1:0-2735 GCA_026401055.1 Planctomycetia bacterium
GTCCATAACGGCGGACGCTTGCCGGTCGCCTGGGTGCTCTTGGAAGACCTGCTGCCGCGTCGAGCGCTTCTGCAACGGCCTCCGCAAATCCGCGTGCTCGGCAAGCGACTCTGCCTAGCGATGCTTCGGCCCGGGGCGAGAAAGACGTTCCCCTATCAACTGGAGTTCACCGCGCGGGGGTACTATCAGATCGGGCCACTGGTCTTGGAGACGGGCGACCTGTTCGGCCTGCACCGCCGCTGGCATGTGGCCGCGCCGCCGCATTTCGTGCTCGTGTATCCCGAGGTCCTCGCCCTGGAGGGCTACGATCTGGCCTCCCGGCGTCCCATCGGCGAGGTCCGCATGACCCATCGGCTCTACGAAGACCCCACGCGGATTCGCGGCGTCCGCGACTATCAGCCGGGCGATCCGCTGAACCGGGTGCATTGGCGGGCGACCGCGCGGACCGGGCGGCTGCACAGCAAGGTTTACGAGTCGTCCTCCGTGGCCGGGGCCACGATCGTGTTGGAGTTCAACCAAGCGGCCTACGACCCCCGCCACGAGCCCTATCGCTCGGAATTGGCCGTCACGACCGCGGCGTCGTTGGCCAACGCGCTGTACCAGATGGACCAGCAGGTCGGCCTGGTCACGAACGGACGCGACGCCGTGGACCGCATCCGCCGCGAAGGTTGGGACCCCGATCCCCGAACGCGAAACGCCGCCCGGCGCTCCGCCGAAATGCTCGACCACTCCGACCGGCTGCGGCCACAGGTGGTCAGCACGTGCCGCGGGCCGGAGCAACTCACGCGGATTCTCGAGACGCTCGCCCGGGTAGAATTGACCGACGGGCTTACCCTGGCTGGGCTCGTCGGCGAAACGGCCAGCCGGATGCCCCGCGATGCCACCGTCCTGGCCATCCTGCCGGCCGCGCCGCCCGAGACCGCCATCGCCCTGGGCAACCTCCGCCGGCAGGGTCGCGCGGTCACGGCGATTCTCATCGCTTACTACGACAGCGAGTTTGGCGAGGCGGCCGGGCGGCTCCTGGCCGAGGGCGTCCCCGTCCGCCAACTCCGGGATCGCGACGCCCTGCCGGCGTTGTGCCGGGACTACGTGCTCGGTTGAGAAATCACCATGGCTCGTCTGGACAAGACCGCGACCGACTACGTTGCCATCGCCCTGAGCCCCGTGCTCATCATGCTGATGGTCGGCAGCTTGATGTACTTCCTGGTCGCCGTCTTCTACCGCGGGTGTTTTGAGGGACGGATCTACTGGATCCTGAGTTGCTACACCCTGGCGATCGTGCTGATCGCCCGGATCTCGATCGAAGAGGGGCAGGAGCGCGCCACGATCTTCGGCGCGGCGTTGGCCATGGCGGCCGGCTTCGCCGTCATGCGAATGAGCGACGTCGTGCTGCTGCCCTGGCTCCTGCTGGCGCTGGTCTGGTGGGCCGCCGATAAGCTCACCTGGGATTGCACGCTCATCGACGAGGACGAAGACTCCTCGGGCCGGGGACTCCTGCAAATCGTCGGGCTGAATCGGTGGAAGGAAGCCGCTGGCAGGGGACTGTCCCGATTTTCGCGGCGCGGAGGACGCGGCGCCGCCGAGTCGCCTTCTCGCCGCGAAAATGGGACTGTCCCCCTCGCGACCCGCGACAGTGCCAGCGACGGGTCTTCGGTCGAAACAGCGACCAAGCCCGACACCGACGACGCCGAGCCCGAGGGCGTCACCGCTCGGGCGGGCCAGTCGCCGGCCGAGGCCCGTCCCAAGCAAAGCCCGAAACGACGGCCGCACGCCCCCGGCGTCTGGATCGTCTACTTCTCGCTGGCCGCGCTGCCGCTGTTCGGGCTGGGGCAACTGTTCATTCCGTCGGGCGACATCGAGCGGCGCCGCTGGGCCTTCCAGTTGCTCTGCGTCTACGTGGCCAGCGGGCTGGGACTGCTGTTGACCACGAGCTTCCTCGGGCTGCGCCGCTATTTGCGCCGGCGCGGCGTCGAAATGCAAGACGACATGGCCCGCGTGTGGATCGCCCTGGGGGCGGCGATCATCGTCGTCCTGTTGTTCGTGGCCGCGCTCTTGCCCCGTCCGGCGCCCGAGATCGCTCTGAGCCAGTTCCCGATACGATTCACCACGCCGCAGCGCGACTCCTCTCGCTACGCTTTCGGGAGCGACGGCGCCGACGCCAACGCCCCCGATTCACAGTCCTTCGCGGAAAGCGATGTCGAAGACAACGTCGAAGGTGAGCGTGCAGGGAAGTCGGGCGAGCAAGGCGCGTCGGAACAGGGTAAGTCCGAGCCGGGTAAGTCCGAACAGCGCCAGCCGCGGACGTCCGACTCCGGCCAACGGAACCAGATGGAAGGCGAACCGGCGGACAAGGGCAAGTCGCCGGACGATCAGAAGGACAAGTCCGCTCAATCACCCTCCAACGGGAGCCAGTCCGACCAGGGCGAATCCGGCCAGACCGAGCAGAACGAGCAGGGAAAACATCAGGCACAAGGACAGCCCGAAGAAAAGGGAGAAAGCCCCGAACGAGGAGAAGGAAAAGCCCCCGAAGCGACAGAGGACGACGAACCTGCCGATCGCCAGCAGCAGGGGCAAACGTCCTCGGAAAACGTGCGGCCGCGCGAGCAGGAGGAGAAGCAGTCGCGCGCGGCCGCATCGACGCGACGCTCGCCCCCGGCGAGTCCGCCGCGACAGCCGAGCGGGTCCGGGTTCCGGCTGCCGCGCCTCGATCTGGCACTCGGCGGGCTGCTAAAGCT
>JAPLNP010000400.1:2745-4212 GCA_026401055.1 Planctomycetia bacterium
GCGGTGATTCTCGGACTGGTCGGCTACTGGCTCTGGAAATCGCGAGCACAGGTGCTCTTGGCGATTCAGCAGTTCTTGCGCGAACTCGCCGAGTTCTGGGCGAGGCTGTTTGGCGGCGGCCCGCGGCACGACGAAGAGGCCATCGACGAGAAGCCCCCCGAGCCGCCACGACTGCGGCCGTTCTCGGACTACGCCGATCCGTTCGCCTCGGGAGCAGCGGCCCGGCACCCGCCGGAGGCGATCGTTCGCTACACGTTCGAGGCCCTGGAGGCCTGGGCACGCGAGCAGGGTTGTCCTCGCCAGCCGGACCAGACGCCCCGGGAGTTCGCGAGGCGCGTCGGCAACCATGACGCCGCCCTGAGCGCCGGCGCGGCGACGCTGGCCGACCTTTATTGTCGGGTAGCGTATGCCTCGGCCCGGCTGAGCACGAAAAGCATCAAGCCCCTCGAACCGTTTTGGCAGACCCTCTGTAGGGTGGGCCGAGCGGAGCGAGTCCCACCAGCAACGGCCCCCTCCCCCTCTGGGAGAGGGTTGGGGTGAGGGGTGGTTGGGTCGCCTGCCAAAGGCCAGACGCTCACGATAACCCCTTGCGGGCGGTATGTGTGGTTGAACCTCTGGCGGGGCTTCGGCCGCCGGTCGAACGCGATTCCGGCGATAGAGGGTGGTTTGAGACCCGAACGGCCTCCGGCGGCCTCGACCCACCCTACGAGTTGGTCCGTGGATTCTCTTCCACGAGCGGAAGCTCGCCGAGTGGAACCTGTGGTCGACCGTGGCGGCCCAGATGCCACGCCATGGCGAAGCCGATGGCCAAATTCAGCACGGCGACGATGAATATGTAGAGCATGGTGGCCCCGGCTTTCGCTGGTGTGGTCCGCGAGCGCTCAACTCTACAACACCGACGCCGCCCGGGAGCCAGACCGGCCTGCCGTTTGCGACTAACCGGGAGTGTCCTTCTCCTCCTCTTCCGGGGGGTAATCGGGATGGATGCCGTGCTGGATCAGCCCCATTCGTTCCCGGTGCTTGATGACCATTTTGACGATGGCCATGGCCGATCCGCAGATGATCGCCACGATCGGGATACTGAAGACCATGATGATGGACAGTGTGCCGGCGTCCGTAAAGACTCTTGCCCAAGTGTGTTCCATGGCTGGTACCTCCGCGACCGTGGGTGAAGGTGACATCGCAACCCATCCTACCAGAGGTCTTCGTCCCACGGAACGCGGTATTGCGAAAAAACCGCCCATTGCCGGGCCAAGGGCGAGAGGTCTATAATCACAGCTTATATTTCCCTCGACGCAGCGCCGGCGGACAGGGGACTGTCCCAATTTTCGCGGCGGAGAGGATGCTATCTCACCATCCGGTGTCTTCGCCGCGAAAATGGGACTGTCCCCCTTGCTGTGGCCATGCAAAGGACCAAGCACCGTGAACTCCATCCATGACGTCGAGCAGCTCGATACGCTCCTGAGC
>JAPLNP010000270.1:0-4385 GCA_026401055.1 Planctomycetia bacterium
CAGATGGCGTCGTTGACGCTCATCGCCACCAGGTCGATCCCCACCGTGTCGTGGACCCCGGTCATCGAGGCCAGCTTCAGCTTCGTCCCCACCCCGTCCGTGCAGGAGACGAGCACCGGGTCCTCGTACCGCCGGGCGAAAAGCGGGTTGGTGAAATCGAGTTGGAAGAGGCCGGCGAAGCCCCCTTCCAGACGTAAAACTCGGGGAGTTTGCGTCCGGCTGATCCAACGCGGCAGCCGGGCCATGGCGTCGCGGTACACGGCAAGATCGACGCCCGCCGATTTGTAGGTTGCTTTGGCCATGCAGGTCAGCCGAGCGGGCCCGCCGCCGGGCGTTTCAGGGGGGTGATGCCGATGGTTCTCGACGAAGTAGCCCCATGGTAGCGACTCGGGACAAGATTCTCAATGAGCCAGCCACCCTACACCGATTAGGGGGGTTGCTTGACAAGGGCGCAGTCTGCTGCCAGAGTTGAATGCATGTAGGCCCACCTGTTGCCCCGCCCCGCAAGCCGCCGTGGCCCCACCTTCCGCCGGCACGCACCTATCACGTTTACGGTGCCCCTCCTCAGTGGTTGCCGCCGGGAGGACCGTGCTCGGTGAAAGGGGACGCGTGATGTGTTGGCGGACGAGGCGGCGAGGCAACGTGTGCCGGTCGATTTCGCGGATCCCGTGGTGAATTCAAAGGAGTCGCAGATGAAGCGGACAACCTGGTTGTGTTTGTTGGTGGGAGTGTTCGTTGGCGTGGCCCTGTTGTCGGCTGGCGGCTTCGCGATAGCCGATGCCCCGAAGGTCTCGACCTTTGCCCCGGCCAAGGACCTCGCCGGCCAAGTGAACGAATACGTAAAAGAGTTCGAGGACGCCGTCAAGAACGAGAGCGAATTTGCGGACAATCAGGGCAAGATCGCCAAGGACGCCAACACGCTGATCGTGATCGTCCTGGCGCTGGGGATGCACGATACGGACAATCCCTATAAGGCGGCCGCGCCGGCCCTGATCAAGGCCACCCAGGACCTCGCGGCCGCGAAGGACCACGCCGCGGCCAAGGCGGCGACGGAGGCCGTGAAGAAGGCCGCTTCGAGCAAGGCCGGCGGGGCCGACAAACTCAAGTGGGAGAAGGTCGCCTCGTTGCCCGAGTTGATGAAGGCGGTGCCGCTCATCAACACCAAACTGAAGCGGTCGGTCGGAGGCAGCCGTTTCGAGAAGAAGTTGGACGAGTCGGCCGGCTATTCGGCCACGCTGGCCGCTATCGCCCAAGGCGCGATCGCCAACAGCGGCGAGACCGAGAAGCCAGGCGAAGTGGAGAAATGGGGTAAATTCTGCGTCCAGATGCGTGAGGCCGCTGCGGCCGTCAATGCCGGCATCCACGCCAAGGACCAGAAGGCCACCGAGGCCGCCATGGACAAGCTTACCCAGTCGTGCGACGACTGTCACGCCGTGTTTCACGCAGACGTGAAGAAGTAGTCTGGCGACCGAGCCAGTCTTCCAGCGGGCGGCATCGCCTTGGGCGTATGCCGTCCGCTTTCATTTTGGCGATCCTCCTCTCCCCTCGGGAGAGGGACGTGGTCAGGGGTTGGCTCGACTGTTGAAGGCAAATCCCTCACCCTAACCCTCTCCCAGAGGGAGAGGGGACTTGTCTCGCCGCCTTGCGCAAACGGCATTAACCCTAACCCTCTCCCGGAGGGGGGGAACTTCTTCACGATCCCACCCGTGTGAGGATGCGTAGAATAAGAGGATCTTTTCGCTTCAAATGCTATGCTCCGTTAGACTCGACTTGCCAGCGAATGTTTCCGAAGAATAGTAGGAGACGCCGGACACCCGCCACCGGGGTCGCCTCCTGTCGGACATCGGCACCTTGAACACGAGCACGGACGCAGCATGGCCCTCGATTTTGACCATTGGTATCCCGGCGATGTTAGTTTTTTCGCAGGCCGCTCCTTCGAGTCCTTTTCCATGATCGAGCGACCTCCCACGCTGAAGTTCACGCATCCCTTGCCCTACGGGGCCATCTGTCACGACGACGGCGTCCAGTTTGTCGTGGTCAGCCGGTCCGCGCGGGCGATGCGGGTGTTGATCTACGATCACGTCCACGACCGCGAGCCCTCGGAAATCATCGATTTCGACGGCTCGCTGAATCGCTGGGGCGACATTTGGAGCGTTTTTGTGCCGGGGATGGGACCGGGCCAACTCTATCATTTTCAGGCCGATGGCCCATTCAAGCCCGAAGACGGCCAGCGATTCGATCCCAACGCCCGGCTCATCGACCCCTACGCGAAGGCCCTTGCCGGCACGTTCCTTCCGGCCGACGACGGGATTGTCCGCCCGCCCAAGTGCGTGGTGATCGACGACGAGTTCGACTGGCAGGGGGACCGGCACCTGCGGCGGGATCTGTCCGAGACGGTCATCTACGAACTGCACGTCCGCGGGTTCACGCGGTCGCGAACCAGCGGCGCGGCGCATCCGGGGACGTACCTCGGCCTGATCGAGAAGATTCCGTACTTGCGGAGCCTGGGCGTCACCGCGGTCGAGTTGATGCCGGTCCACGAGTTCCCGATCCTCGACTGCCTCGGCCAGAAGCCGCCGCGTCCGAACTACTGGGGATACGACCCGATGGCCTTCTTCGCGCCCCATCGCGGTTACGCCTCCGGAAACGAGCCCGGCTGCCAGGTCCGCGAGTTCAAGCAGATGGTCCGGGCGATGCACCAGGCGGGCATCGAGGTGATTCTCGACGTCGTGTTCAACCACACGGCCGAGGGCAATCACGAGGGGCCGACCTTCAGCTTCAAGGGGCTCGAAAACCGCGTCTACTACATGCTCAACGCCGACGGCTCGTACAAGAACTACTCGGGCTGCGGCAATACGCTCAACGGCAACCACCCGATCGTCCGCGAGTTGATCTTCGACTGCCTGCGCCACTGGGTCCACAACTATCACGTCGACGGCTTCCGGTTCGATCTGGCGTCGATTCTCAGCCGCGATCGCTCGGGCTTTTTGGTGCCCAATCCGCCGGTGGTCGAGGTCATCAGCGAGGACCCGCTCTTGGCCGACACGAAGATTATCGCCGAGGCGTGGGACGCGGCGGGAGCGTACCAGGTGGGCACGTTCGGCCAGCTCCGCTGGGCGGAATGGAACGGCCGCTATCGCGACGACATGCGGCGTTTCTGGCGGGGCGACCCGCACATGGTCGGCCCCCTGGCCACGCGGCTGGCCGGCTCGAGCGACCTCTACCAGCCCGGTGGGCGGCGACCCTATCACAGCATCAACTTCATCACCTCCCACGACGGATTCACGCTGAGCGACCTGGTCAGCTACGAGGAGAAGCACAACGAGGCGAACGGCGAGAACCACCGCGACGGCGACAACAACAACTATGGCTGCAATCACGGCGTGGAAGGTCCCACGCGGCGCAGGTCGATCGAGCAGATCCGCGTCCGGCAGATCAAGAACCTGCTCGCCTCGCTGTTGTTGAGCCAGGGGGCGCCGATGATCCTCGCCGGCGACGAATGCCGCCGGACGCAGCGCGGCAACAACAACGCCTACTGCCAGGACAACGCCATCTCCTGGTTCGATTGGCGCCTGGCCCGAAAAAACGAGCCCCTGCGCCGCTTTTGCCAGGCCCTGATCGAGTTCCGCCGCGCGGAACCGACGGTGCGGCAGACGAATTTCCTCTGCGGGCAGCCGTTTCGCCCCGGCGGGCTGCCCGACGTGAGCTGGTACAGCGCCGACGGCGGGTCGGTCGACTGGGAGCAGAACGACGCCTCGCTGGTCTGTCTCCTGGCGGCCGTTCCGCGAAAGAACAACGTGCCGCGCCCGAACCACCACGTCCTGTTGGTTTGCCACGCCGGGCCCGAACCGTGCCGGTTCGTCCTGCCGGAGGTCGCCCGGACCATCGCCTGGCGGACGTTCCTCGACACCGCCGCCGAGTCGCCGCACGACATCTTCCCGGACCTCGACGGCCCGCCGGCCCCCAAGGACGGCGCCCTCGATATCGAGTCCCGGTCGCTTCGCTGCTTCGTCTCGCCGGATACGTGGTAGCTACTTCGGCAGCATCCCCAGCCCACGCATCCAGTCGACGCACTGGGCGGGCCAGTTCTGCGTGCCGGGGTGGCCGGCGGCGAGGCCGAGACCGTGTTGGCCGTGCTGGTAGATGTGCAATTCGGCGGGCACGCCGGCGCGGCGCAGGGCCAGGTAGAACTGGACGCTGTTCTCGGTCGGAACGCCCGTGTCCTCGTCCGTGGTGAACAGGAACGTCGGCGGCGTCTGGGCCGTGACCTGCTTCTCGCTCGACAGGCTCTTCACGAGCGCCGCATCGGCGTCCTTGCCCAACAGGTTGTCCTGCGACCCGCGGTGCGTGTAGGGCTCGTCGAAAGCGATCACCGGGTAGCAGAG
>JAPLNP010000270.1:4396-44542 GCA_026401055.1 Planctomycetia bacterium
CAGAGGATCATGAAGTCGGGCCGGCAACTGACACGCTGGATCGGGTCTTTGGCATTCGGGTCGCCCGCGTCAAAATGCGTCCCCAGCGACGAGACGAGATGCCCGCCGGCCGAGAAGCCGATGATGCCGATCCTCGCGGGATCAATCTTGAACTCTTTGGCCCGGGCACGAACGGTACGGACGGCCCGCTGGGCATCCTGCAATGGCGCCGGATGGCCGTAGCCGTGTCCGCGGTGGCGGTATTCGAGGATGAATCCGGCGATGCCCAGCGAGTTGCACCACTCGGCGATCTGCCGGCCCTCGTGATCCACCGCGAGGCCGCCGTATCCGCCGCCGGGACAAATGACGATCGACGTGCCGTTGGCCTTCGCGGGCTCGGGCAGACAGATGGTCAGCGTCGGCTTGTCGGCGGGCGCGTCGCCCTTGGCCCCCGGCGCCCCGTCGGGCCAAAGCAATTCGACCTTCCCGTCCGCCAGAAGCGGTTGGGCCAGCAGGGACAGGAGGACCCAGGCGGAAAGAACGCCGGTCGCGTGGTGGATACTCTTCAGAGTGCTCATGGTGTGGTTCCTACATAATGGTGGGGCAATCGGGGTAGGCCGGGTCGCGACCCGGCACGATGGGACAACCGCAGTGTTATTGCCGGGTCGCGACCCGGCCTACGGGGGTCTCGCTGGCGAGAAATGCCAGCGGCCAATCACCTCCATTCTGCACGAACCGGCGTTGCCAAACAAGCCGGCACCCGCGCCGGGGCGGACGTGCGAAACTTGGTAATCTGGGAATCGTGGGGATTCCATGCTGATCTCAACGGTCCTGCCCAATCTGCTGTTGGTATGGGCGCGGAAAGCCGAATGGGTAGTAGGGGACATGCTATTTCTGACGCTACCCCAGTTTCTTAAAGCGGAGACTCATGGATGAGCACCGGACACAATCGGTGGTGGATCCCCGTCATTGCCATTTTGTTCCTGGCACTGATTGCGGGGGGCTGGGCGGAAGCGGCCGACGAGCTGAATCAGCCGATTCCCGAGCCCGCGGTTGCCCCGGTTCAGGAAGCCAACCCGGAGAACGGGTATCCGGAGCGCCGCGAACGCGCTCCGGCGATGGCGATGGGCACCGTGGCGGAGAGTTCGCCGTGCCAGTCGTGCTCGTCCGGGGTGATGTGTGGGCCGCGTCCGTGGCCGATGAGCGCTTGCCCCTCGTCTGAAGGCTGCCCACCCGCCTGCTGTCTGTTGCCCGAGTTTCCGCCGCCCCGCCTTTATGCGCGGTTGCGAGGCATGGCGTTGAAACGCGACGGCGACGAGCATGTGCTATTCGCCCGACTGGGTGAGCCGATCCCGGGCGCGACGTTGACGAACGTTCTGAGCAACAACAGCGTGGAGTTGCCCTTCGAGGGCGGCGGAGAAGTCCTGGTCGGCTGGATGGTGGTCCCCAGCTACAACGTGGAGTTCACGTACTTCGAACTCAACTCGTGGGACGAGCAGGCCGCGGTCCGCGATTCGACCGCCAACTCGGAGGGCGGCCACGGCAATATGTTTTCGCCCTTCGGCGATTTCGGACTCTTTCCGATCAACCAGCTCGACTACAACGACTTCGCCTCCTTGCGGTATCGATCGTGGATGAACAACTTCGAGCTCAATCTGCGGCACGTCCTTCCCATGCCACCCTCGCGCCTGCGAGCTTCCTGGCTGTTCGGCGGCCGCGTCATGCGGATCGACGACGATCTGGCCTACCTGACCACCTCGGATATTCCCGCCTTGACCGGCACCGAGAACGCGATCGACACCGTGACGCGGAACCGGCTGCTGGGGGCTCAGATCGGTGGGCTGTTCGAATGGCACGTCGAGCCGGCGTGGTGGGTCAATTTCGAGATGGTCGGGGCCATCTGCCAAAACAAGATCGACCTCGACACGTCCTACACCGCGACCAGCGGCGCCGGCGGCTCGACGACTTACGTCAACCACCGCGAGGACAGCAACACGTCGTTCGTCGGCGAGCTCGAACTGTCGTTTGTCTACGAGCGCAACCGGCACCTCAGCGCCGAGGTCGGCTACCGGGCAATGTGGATCACCGGCCTGGCCGTGGGCGTCGAGAATTTCCAGACCAACGCCGACCTCTTGACCCTCGGCCCGCCCGCCTTGAACGACAGCGGCGTCCTCGTCTACCACGGCCCCCACGCCGGCGTCACGCTGCGGTGGTGAGCGTCACGGCTTCGGGTCATAACCGAGTGTCTTCAGTTGCGCGTCGAAGTCGGCGGGCAGTTCTGACAAGGGTTTGCCGCAGTCGCGGCCGGCGTGGCGGATCATGTTCCGCAGCAGCCGCTCCGCAACCGGATCGCTGCCGAGATTCTCGCGGATTCGCAGGGTATTGAGCGTGAACCGGCCCGCGCCGAGATTCCATACTCCGATCGTCAGGCCGGAAGCATAGGCGCGGGAGGTGTCGATCGAACCGGAAACCACCTCGGCCGGAACGTCCTGGCCGGACCAGGCGGGACCGGCAGCCATTGTCTCCCGGTAGAACGTATGATCCAGGATGCAACCGGCGGGCAATCCCTCGAAGATCGGATGGTTCTTTGCCCAGTCGTCTTTATGATAAACCCAGATGCTCAGGATTGCCAAGCTGCCCTTGTTGACCAGCGGCAGCCATCCCGCCGTGTTCTCGCCCTTCTTGAAGATTTCCGGACACAGGAAGACGACACTGGACCCCCTGGCAACGTGCCGTGCCAACTCGGAAAACGCCTTGGCGTCGCCTGCCGCCGGACGATTGCCAACGAGGATCACCTCCCGCGAATTCTGAACTTCGGGGGCGAACGGTCGTGTCTTGATTCCGTGCTCGTTCAACCATTTGCCGAGATCTGGGTCGGCCCCCCATAGAACGACTTCGCTTTGCACCGCGGGCATGTCTTTGGGATCGGCCACGTAGAACTCAACGTCTCCGCCGGTCGCGGCGCCGCCCTTCTGGAAAGTCGCCAGAAAGCGGTACTGCCCCGATGGTCCGTCGATCACGACGTCTTCGGCAAACACCGGCAGCGCGAAACGAGGCTCCGGTTTGCCGTGGGGATCGGGGACGTTGATCGTGATCGTTCGATCGAAGACGCTTATGCCACGTGGGCCGACCACTTGGAGCCGCACGGGATAGTCGCCGGGCGTCAGCACGTCTTCGTTGGCCAACACGGCTTCCAGACGAGCCTTCCGGCCGCGATACACCTGCACCGGCTCGACGAACAGACACCATCGCAAGGGCGCAAAGGCATCGAACATGGCGTCGATCGTGCCCGGTTTCAATTCGCGGAAGGTCGTGGTCAGACCTTCCCCCGTGAGACCTTGATCCTGGGTGCCGGTAAGGCTATAGCCGATCACCGCGGGGTTGGCCCGGATCGCGTTGATACCCAGCTTCCGCAATCCGGCCATCCATGCCAAGCACTGCCGGAAGTAGTCCTCGGGATTGGCGAAGGTGTCGCCCAGGTTCCATCGCTGCCAATCGGCCATGAAGAGGTCGAGAAACTGACGGTAAGCCACGGCATCCTCGCACGAAGTCTTTCCCCGCTGTTCGTAGTGTCGTGCGATCCGTGCCAGATCCAAGGCGCTGCCGATGCCGTATTCCGACAGCCACAGCGGCTGCTCGCCGCCGTTGATCGTCCGGAGGGTGCGGATCACGCCCGCATTGTGCGGCAGCGGCTGGTAAGGATGCTGATCGGAAAGGACGTCTTCCCAACTCGTGGAGCCCGGGTTGGCTATCCTGCCGATGCCCATGCGGCTTTCCGCCTCGCCGACGGAAAACGTCTTAAAAGTGGCCAACTCCGGCCTGCCGCCGGGCGCCAGGTAGCCGTAGCTCCAGGCGCCGTTCGGATTGGCGTTGGTGTTGAAATCGGCCGAGACGTCGGACGTCTGGCCGGCGGACGACTTGATCGTCATCTCCAGCGCCGTGGTGTCGCCGGTCGGCTTGTCGCCGCCGGCGCCGACGACCACGTCGATGGTCTCGCCCTTCTTGACAGCCACGTTCTTGGCGAACTCCTCCTTGCCACCGTGTCCGTGGAGGTTAAGGAAACTGTCGAAAAGGGGTTGGCCTTGGTGGAAGACGTGGATGTCGGTGGTGGCCACTCCGTGGACGACAATGTTGCTGAAGGTGGCCGCCAGCGCGTACTGACCGTCGGCCGGCGCGGTCCATCGAACCACGCTGTACTCGCCGCTCATCCCGGGGTGCAGGGCGAACCGCTTCGGCGGCCAAGTGGTGCCGTCGAAGAACAGTTCGGTCGACAGAACGTTGCGGGTGACGTTCGGCACCAGTGCCCAGGGCACGCGCCAGACGGTGGGACCCACGGCCTTGGCGCCCTTGGTGTAGCCGTCAAAGCCGCCGCTGTTGAGCATCACCACTCGGCTGTCGTCGAGCGCGCGGACCAGCGGCAGCGCGCCGACGGCGTGGAAGAATACGGAACCGGGGCCCGTCTCGTTGAGCATTCCCCACATCACCACGCTGGGATGGTTGCGATCTCGCTTGACCATCTCCAGCGTGGAGTGGTCGAACCGCTCGCCCATCCGCGCCGAGTCGCCGAGGCCCCAACTGGCGAAGTTCTCCTCGTAGACCAGCAAGCCGATCTCGTCGCACAGTTCGAGCTGATACCGCTGCGCCAGCCCGGCAATGAAACGGATCATGTTGAATCCCATGACCTTGCAGTTGAGCAAGTCCTTGCGCAGCATGTCGGGATCGGGCGGGACGCGGATGCCGATCGGCGTATCGGCGCCCGTGTGCGAACTTTTCAGAAAGATCCGCCTGCCGTTGAGGCGAAAACTGCCGTTTTCAAGGCGGAAGTCGCGGAACCCGCAGCGAGTCGTCCGCTCGTCGAATCCCGCCGAATCCACGCTCGCCCGCGCCGTCACGCGATACATATAGGGATCGTTGAGCTCCCAAAGCCGGGGATGGTCCACCGTCAACTCGGTTTCGACCCGGGTGTCGCCGGGCGGCAGCTCGCGATCCAGTTGGACGACGTTCAGAGTTTCGCCGCTGTTGGCCGGCGAAACGGAGAACGTCATGCGGGCTTGAACCGCCCCTTTGCCCGCGTTGCGGAGATTGGCCTGGACGCGGATCAAGCCGGTCTTGGGATCGGGCCGCGCGAACAGATCCTCGACGCGCGCCGCCGGCGCGATCAGCAGTTCCACCGAATCGGTGATGCCGCCGTAGTTGTAATCGCTGCCCGGCGAGTACGGATAGGTTTTGTTCCGCCGCGGCGTTTCTCCCAGGGCGATGCCATCGATCGGTTCGATCGTTGGGTTCAACACTCGCACGGCGACCCGGTTGGGAGTTCCCGGCTTGATCGCCTCGGTCACGTCCAGCACGAACGGATCTTCGCCGCCTTCGTGCCGGCCGACGTGTACTCCGTTCAACCAGACGTCGGCCAGGTAGTCGACCTGCCAGAAACGCAGCAGATAGCGGCCATCCTTATTTGGATTGGCCGGCGGAGTGAAATCGCGCCAGTACCAGGCAACGCCGTGGTGGCCGGGAAAGACTTCCTGGATGATCCAAGGAACCTTGGTGTCCTTGGCTTCGGCGGTAGGCTTCTCCCACCACTTCTGATCGCGTCCGACGTTCTTGGGATCAACGGCCAGCATCCACCGTCCATCGAGCGCGACAACCGAACTCGCCGCGGCATGAGGTTCGGCCGCAACGGCGGTTCGAGATTCGGCGAAGAACAACAGCACGAGGATCAGCAGTCTTGGTAAGTGCGTCGTCATGGCATTCTCTCCGGTGTAGCGATGGGGGAAGCAGATAATGTGTCAGAACCGTTCTTTTGACCACGAAGCTGCCGTTGACTGAGACAAAACAGTCCTGATACTTCTTGTTTTCAGTATGGACGAGTCGAGGTGCAGACCTCCTCGTCCTGTCCTAAGGACCGGCGGATCAATGACTGTCGCATTGTCGCCTTTCGCTCCGCGAAAGAACGCCGCTTTCGCGGAGCGAAAGGCGACACTCGTTTCCGCGCCAATTCTAACATGCACTGCTGGGCAAGCCGGCAGTGGCACACACACTCCCTATTTCGCCCGCTGAAACCAGAGGTAACGCCACCCGCCGACCGGTAGCATGAGGTCGACAGCGCCGTCCGTCAGCGGAATCGGCTCCCGGCTCAACCCATCGACGACCGGCCCGGGGGCGGCGAGGCCGAGGGTCTTCCAGTCGGGCTTCAACGCCGCCCGGGCGTCCGCGCGGCCGAGGTTCGAGACGATCACCAGGGCGCCGTTGCGGGGATGGCGGTACATCGACGCGATCCAGTCTTTGGGAAGGTTCTCGATCGGTCGCTCGGGCCCGTAGTACGGCACGAAGGTCGCCTCGCGGCGGCCGAAATCCTCGGCCATTCGCCAGATCGACGCGGCCAACACGGCTTCGCTCTCGCCAGGGTTGGTGGGGATTTCGTCTTGCCGGAATCGCGCCAGGACGTCGTGCGGCAGGCTCACGGCCATCGCTTTGTGGTAGCTGCCCAGCCTGTACGCCAGCATGTCGCACGGCACGCCCCAGTTCACGCCCATGAACTCCGTCCGGAATCGATCCAGCGCTACCGAGTCGGTCGGGACGTCGGCCGTCGAGAGCTGCTCGCCGGTCCAGTAGCTCGTCGAAAAGGCCAGCGCCCCGGGATTCATGCAATCGAAGACGTGGCTGTCGATGACGCCGTCGGCCTTCTTTCCCTTGATGACCGCGTAGAGCCGGCGGAACGTGTCGCGAACCGAGAACACCGGATAGACCGGCACCACGGCGCCGTCCAATCGCCGCGCCTCGCAGCCGTGCAAGGCGTTCATGCAGGGCCACGGCATGTTCGCGCTGTCGACGTATACGCCGTCGATGTCGAATTCGTCGATCATCCGGCTCACGCGCTCGGCCAGCGAATCCTGCCAGATGCTCCGCAGACAGACCGAACTGACCATGTGCGGCTTCGTCTTGGGATACTTGTCGGCGTTGGCCATCACGGGAAAGACGACGACTTCGTCCCGCACCTGGGCGTACTCGGGGGCCTTCTCCGAAATCTGATAGCCCAGGTACGGGATCACGCGGATGCCCTGGGCGTGGCAGGCTCGGACCAGCGACTTGAAGTCGTCGGCGCGATCCAGCGGCCAAGGATACGCCAGCGCGGGCGTCCAGTTCCACGCGATCAGCGTTCGCACGCCGAGTTCCCGCAAGCGGTCCAGCGCGGGCTTGCCGAGGAATTCGCGGCCGGTCAACAGATCGTAGTCGTCGCCGTACCAGGGGCAACTGCCGAAACGACTCTCCCAGCCGTCCTTGCCGATTGGCTTCAGCGGCGTCGCTTGCAGGGCGAAGACGTACTCCAGCGGCCGGTCGGGCCGCAAAGCCGTGGGCTTGCCGATCATGCGAATGCGGAGCGTTGCCGCCTCGTCGCCGGGAACCACCTCGATCACCTTCGCCGGATCATCCGGCGAGAAGTCGTTCTCCGACTCGCACATCCACGAGAGCCCCCGGGCCTCGTCGCCGAGCCACACGATCGGATGAAAGCTGAACGTCATTGCCCGGACAAGCTCGCCCGAGAAGCCGCTGCCGCCCCAGATGGTCGGCCAGGTGTAGAGATATCGGGCGTGCTCCTTCTTAACGGGAATCTCCAGCACGAGCGACTGAATCTCGACGGGCGCCGAGACGCTCAGCGTGCACTCGGTCCGCAGAAACCCGTCGTACTCGATGCTCGCAACGGCCTTCGCGGTGATGGGGCCGTCGGAAGCGGTTTGTTCGAGCGTCACCCGGCCGGGCGTTCGTTGGCGAATCGTCGGCGCCGCGCCGGACCACGAGACCTCCTTGCCGCCGACCACGGCCCGCAGCCGCACCGGAGCGGCCAGCAGCGAAGCGTCGTGACTGACGATCTGCTGGGGAATCGCTAGATCGCCCAGCCGATACGTCCGTCCCCATACGCTCAACAGCACCGCGCCGGCGTCGTCCGCGACCTCGACCGGCGTGTACGGCGGGAGCACGGCGTCGGTCACGCCGGCCTTGGTGCCGAGCCAGTCGGGCGGAGCGGCAATCGCGATGTCCTTCTCGATCGAAGCCAGCGGCTTCCCCGAGGCGTCGCGAGCCGTGGCCACGAGCCGGTAGCTGCCCGGGCCAAGCTTTTCCGTGGGAATTTCTGCCTAGGCGACGGCCCGCTCGGAATCCGGCCGCGTCGCCACGAGGGGCGCGGAGAACGCGCGCCGGGCTTGTGTCTCGCCCTTGAGGGTCAACTCGCACTCGACCCGGGCGTTGTCGGGGACCGCAAGCCGCGTGAACAAGGCGTTGAAGCCCAGCGTTCCTTTCTTGAGCCGAGGAGTCAGCGAGATCCGCGCGGCCTGATCGGCTGAAGGCGCGGCCGTGGAGACGTGGCCGAGGATCTCGCGTTCGGCGAGCGCCCGGTTGTAGAGCCGGACTTCGTCGATGGCGCCCTTGAAGCAGCCGGCGCCCCAACCGCCGATGGATCGGCCGGCTCCCTGGGTGCGCGTCAGCGGCAGGGCGAGTCCCCCCGAGTCGTAAAGGACGCCGTCGACGTAGAGATAATAACGGGGCTTCTCGAAGATGATCGCCAGGTGTTTCCAGGCGCCGTCGAACGCGAGGCTGGGGCTGAAGCACTCGTATTCGGTGTCGTTGCCGTGGCCGACGTACAGGGCCCCGCGATCCAACGCGATGGTGATGTTGCGATGGACCGCCAGTCCGGCGACGTCGCCGAAGATGAGCCGGTCGCGAGCATCGTCGGACGACGTCTTCACCCAGGCCATGAACGTCGCGTCGCCCGCGAGGTTCAGCCCTTGCGGCTCGGCGATTTCCACCAGGGCGTCGGCGCCGTTGAACTCCAGTGCGCCGCCTTGGCATCCTTCGACCCACTTCGCGCCGCCCTGGATGCGGCCGTGGTGGCCGCCGCCCGAAGCGTCGCGGACCTCGCGGCCCTGGCCTTCGTCGAAGCTCCAGTAGCCCACGGGCCCTCGCTCGGCCTGTGCCCAGACCGGCCCCGGCAACATCATCGCGATCAGAACGGCAACGAAGCGTTTCATTGTTCTTTCTCCACGGAAACCGAGCCACAACCGTAAACGAGCGGCGAATCAACAACTGTCGCGTTGTCGCCTTTCGCTCCGCGAAAGTGGCGTTCTTTCGCGGAGCGAAAGGCGACACCTGAACTCCCGTCGAACGCCCCTCGTCGCCCGCTCGCGTTACCGCGCCTTCCACGGGGCAGCGAACCGGTACGTGCCGGCCGGGACGCGGAGGACGACCGTGTCGCCGACCGCGCTAACGAGCGTCAATTCGGCGACGTCCGCGATGGGCCGGCCGCCTTCGGTGATCGCCTGCAGATTGGACACGGGGATGGTCACCGTGGCCGTCGTGTTGGCCGGAATGGTGATGTCCATCGTGAACTTGTCGTCCTCGATTCGCCACGCGCTGGCAATCCGGCCGTGGATCGAGCCGTAGTCGGCCTTGACCCAGGTGAGCCCCGGGCCGGGCGTCGGGGCAATCCGCAGCCGCTGGAACCCCGGCTCGGCGGTGTCGATGCCCGCCACCGTCTGGAACATCCATCGGGCGACCGCGCCGAACGAGTAGTGGGCGAACGAATTCATGCCGGGGTCCTGAAACCCCTTCTCGGCGGTCCAGCCGTCCCACCGTTCCCAGATGGTGGTGGCGCCGTGCTTGATCGAGTAGCCCCACGAGGGGAACGTGTCGTTCAACAGCAGCCGGTAGGCGACGTCGTTGTGGCTGGTGACGGCCAGTGTCGGCATCAGGTAGGCGGTGCCGTTGAAGCCCGTCGATAGGTGCATGCCGCGGCCCTTGATGTTCTCGATCAGGAACCCGGCGGCCGCCGCGCGCTTGTCCGCCGGCAGGAGATCGAACGCCAACGCCAGCGTGTAGGACGTCTGCGAGCCGCTCTTGATCCGCCCCTCCGGCGAGACGTACGCCTTGTTGAACGCCGCTTTAACCCGCTCGAACAGATCGTCGAACCGCTGGGCGTCCTCGTTCTTGCCGAGCACCCGGGCAACGTCGGCGGTCAGCTTCGTGCTGTGGCCGAAGTAGGCGGTGCCCAGCAGGTCCTTGGGCGTGTCGTCGTTGATCGAGAGCCAATCACCGTAGCCTTCGGCCGGGCGGATCAGGTCCTTGCTGTGTTTCACGTAGTAGTCGATGAAGCGGACCATCGCGGGATAGTGCTCGGCCAACTCGCGGCGGTCGTTGTAGACCCAGTAGATGGTCCAAGGGCAGATGACCCCCGCGTCGGCCCAACCGGCGGTGCCCGAGCCGAGGCCGGCCAGATCGGGCGAGATGTCGGTGAAGCTGCCGTCGGCGCGTTGGGCGTCGTCGACGTCGACGAGCCACTTGGTGAAGAACACGCCGACGTCGGCGTTGTAGCTGGCCGCGCGGACGAACACCTGGGCGTCGCCCATCCACCCGAGCCGCTCGTCCCGCTGCGGACAATCCGTCGGCACGTCGATGAAGTTCGCCCGCTGCGTCCACACGATGTTGCTGTAAAGCTGGTTGACCATGTCGCTGGAGCAGGCGAACGAGCCGACCAGCGGGACGTCGGAGTTCACGGCGATGCCGGTGACGGCGTCCGCGGCGGGCGTGCCGGGATAGCCGGTCACCTCGACGTAGCGAAATCCGTGGAACGTAAACTCCGGCTGCCACACTTCCTCGCCGTCGCCGGCCAGGATGTACGTGTCGGTACACCGCGCGCCGCGGAGATTGGTCGTATAGATCGTCCCGTCGGGATTGAGCATCTCGGCGAACCGGAGCACGACTTTGGTGCCGGCGGGGCCTTTGACCTTCAGCCGCGCGAAGCCGGCGAAATTCTGGCCCAGATCGAAGACGAACTGTCCCGGCTTCGGCCCGGTGATTTTCTTCGTCGGCAGCGTGCCCGTCTCGCGGACCGTCACGCCCGGATAGCCCAGAAACTTCGCCTTGAGCGGCTCGGCGGCGACGACGGGCTTCCACGCGGCGGCGTCGAAGCCGGGCAGGTCCCAGCCGGGCGTGCGCAGCCGGGCGTCATAGGTTTCGCCCGGCAGAAACTCGCCCTCGATCCGCGGCCCGTAGGCAAATTTCCAACTCGGATCGGTCACGACGGTCTGGACCGTGCCGTCGGCCCGCTCGATCTCAAGCTGCACGAACAGCGAGCACAATTCGCCGTAAATGCGGCCTTCCTTTTTCCAGCCAATCGCGCCGGCGTACCATCCGGCGGCCAGGTCGGCGCCGATCGCGTTCGGGCTGTTGGGGCGCACGAGGTCCGTCACGTCGTAGGTGTTGTAGTACACCCGCTTGTTGAAGTCGGTCCAGCCGGGCGTGTAGAAATCGTTGCCGACCGGCTTGCCGTTGACGCGCAGCTTGTACACTCCCAAGGCGCTGGCGTAGACGGTCGCCCGGCGGATCGGCCCCTCGACGGCGAATTCCTTGCGTAGTTGCGGGCAGGCCCGAATTTCGGCCGGTGCGACGGTCAGCTTTCCCCACGGCGCGTCGCCGTGCTTGGCGAAGGCCACAACCGGCTTCCACTCGCTCGGGCCGTTCTTGCCCGCGCTCCAGCCCGGATACGGCTTCTCGGCCGACTGCCACGACGTGTCGATCGCGACCGTGATCGGCTTGCCCTCCTCCAGTTCGATGACGAGCTTGCCGAGCAAGCCCGCCGGATTGGGATTCTCGCCGCCGTTGGTCACGGCCACCGCCAGGGTGTTCTTGCCGGGGCGCAACTGGTTCGTGACGTCGGCCATCTGGGACGCTTTGAAGCCGAAGCCGGCGCCGGCGGGCTGGCCGTTGACGTACAACTCGCCGTGATCGTCGACGGCCATGAGGAAGCGGGCGCGGCGAATCTTCGCATCCGCGGGCAGATCGACTTCCTTGCGGAAGAATCGGGCGCCGGGTGGAACGGCCTTCGCCGCGTCGGCGCCGGGCTCGGGATACCACACCCAGTTGCACCCCTCGTAGTCCAGTCCCGCCTCCTTCGCCTCGGCGAGATTCACCGGATGGATCATCGGCTCACCGGGCCCGACCCATTGGGCCTTGACGTCCTCGGGCTTCAAGAGGCCCATGGTCCAAAGCGCCGGCTTGCTGTAATCGGTGGGCCGGCCCTCGGCGTCCCAGATGCGGACCTTCCAGTGGCACACGGCTCGCGAAACCAGCGGCTTGCCCGCATACGCCACCTGGATCGACTGGCTCGAGTCGACCTTGCCCGAGTCCCAGAGGTTGCCCTGGTCGGCGGCCAATGCCTCCGGACTGTCGGCCGCGAGGACCTGGTAGGCCGTCTGTGCCGCGGCGCGTCGGGCGTCGTTCATCTGCCAGCACAGCCGAGGCTCGGTGACGCTGATCCCCAGCGGGTTGTCACGGTATTCGCACCGGAGGCGCTCCACCGTGGCGGGACTGTCGGCGGCAATCGCCGGCTGGCACAGGCAGGCAAGGATCAGAATCAGGACGGTAAGTCGCATGGCGATTCTCCGGTTAATGGTTCGTGGTTAACGGTTGGTGGGTGGCACGCCCCTGAGCTTCAAGCGAAGGGCGTGGTCGATTTCCAAGACGAGTCAGCCACGCCCTTCGCCTGGGGCTCAGGGCGTGCCACCCAGTCGCCAAATCACCCTATTTCGCCGGGATGTTCAGGTAGTTTCCGTAGCCGACAATGATCAACGAGAGAATGAGCACGGCCAGGCCGGTCGCCAGGAGCTTGAACGTGTGGCGGCTGGAGCCGCGCCATTCGTGCAGCAGGATTCCCCAGCAGGTGCTGAAGATGATGATGCTGGCCATGTGCAGCGTCCAACTGGAAAACTTGTAGGGGCCGATCTTCGTCTCGCCCATGCCGTAGAAGAAAAACTGCATGTACCAAGTCACGCCGGCGACGGCCGAGAAGAACAGGTTGGCCAGCCACAGCCTGGGCTGGGAAAAATCGAAGTATTGTCCGCCCGAGCGGTTCTTCAGGTTCAACCCGACGCACCAGATGAAGTTGGTCGTGAATCCGCCGGCCAGGACGACGCACAGGACGGGCAGGTTTTGGAGCATGGAGGGCGTTCCGTACTCGACGGCGAGCTTGGCGATGGGCTCGCCGGCCCGGAAACCGTAGGACATGCCCGCGCTCATGATGCCCGAGAACGTGGCGACCAAGATCCCCTTGACGAAGTTGAACTCCTTGATGGTTTCTTTCTTCTTCTCGTCGGAGAGTTCGCGCTCCTTGGACATGCCGGCCATGCCGGTGACGGCGATGCCGCCGAGACAGACCAGCACGCCGATCAGGGTGGCAATGCCCGCGGCGGTGGGGAGGATTTCGATCAGCGTGCCGTCAACGATGGGCGGCATGAGCGTGCCGAAGGCGGCGCAATATCCCAGGGCGATGGCCATGCCCAGCGAGATGCCCAGGTAGCGCATCGTCAGTCCGAACGTCAATCCGCCCATGCCCCACATGACGCCGAAAAGGTAGGCCCAAGAGAGACTGTACAACGGTGTCTCGGCGATGACATTGAACAAGTCCGGCGAGATGATCAGTGCCAGGGTCCACGGGGCGATGATCCAACTGAAGAAGCCGCCCACCAGCCAGTAGGTCTCCCAGGACCACTTCTTCACCTTGCCGTAGGGGATATAGAAACTGGCGGAAGCCAGCCCGCCGATCATGTGCAGAATGACGCCCAGAAGCGGATTCGCTTCCATAAGGTTACCTCGTGGTTCTCTGATGCTGTTGTATCCACACGATCCCGCTGACGAAGTACAGGACCGTGATCCCTATCAACTCCCGTTTCACCGTCATCCACCGCTCCAGGTGGGCTTCGCCCGGCGAAAGGAAGACCCAGGCCGGCAGTATCACGCATAACGCAAGACAGATCAAGGCCACGAGCCCGGCGAAACACGCCAGCGGTGTCCATCGCCCGGTCGTCTTGCGTTCGCCGTCCGCGGCGGCGGGCAGCGGCTCGCGCGGCGGCTCGTCCAACTCCGGCAGCGGTCCGCCGGCGCCGGCCATTGCCGAGAAGGCGATGTAGAGAACCGCCGTCACGAGCCAAGCCGGTCCGGCGAGAAAGAACAGATGGATCAGTCCCAGCCGCCAACAGAGCATCGCCGCCGCGAGCGGAATCAGCCACGCGGCCAGCGCCGGCCAGTTCAACGCCAGGCCCTTGCGGCTGGCCCAGAACCGGCCCAAACCGATCCGTGGAAAGACCCAGTGCTCCACGACCACGATCGTCCCCACGGGCATCAACAGCAGCCCATAAAGACCGACGAAATCCAGGAGTTTCGTGAACACGAACGGAAAGCACGCGATGACGGTCGTCACCGCGCCGGCGGCCAGCGTCACCGCCCAGCGCGGCCAGCCGGGCGTGACCACCTGCAGGGCGAGGCCGGCGCGATAGAGCGTCGGGTTGGCCGTGGTCCACCCGGCGATCACCACCGTCAACGCCCCGGACGCCCCCAACGCCGCGTACGCCACTTCGCCCGAGTCGAGTTCGGTCAAGGACACCCGCAGCACCGTCGCCACCGACGCCCCCATGATCCCCGCGCAGATCCACGCCAGGTAATGACCCAGGTACATGCCGACCGCCGAGATGAACCCGTACTGCCACCGCCGGGCGTAGCGGAACAGCGCCATGTCGGACATCCCCAGGTGCATCGCCAGGTTGCAGATCCAGGCGAACGCCACGATGTGCCAGAAGCCGATGGCTTCGGTCTGCCCGGGGGCGGGTCCCGTCCAGATGTACTTGTCCGCCAGGCGCCAGAAATCGCCGAAGCCGCGAATGTCGCCCAACAGCGGCAGCGTCACCAGCGCTCCGGCCACGAACATCAAGAGCATCCAGGGCGAGCAGATCGCCGCGAATTGGGCCAGCCGCTTGAAGCCCAGGATGGCCAGCGTCACCACCACGGCCCCGACGCCCAACACCACCAGAACGAACCGCGCGTCGTCCGGATACCAGTTTGTCTGCGACGCGATGCCGAAAGGAATCCGCACGGCCGAGGCCGACACGGTGATCATCGCCCCGGCGAGCACGCAGAAAAGAATCGCGTTGAGCACGTTGTAGATGACCATCAGGACCGGCCCGCCGATCGCCCGCAAGTACCAGTACAACGTCAGCCGCGTCTGGACGGCAATCGGGGCGCACACCAGCGCCCAGGACAGCACCGCCAGCAGGTTGCCCCAGATCAGCCCGACAACGACGTCGTAGGTCGACGCGCCGAAATTGATGAACAGCGCCCCGATGACGAATTCGGTGGCGGCAACGTGCTCGCCGGCAAAAATTCCGGCGAAATAGCCGCCGCCGTGGAGATTGTCCTCGGCGATCGGTTCGCGTTCGAACTCGTTGAGCCGGTCAAGCCGCTCGAGAACGCCGCGGGCGGGTCGGGGTCCAGCCACGGGCAAGACTCCTTGCGAAATCCATGGGTTCCGGGTTCGTTGTGGGAGGCGACTCCGTTGCCGATTGCCGGTGAACCACGGAGCCGTCGGCGACGTTCCACGCTACACTCGCCGACTCAACACGTCGCTCTCGTACTTCTTGGCCTCGACCATCCATTCGATCCCCGCCGGAGCGTCGTGCTTCAGACAATAATAATCCCAAACCGCCCCGAACGGCATCGCCTTGAGTTCCTCGAGCATCGCCAGCCGGGAGGTGAAGTCGCCGTCGATCTCCATCCGGCGAAGCCGCTCGGTCGGCTCGATCATCGCGACGAGCAACTGGCGAATCATCGCCCGGGAGCCGATCGTCCAGGCGGCGATTCGGTTGATGCTGGCGTCGAAGAAGTCCAGGCCGATGTGAACCCGACCGAGATAATCGCCGCGGACGAGTTCCTCGGCGATCGCCCGAAGGTCGTCCGTCGCGGTGACGACGTGGTCGCTGTCCCAGCGGACGCCGCGGCTGACGTGCAGCAGGATCTCGTCGAGAAACGTGAGCACCGAGGAGATTTTGTCCGAGATCGTCTCGGTCGGATGGAAATGTCCGGCGTCGAGACACAGCAGCTTCTTGTTGGCCACCGCGTAGCCCAGGTAGAACTCGTGGGAGCCGACGACGTAGCTCTCCGAGCCGATGCCGAACAGCTTGGACTCGACCGAATCGCGATTCCGCGCCGGGTCGATCGGCTCGGCGAAAACCTCGTCCAATGACCGACGTAAAATCTCGCGAGGGCCCTTGCGATCAACGGGCACGTCCTTGTAGCCGTCGGGGATCCAGAAGTTCGTCACGCAGGGCGAGCGGAGCTGCCGGCCCATCTCGGCGCCGATCTTGCGGCAGGCGATCCCGTGATCGACCCAGAACCGGCGGATGCCCTCGTCGCGGTGGGAAAGCGTGAAGCCGTCGTCCGCCTTGGGATGGGAGAAATACGTCGGATTGAAGTCCATCCCGATCCCCTGGTCCTTTGCCCAGTCGATCCAGCCCTGAAAATGCTTGGGCTCGATCGCGTCCCGCTCGACCGGCCGGCCCTGGTTCTCCAGGTAAATGGCATGGACGTTCAAGCGGTGTCGCCCGGGCAGCAGGCTCAAGACCTTTTCGACGTCGCCGCGGAGCTCGTCGGCGTTGCGTGCCTTTCCGGGGTAGTTGCCCGTGGCCATGATCCCGCCGGAGAGCGCCGCATCGCGTTCGAATCCGCCGACGTCGTCCCCCTGCCAGCAGTGCAGCGAGATGGGCACGGTGGCGAGCCGCTTGAGCGCGGCATCCGTATCGACGCCGAACCCGGCGTATTGCTCCTTGGCCAGAGCGTAAGCTTTTTCGACGCGACCGCGATCCATGGGGACCTCCGTTTCGTTCGTGAGATGAATAACGTGGAAACTATCACGTTACCCCGTCCAGGGCCATGGCCGGGACGGGCGAGAAGACGCTTTTTTTGCCTGGCCGGGGGGTATGGAATGCAACTAAATAATGGGTTGTCGGGTATGGACGCGTCACGTAGCATAGTTGTCAATCGCCGTGGATAGAACCGACAGTGGCCCCCCCGACGCAGTCGGGGGGCGTTTTCTGCTATCCCCAACCCCTGCCATGCTCTGCGTCCTCGCAACCATCGATGTCGCCGAAGGCCGTCGCGACGAGTTCCTCAACGTCTTTCGCCAGTTGGTGCCCAAGGTGCTCGCCGAAGAGGGCTGCCTCGAATACGGCCCGATGATCGATCTCGAGACCAGCCTGCCCGCCCAACCGCCCGCGCGGGCGAACACCGTGGTCATCGTCGAGAAATGGGCGAGCATCGACGCCCTCGAGACCCACCTGATGGCGCCGCACATGCTCGACTACCGCAAGGCCGTCAAGGACCTCGTCCGCGGCATGTCGCTCCAAATCCTCGCGCCCGCGTAAATTCTCCAGCTTTCAGGCAATCCCATGAGCGACGTCCCTCAAAGCGAGACCAGCCCCCCGCGCCCGCGGCGATTCTGGCGGATCGTAAGACGAACCGCGCTGGCCTTGGCGGTCGTGCTGGTCGTCGGCGTCATCGTGCTGGGCATCGCGGTGAAGGACCACGTGCGGACGATGTGGTCGCTCCAGCGCGTGCCCAACACCAAGATGTACGTGCTGGACTACTACGGCGACTATCACCTCGACGAGATCGCCGAGAACGGAATCGACGTGGACGATCCCGAGGGCAGCCTTGGCCGGGCCTTGCTCCCCGACTTCCTTGCCAACTGGATCGTCGGATCGGTGAAGAAAGACCTGCCGCCGATTCGCGAGCCCATCCGGCCACCTCGCCATAGCTGCACGACCGTGGCGTTTCGCACCCGCGACGGCCAGGAGTTGCTGGGCAGAAACCTCGACTGGATGCACGACGCCTGCGTGGTCCTGCGGATTCACGCCCGCAACGGGGCGTCCTCCGTGGCCGTTCTCGACCCTCACTACCTCGGGTTCGACGCCGACCGGCTGGACAATCCCTCCCTGGTCGACCGCTTCCGGTTGCTGTTCACGCCCTACATTGCGATGGACGGAATGAACGAGCACGGAGTGGCCATCGGCGAGATGTCGCTGGAGGGCACCCGCGCCCCGTTCGCCCCCGCCAAGCCCTCGGTCATCAATTCGCTCGCCATCCGCCTGATCCTCGACAACGCCCGGAACACCGACGAGGCCGTCGACATCATGCGCGGCTACAACCTGCATTTCCCGGCGACGACGTGCCATTATCTGATTGCCGACGCCGCCGGCAAGACCGCGGCCGTCGAGTTCCTCGACGGCCGGGTCGAGGTCACCGGCACCGAAGAGTCGTGGCAGGTGTCGACGAACGATCGCCTCTCGGGCAAGTCCGAGGCCGAAAACGACCGGGCCTGCTGGCGATACCGCAAGGCCTCCGACCGCGTCGCCGGGCTCGACGGCAACCTCGACGTTCCCGGCATGCTCGACGTCATGGCCTCGGTCTCCGTCAAGGACTGGACGATGTGGACCAGCGTCTACAACCTCACCACCGGCGAGTACGAGATCGCCTACCGCCGCAACTTCAACGACGTCTTCCCCGGCCGGTTGGCGATGCGGTCCGGCGCCGCCGCCGGCTCGCGCGGCGCGGCCGGTCCTTAGCGGATCGACGACCCACATCGCGTCCGGAGAATCCGGATTCGTCGAGGAATTTCGGATTCCACGACCCTTGTGCCCTTGGAAACAAGCGCGTAACATATTCGACGGGCGTGCAACATGCAACGGGTGGCCACAAGGGGACCAATCGCATGGATCCGTTGAGTCAACAAGTGATCAGCGTCGGCGGCCTCGATCTGGCGATCATCGCCGCCTATCTGGTTGTGGTGCTTATCGTGGGCGTTCTGCTCACCAAGATGGCCTCGACCGACATCGACTCGTACTTCCTCGGCGGCCACAGGATGCCCTGGTGGCTTCTGGGCATCTCGGGCACCTGCGCCTACTTCGACGTGACGGGCGTCATGTGGACCATCGCCTTCTTCTACATCATGGGCCATCGGTTCTTCTGGATTCAATGGGAATGGGGTTTTGTGGCGGTCGTGGCTTGTTTTGCCGCGTTCATGGGCAAATGGCTGCAGCGCAGCCGCGTGGTGACGGGCGCCGAGTGGATGGTCATACGCTTTGGCGACGGCCCGGCGGGGCAGAGCGCCCGGTCCGCTTACGCCATGCTGGCCGTCGTGGTGGCCGTGGCGTTTGCCGGCTTCGCCGAATGGGGCGGCGGGCGGTTCTTGAACGTCTTTCTGCCCGAGTATAGTCCCCACACGCTGGCCATCACGCTCATTGTGATTACGGCCATCTATACGGTTCTCGGCGGGCTGTACGGCGTCGTCGTGACCGACGTGATTCAATTCGGACTGATTCTGATCGGCTCGACGATCCTCATCATCAAGGCCATCGGGATGAGTTCGTATGAAGGACTCGCCAAGGCCGTTCCCGCCGAGTGGTTCGACATGCAGCCCGTCTGGCAGTGGGATTACGTGCAACAATGGGACATGACCCGGGACTACTCGCTCATTATGCTGCTTGCGTTCGTGTGGGTCACGAAAGGCATGTTGCTTTCGGTGGGCGGTCCGCAACAGCTTTACGACATGCAGCGATTCCTCGCCGCGCGCAGCCCCCGCGACGCCGCGAAGGCCGGGATGCTCTGGGGCGTCGCGCTGACGCCCATGTTCATGGTGGCGGCGGCCGTCGGGGTGATCGGCATCATGAAGTGGGGCGGCAACCTGCCGCATCCCGAGAAGCTCTACCCCGTGGTGATCGGCAGCATGTTGCCACTCGGGCTCAAGGGGCTGGTGCTGGCCGGTTTGCTCTCGGCCTTCATGGCCAATTTCTCAGCCACGGCCAACGCCGGCGCGGCCTACCTCGTGCGCGACGGATACCAACGAGTGCTGCGCCCCAAGGCGTCCGACCGCGAGTTGGTCAACGCCAGCCGTGCCGCCAGCGTGTTGGTGGCGGTGGCGGGAATCATCGTGGGAACGCAGGCCACGAACATCGATCAAATCTTCGCCTGGATCATGATGGTCTTGGGAACGGCCGTGCTCATGCCCAACGTCTTCCGCTGGTTCTGGTGGCGATTCAACGGCTGGGGCTACGCCATCGGCACGATCTCCGGGGTCGTGGCGGCCATCATCTCGGTCGTGTGGTTCTCCGACGTGCCGGTCTACAAGAGCTTCTTCGTGTTCCTCGCGATCAGCACGGTCGTGTCGGTCGTGGCCTCGCTGGTGACGGCGCCGACGGAAATGGATCGGCTGGCCGACTTCTACCGCCGCATCCGTCCGCCGGGATTCTGGGGGCCGGTCAAGAGAGTCGTTCTGGCCGAGAATCCCGATACGCCGATCGACTCGTTCGGGCGCGACCTGGCGTGTCTGGGCGTCATCATGCTCGGCCTGCACAGCCTGTACGGGGCGTCGTGCTACGCCTGCACGAAGGTGTGGTCGTCGTTCGCCATGAGCTGCGCGGTTGTGGTGATCTGTGCCATCGTTCTCTACTTCCTGTGGTACAAGAACCTGCCCGACAAGAACGAGGGCGTGTGAAGCCGCGGGGAAATCCGGGGATGGGAAATCCCATTTCGACGTACAACGTGACGGAGCGTCCCTCTGACCCGGGCACGGGCACGCCGTCTCCGCGCGAGGCAAATGAGAAAGGAGCCGGCCGGTGAGCTCAGCACAACAGGTTTCGATCGTCGCGGTTGCCCTGCTTCTCGCCGCGAGCGCGGCCCTGGCGGAGGAGCCGACGCGAAGTCCCCGCCCGATGCCGTTGCCGGTGGATCTGCCGGATACGGAAATCGCCGAAGCGTACCGGCGGGCGGCGGAGCAGAACGTCTTGGCCGCGGTCAACCCAAAGGTCTTTGCCGGCTACTGGTCGGTCTGCGCCGATGGGCAGGGCTTTGGGTACGGCAACACCTATCCCTCGCTCGACGGCCACCAGATGACCGACGCGCTCTTGTTCCTCGCTCAAGAGGCGACGGTCAAGGCGAACTGGGACTACGTCCGCTCGTTCCAGCGGCCCAACGGACAACTGCCGCTGGCGATTCTGCCCGCGTCGGCCGGCGGGAAATTGCCGTACGACACGCCCGTCGACGCCAACGGCGGGCTGTACAAGCATTGGGTGCCCGGCGATCCGCTTAGGGCGTTGGCCGGCCCGACGTACATCCAGAACGCCGACGTCATTTTCCGGCGAACCGGCGATCGGGCGTGGCTCGCCGCGCAGTTGGCGTCGATCAACCTCGCGGCCGACTATTTGGCCGGCTTGATGCGTGAAGACGGCGCCGTCGGCGGGGCGGGATACTACGTCGAGCGGCCCACGCGCATCGAATACGACGGCGTGACCCAGTGCCACGCGGCCGATGCGTTTCGCCGCGTCGCCGACTTGAATCGCGTCCTGGGCAAGGACGAGGCCGCGCGGCGGTACCAGGGGCTCGCCGATCGCGTCACGGCCCATTTTCAGAAGGCGTTCTGGGTCGAGGAGAAGGGCCATTTTGCCGAATACATCCACCCCACGCGCGGCGCGATCTCCAGCCACGGATTGACCGACGTCGATTGGAGCGCGATCGCGACCGGCGCGGCCACCGCCGACGAGACGGCCGCCGTTTGGCCCAAACTCAAGGACGAGAAGCGATTCTACTACGCCGGAATGCCCACCGGCATCGCCACGCTGCCGGAAACCTACGAGCCTTGGGAATCCACCCACCCGGACCGCTACGACCTGGCGGCGATGGGGCGCGTGTGGTACCTGGAGTGCTGGGCCCGGGCGAGGATGGGCGACGCCGACGGGCTGGTCAACAGCCTCCGAATCGTGGCCCGGGTCGGCCGCGAGAACGGCTACTCTTGGCGAGAACGCTACAACGCCGACGGGCCGCACGGACCGAACACCTACTGCGAATATCCCGCCAACCTGATCCGCATCGTGCAGCGGTTCCTCTTGGGCGTCGAATTCCGGCTCGACGGCGCGCTGGAACTGGCGCCGGTGGTCCCGGACGAGTTCTGGAACAGCGGCTTCGGCCAGACGATCTCGTGGCGAGGTCGGACCCTGGCGTACCGGATGCAGCGAGACGGCGTGACGGGAGATTATGCCGGGGACTCGCCGCAGCGGTTGTTCGTGAGGCCGTACCGCAGGGAAGACGCGAAGGCGGTTTTTCAGGCAACGATCGACGCTCAGCCGGTCGCGTGTGAGACCGAGGGCGAGTTCGTCGTCGTCACGCTTCCGCCCGGGACGGGGGGGAAGCCCTGCCATTTCGAGATTCGGGCAGCGAAGCCGTAAGGCGTGTGCTGGCGCGCACCAGAACTGCTTGGCACGGCGGGGCGTTTTGGGGTAGGATGGCGGAATGGGAACCCGGCGGTGTGGCCGGGCTGGGGACTGGTCCATTTTTCGGCGGGAAGATGCTTTTCGTTAGTGGCGCGAGGGGGACAGTCCCATTTTCGCGGCGAAGACGCCAGTCGGCGAGGGCGACGGTCTCCGCGCCGCGAAAATGCGACAGTCCCCTGTGAGAAACCCCTTCAAGGAGCGTCTTGCCATGAATCAACGAATCTCGCGTCGACAGGCCCTCGCCGGGCTGGCCGCCGGTGGCGCCGCCGTGGCCGTGGCGATTCCCGCCCATTTGCATGCCGCCGAAGGCGCTACGCCCAAGCTCAAGGGCCGCGTCAACCACTCCGTCTGCCGATGGTGCTACGGCAAGATCCCGCTCGATGACCTCTGCATCGCGGCCAAAGCGATGGGCATCACATCGATCGACCTGCTCGGGCCGGACGAATGGGCCACCGCGGCGAAGCACGGTCTCACGTGCGCCATGGTGAGCGTTCCCGGAACGACCATCGCCCGGGGCTTCAATCGCGTCGAGCACCACGACAAACTCATCGAAAGCTACGAAGCCGTGATCCCCAAGGCCGCCGAGGCGGGACTGAAAAACGTCATCTGTCTCTCCGGCAACCGCGAAGGACTCGACGACGAGCAGGGCATGAAGAACTGCGCGGCGGGCGTGAAGCGACTCCTGCCGCTCGCCGAGCAGAAGAAGATCACGCTGGTCATGGAACTCTTGAACAGCAAGGTCGACCACAAGGACTACCAGTGCGACCGCACCGCCTGGGGCATCGAGCTGTGCAAGCAGGTCGGCTCCGAGCGGTTCAAGCTGCTTTATGACATCTACCACATGCAGATCATGGAAGGCGACCTGATCTCGACGATCAAGCAGGCCGCGGTGTACATCGCCCATTATCACACCGGCGGCGTGCCGGGCCGCGCCGAGATCGACCAGACGCAGGAGATCAACTACCCGGCCGTCGTTCGCGCGATCGTCGACACCGGCTACCAAGGCTTCATCGCCCAGGAATTCATCCCCCGCGGCCCCGATCCGCTGAAGTCCCTGCGCGAAGCAGTGGCAATATGCGACGTGTAGCTCGATCTGCGGCGTCCGTCGAAGTGTGGAAGCAACGTCCCAAGCAGGAGAATCTCGCGATGACCACCCGGCGACTGTTGGCAACGTGCATCCTTGTCGTGCTCGCCTCCGCGGCGAAGGCCGGCAACCTCGACGTCTATATTCTCACCGGGCAAAGCAACGCGCTGGGGACGACGGCCGGGGAGATGCCGTTCGATCCGGGCAGTCATCCGGCCGACGCGCAAACGGCGTTCTTCTGGTCGAACGTCTCGGCCACCGGTTCCTCGGACCCGAACAACATCGTCCTCTACGGCGACTCCGGGGGAAGTATTACATCGCTCGTGATGCAGCAAGGACAGGGCGTCAGTCCCGCCTTTTGGGGAACGGAGTTCGGCTTGGCGCGAACGCTCTACGACGCGGGACACTCCGACGTGATGATCATCAAGGTTCCTCGCGGCGGCGGCGGAAACCAGTACTGGCTGCCCGGGACCGGGCATATGTACAACCACATCGTCGAACAGGTGGACGCGGCACTGACCGCGGCGCAACTGGCGGGCAACACGTTTGACGTGAAAGGTCTCGTTTACTTCCAGGGCGAGAGCAACGGCGCGACCGAGGCATCGTTGGCGGACGTCCGACTGCGTAGCCTCATCGACGGCCTGCAATCCCACATCAACGCGACGTTTCCGGGAACCGCCACCGCCATGAAAACGGTGATCGGCGAGATTGCGGCCAGCCAATCCAACGGCAATCGGCATTTGACGACGGAACTGCAAAAGAGCCTGGCGGCGAGCGATGCCGACGTTACCTTCGTCCCGACGGGCGACCTGCCGCTCAAAAGCGATTTCCTGCATTTCGGACGCGACGAGAAACTGGAGATCGGACGCCGATTCGCCAACGCGTTCCTCGGGCTGCCTCTGTTTTCACCCGATCCGTGGATCGCGCGGTACTCGGCCGACCTCCACGGCTCGGAGACCATCGACCGCCCCACGACGCAAAAGTGGACCGAGTTGGGCGGCGGCGCCGGCGTCACCTTGGAGGGCGTCGTCGATGCCGGCACGCCCGCGTGGCGTCTGTCCGACGGTTCCAGCAGTTCGAACCCCGGCTACCGGCACCCGCTGACCGGGGAGGACGCCCAGCAGATGCGCGATAGCGGCTGGAAGCTGTCCGTGGAGGCCAAGGTCGTCTCCGGTGGCGGATTGGCCATGTGGACGCTCGACGCCAATAACGACCCCGGCTGGGGCATCGGCTCCGGCACGATGAACGGCGTTTTGCTCAACCGCGTCAACGGCGATCAACTCGAGGTCACCGTGTATCCGACGCAGCAAGCTTTCAATCTCGGAGCGGGTTCGGCCGACGCCTTCCACACGATCGAGTTGATCGCTCAGGCCGGGTCCTCGACGTTCGACTTCCTGATCGACGGCCAACTCAGGACGACCGGCGCGCTGAGCACGAACTTCATGGTCTCCGGATACGAAAACATGGCGAGTTTCCTCAGCGGCGACACCGGCGGCACCGGACGCGAGGTCCTGTGGAACCGCTTCGACCTCCGCGCCGTCCCGGAACCGCCGACCCTCGTACTCTTAACGCTCGGCGCGATCTGCCTTCTCTTACACGGGCTGGGGACTGGTCCATTTTTCGGCGGGAAGACGTGTTTTGCGAGAAGATCGTCGGCCGAGAACAGGGACGTTCCCCTATCCCCGGCTGCGCGGCCCCGGGCTCCAATGGCCGTGGGCGGCCGCCGATCCGGGCTTGACGCGGGTGATGGCGATGATCGGACCGCCCGCGGCGGGCATGACGCCCAGTTGACGCGTGTCATCCCGATGGAAGCCGAACAACACCCACTGCCCACCAGGCGACAACGCGGGATGGTAATGGAGCGTCGGCACGTCGCCGTGCGTTAGTTGTTGCGTCGTTTTTCCGTCCGGCGAGACCCGCATCAACTCCACGCTCGGACCCTTCTGCGCGGTGAAGTAGATCCACGCTCCGTCGGGTGACCAGACGGGCACGTCGCTGCTGCCGCCGTGGAAATCGGGCACGTCGAACAATCGCACCTCGCCTCGCCATCCGAGCCGGTCGCCCACCTTCCGCACCTCCGTCCCGTCCGGTCGCGCCACGTAAGGATGGCAGTTGTAGTGCTCGCCGGAGAGAAACATCAGCCATTTCCCGTCGGGCGACCACTGCGGAGCGAAGTTGAAGGGGTTTTTCGTGTCCACCAGCCGGGCGTTCGAGCCGTCGGCGTCCGCCACGTAGACCTGGTAGTTCGCGTGGTAGGCGATCCGCGCGCCGTCGCGCGAAACGCTCGCGCCGTAGGTGAATTTGTCCGAGCCCCGGGTCAGGTCCCGCTTGTTCCGCCCGTCGAGATCCATGCTCACCGGATGGTTGTTCCCGTCGATCAACGCCCCGCCCAGGAGTTTCTTCGGGTTGCCCGGCCAGAACGACAGGCCGGCATTGTAGTTGCTCATCCGCTCCGGCTCGGAGACGTTGGTCAGTCCGCCCGTCGCCAGATCGAGCAGGTACATGTCGTATCGCCAGGCTTGCGTCATGCGAAACGTTTGGTGTTCCTCTTCCCAGGCGGCGTTTTCCGGGCTGTTGTAGCCGTTGCCGATGATCGCGGTCCGCCCGTCGGGCGACCAACCGGCGAACTGCGTCCACGTGTTCTCGTCGCGGATGAGTCCCTCGGCCAGAGTTCGCCGCTCGGCGCCGTCGGCGCGAACGAGGCACGCGCGACCGCTGGCCGCGTTCGGGTGACGGCCGCCCGGCAGATTGGTCCGAAACTCGGTGTAGCCGATCTCGTAGTCGGCGAGTTGCTGGCCTTGGGCCGTGGTGGTGGCGAGATCGAAACCCAGCGTGGCGAAGAGAAAGCCGGCCGGAAGCATGGCCAAGACAGTCGATGGAAGTCGCATGGCGGCACATCCTCCAGGAATCAGAAATGTAGCCCAGCCGCCTCGGCTGGGTGATCTTTTGGTTACGCTATCACCGCCGAGGGCGGCGGCGCCACGTTATCAAGCCCCCTGGAATGCTCAGTCGCCCGCTATGACTCCGCCCGATGGCGATCTTCCCACTTCTCCTCCGCCGCGCTACGGCGCGAGTAGCGGGGCACGAGCGACCAAGCGTCGTCGCGGCGGCCCGCGGCGTAGTCCCGCGCGGCCAAACGACCGACCTGGGCAGCCGTCGGAAACCAGTACTCGGGCGGAAGCGCCGTGACCTGGCTGGGCAGGCGACCGGCGAGCTTCCGAAGAATCGGCCCGGAAACGGCCACTCCGGGAGGTATTTCGTCAAGCCAATCGGCAACTTGGACGAGTCGGGCGGGAGCCGTGGGCGCGAACCACCCGTCCGCCCCGCGGCGGAACATGCCCGCGACAACCTGTCCACGTTGGGCATCGACGGCAACGGACACGATGTCCACCCCATCGGGAGCAGCGCTGGCGACGACCTCCAACGTATCGACTCCCAAGATGTCCGCCTTGGCGCAATAGGCCAGCGTTTTGGCGGTTGTCACGCCGATCCGCAGGCCGGTGAAGGACCCCGGTCCGATCGTCACCGCCACGAGGTCGATATCCGCCGCTGCCCAACGAATCTCATCCAGGAGCGTTTTGAGCCCCGGCGCGAGGCTCTGGGCGGTCCGCTTGTCCGGATCCAACTTCAGGTCGCACAAGAGCTTACCATCGACAAGGGCGGCAACGCTGCCGATCGTTTCGGTCGTTTCCAGGGCAACGATTCGCACAAGGCACCGCCGCGAGAGAGTATAATCCCGTAATCCGGCCTCGGGCCGCCGCCGTCGAAAGCTTTCCGACTCCAGCTTGGCGAGTCGGCCGGCCCTGGGCAAGGGCTTCTCCGCTTGACCGGCGGGATTTTCCACAATAAACTGTCTGATCCGTGCAAGCACGCCCTTCGGCACCGTGTTGGGGGGTCTATTGGTATTCTTTAGCGGTTAGCCCGATGGGGTCGGGACCCCTCCGGCGGCTTGAAGGTGGGTTTGCGTGAAAACAGCGCTCATCAGTGATATCCACAGCAACCTCGCCAGTCTCCGCGCGGTTCTGGCCGACATCGACAGTCAGGCCGCCGACCGGGTCTTCTGCCTGGGCGACATCGTGGGCTACGGACCCGAGCCCTGCGAGTGCATCGATTTGATCATGAAATGCGAGGTCTGCTTGCTGGGCAACCATGACCAGGGGGCACTGTTCGATCCGGAAGGGTTCAACTCGGGGGCGGAGCGGGCGATCTTCTGGACGCGCAGCCAGTTGGAGGCCCCCGGCGGCACGCCCGGCCAGAGCGACCGCCGCTGGGAGTTCCTCGGCGAACTGCCGCGGACCCACCAAGAGGGCGACTTGCTGTTCGTCCACGGCTCGGCCCGAAATCCGCTGAACGAATACGTCTTCCCCGAAGATACCTACAATCGGCGGAAGATGGAAAAAATCTTCGCGCTGATCCGAAAACACTCCTTCCAGGGCCACACCCACGTGCCCGGCGTCTTCACCGAGGACTTCCGCTTCTTCAGTCCCGACGAGATTGACAATGAGTACCGCCTGGGCGACGAGAAGACGATGATCAACGTCGGCTCGGTCGGCCAGCCGCGTGACGGGGACCCCCGCGCGTGCTACGTCCTCCTCGAAGACAGCGTGGTCCGATTCCGTCGGGTGGAATACCCCATCGAGGAAACGGTCGAAAAGATTCACGCCGTGCCCGAACTGGACAATTTCCTCGGCGATCGACTCCGCGATGGACGGTAGGCCAACTTCATGAGCGATTCCAAAAGCTCGACTTCGAGCAACTTCATTCTCTTCATGCTCCTCGCCTTCGGCGTGGTGGCGGCAAACGCCTACTTCTTTGGCAACCGCCAGCCGCCCGAAAAGCCCAAAGTGGCGGCCAAGGCCGAAGCGGGCAAACAGGAGGGGGACGCCAAGAAGTCCGAACCGGGCAAGGAAGACGGCGCCGCGGCGAAAAAAGCTGCCGAGGCCGAGAAGCCCGCCGAAAAGCCCGCCGAGCAACCCGCGCCGAAGCCGCCGGTCGAAGCCGAGAAAGCTCCCCAAGCCGGGGCCCCGGCCGGACCCGTCCCCCCGGTAACCAGCCCACAACGTTGGGTCACCCTCGGCTCGGCCGATCCGGCGAGCCCCTATCGCATGTTGGTCACCCTGACCGACCGCGGGGCGGCCGTGTCGCGCATCGAACTCAACAGCGACCGTTACCGCAGTCTCACGGGCCCCGACGGCACGTTCGCCTACAAGGGCGGATACCTCGGCCGCGTCGTGATGGACGAGACCCGCCAGGGCAAGGGCGCGGCGGTGCAAGTGGTCGGCCCCGGAACGCCCGCCGCCAAAGCGGGTCTGAAGCCGGGCGACACCATCATCGAGATCGACGGCCAGACGGTCACCGGTGACGAGTCGCTTCGCAAGGCCCTTGAGAAAACCAAGCCCGGTCGCGACGTCCCGTTGCTCATTTCGCGCGATGGAAAAGAGCAGCAACTGACCGCGACACTCGCGCATCCGCCGATGGAGGTCATCCGGCCCGAGGGCACGGATCCGCTCTCCTTCCTGATGACCATGGCCCAGGTCGACGACGAGAAGCTGCCCGACACGGTCGCCGACAAGGAAGCCCCCAAGGACGAGCGGCCCGAGTACGTCAACAAAGAAATGCCCGGGCTGAAGATGCGCGAGGGCACTTGGACCATCGCGCGGCAGAGCGACGACGAGGTCGAGTTCCAGTGCGAGCTGCCCCGCTGGGGACTCACGGTCGTCAAGACGTACCGCCTGGTCAAGGTGCCGGACGAAGCCCGGGACGACGTCGACGCGAAAGGCTACCACCTCGTCTTCGACGTCGAGATCCGCAACACGGGCCAGCAAGCCCGCCGCGTAGCCTACCAGTTGGACGGACCGACGGGCCTGCCGATCGAGGGCTGGTGGTACGCGAGCAAGGTGGGCCGCGCCTGGTCCTCCGGTCTGCGCGACGTCGTCGTGTTGTTTAACGAAGGCGCGCCCGGCGAAGTCGGTTGTACGGCCATCGCCGCGGACAAGCTGGACCCCGCCTGGCAGGATCAGTCGCTGACGTACATCGGCGTGGACGCCCAATACTTCTCCGCCGTGTTGATTCCTCAGAAGGACGACCCGGCCACGATCTGGTTTGCCCAGTCGCAGCCGCTTCGCGTGGGCCCGGTTAAGGAGAAACTCGAAAGGCTGGCCGATACGTCGTTTCGACTGCGGAGCCTCGTCGGGGAGCTCGCGCCCGGCAAGTCGCTCGCGCACCGGTTCGAGGTCTTCGCCGGCCCCAAGCGGCCGGAACTTCTGGCCAACTACGGGCTCGGCGAGCTGGTCTACTACGGCTGGTTCAACGTCGTCGCCAAGCCGATGGTGTGGATCCTGCACGCTTTCCATGCCATCGTCCGCAACTGGGGCCTCGCGATCATCCTGCTGACGGTGTTGGTGCGCGGGCTGATGTTTCCGATCAGCCGCAAGCAGGCCCTCGGCGCCCAGAAGATGGCCGAACTCCAGCCCGAAATCAAAAAGCTCCAGGAGAAACACAAAAAAGACCTCGAAGCGCGAACCAAGGCCCAGCAGGAACTCTTCAAGAAGCACAAGTACAACCCGCTAAGCGGCTGTCTGGTGATGTTCATCCAGTTGCCGGTTTTCATCGGGCTGTATCGCGGGTTGATGGTCGATATCGAATTGCGGGGCTCGTCGCTCTTGTGGAACGGCATCCGCTGGTGCTCGAATCTGGCCGCCCCCGACATGCTCTTCGACTGGAGCGGCTTCATGCCCGACTTCATCAACAACGGCGTGGGCATGTTCGGCCTCGGGCCTTATTTCAATCTCCTGCCGCTGTTGACCGTCGTCCTGTTCCAGATCCAACAGAAGATGTTCATGCCGCCGCCGGCCGACGAGCAACAGGCGATGCAGCAGAACATCATGAAGTACATGATGCTCTTCATGGGCATCCTGTTTTTCAAGGTGGCCGCCGGGCTGTGCGTCTACTTCATCGCATCGAGCCTCTGGGGCGTGGCCGAACGCAAGCTGCTGCCCAAGACCGCGCACAAGCCCACCGACGACAGCGGCCCCGCGGCTTCCGGCCGTAGAACACCGCGCAAGAAATAGCGCAGGCGGTTAGTGGTTAGTGGTTGGTGGCAAGTGGTTAGAAGAGAACGCCCCCCGACTGCGTCGGGGGGGTGGTGAACCGCCGACGCACCCCCCCGACGCAGTCGTGGGGCGTTTGAATTCCCAACCTCCAATCCCTAACCCCCAACCCCCATTCCATGCTCCACCTCGACGAGACGATCGCGGCGATCGCGTCGGCGCCGGGTGGAGCCGCCGAGGGGATCGTCCGGCTCAGCGGGCCCGACGTGCTCCGGTGCGTCGAACAAGTGTTTCAGCCGCAAGGGATGGATTGGCGTCGCCTAGCCGCCATCACTTGGCCTACCGCCGTCGCCGGCGCGATCCGGCTCGACGATGTCCATGGCCTCCTGCCGGCGGAATTGTACCTCTGGCCGGCCGGCCGAAGCTACACGGGCGGGCCGGTCGCCGAATTGCACACGATCGGCTCCCCGCCGCTGTTGGAGGCCGTCGTGCGGCAGTGCTGCCGGGCCGGGGCGAGACTGGCCGAGCCGGGCGAGTTCACCCTTCGAGCGTTCCTCGCCGGCCGGATCGACCTCACGCAGGCCGAAGCGGTGCTCGGCGTGATCGACTCCACCGATGCGGACGACCTCGACGTCGCCTTGGCTCAACTGGCCGGCGGGCTGGCCAAGCCGCTGGACCGGCGTCGCGACGCCCTGCTGGACCTGCTCGGCCACCTCGAAGCCGGCGTCGATTTCGCCGACGAGGACCTGCCGCTGATTACGCCCGACGAGCTTCAAGGGCAACTCGCCGCGGCCATCGAAACCGCCGAAGCCCTCGCCCAACAGATCCTGTGCCGTCACCGCTCGGGCGAGGCAACTCATGTCGTGCTCACCGGTTGGCCCAACGTGAGCAAGAGCAGCTTGTTCAATGCCCTGGTCCGGCGCGCCGGCGCGCTCGTCTCGCACGAACCCGGGACGACACGCGACTACCTCACCGCCGAGATCGACATGGACGGCGTCCGAGTCCAACTGATCGACACGGCCGGCGTCGAGACGGACGTGGCTGGGTCCGACGCCGACGTTCGCCGCCAGGCTCAGGAAGCCGCCGCGCGCGAAACGCGCCACACCCGGGTGCGAGTCTTCTGTCTGGATGCCACGCGGCCGATGACGGACGCCGAGCGGTCGGAACTGACCGGCCCAATGTCGGGCGAGCGACTCGTCGTGCTGACCAAGGTCGACGCGGCGGGGCCTGGCGAACGTCCCCCCGGAGCGATTGCCACCAGCAGCGTGACCGGCGAGGGCATCGAGCTACTGCGCCGGCGGATTGGCGAGGCGGTGCTCGCGTCGGGCACCTCCGGCGGCGCCGTGGCGGCCACCGCCGCCCGATGTCACGAGTCGCTCGGGGCGGCGGTCGATTCGCTCCGCCGGGCGAGCCGGATCGTCGAGAGCCGCGCCGGTGAGGAACTCGTCGCCGTCGAAATCCGCCTCGCCCTGGACGAGTTGGGCCAAGTCGCCGGCCGCGTATACACCGACGACGTGCTGGACCGCATCTTCACCCGCTTCTGCATCGGTAAGTAGCGCCATGAGCGAGTTCGTTCCGGCAATCGAGGAGCTGACGCCGGCGCCGGAGGCCGAGGACGTGTTCCTTCGCTGGACCCGGCTGCCGCACTGCCTGTTTCTCGACAGCGCGCGGGCGGACCCGGTGTTGGGACGCTGGTCGTTCGTGGCGGCCGATCCGTTCGAGTACTTCGAGACCGCGGCGGACGACGCGGACGCCTTGGGGGAACTCACGCGACGCATGCACGGACGCCGGGCGGCTACCGTGAGCGATCTGCCGCCGTTTCAAGGCGGGGCGGCGGGCTTTTGGGGCTACGATCTGGGACGGCAACTCGAAGTGCTGCCCTCGCCCGCGGCCGACGCTTTCGGCCTGTCCATCATGGCGATCGGACTCTACGACGTCGTGGCCGCTTTCGATCACGTCCGGCGACGCGGCTGGATCATCTCGCAGGGGCTGCCCGAGGTCGAACCGGAAAAGCGACGCCGCCGGGCGGAAGCACGCCTGCGGGAAGCCGTCGGCTGGCTGTCCGGCCCGATCGCGCAAGACAATGCCGCCGAGGATCGCGCCGGCCGCCCGGCACTATCGGCGGGCGAATTGGTCCGGCAATATCCGGTCGCGGACATGGCGAACGTGGCGGACCTGGACGATCTGACGAGCGATTTTTCGCACGCCGACTACCTCCGCGCGGTCCGCCGGGCGATCGAGTACGTCGCGGCCGGGGACGTCTTTCAGGTGAATCTCGCGCAGCGGCTGCTGTGCCCGGCGTGGGACGACTCGGTGTCGCTGTACCGGCGGTTGCGGCGGTGCAATCCGGCGCCGTTTGCCGGGTATTTCGATCTGGGCGAATTCCAGATTGTCAGCGCCTCGCCCGAGCGGTTCCTGAAGGTGACCGCCGGTGCCGTGGAAACCCGGCCCATCAAGGGAACCCGGCCGCGATCCGCCGACCCGACACAAGACCGCCGGGCGGCCGACGAACTGTGCCGCAGCGAGAAGGATCGGGCGGAGAACGTCATGATCGTCGATCTGTTGCGAAACGATCTGGGCCGCGTGTGCCGGGCGCGGAGCGTTCGCGTGGACCAGTTGTGCCGGCTGGAAAGTTACGAGCACGTCCATCACCTCGTTTCGTCCGTCCGGGGGCGACTCCGCGACGAGTGCGGCCCGATCGACCTCGTGCGCGCCGCGTTCCCCGGCGGCTCGATCACCGGAGCGCCGAAGGTCCGGGCGATGGAGATCATCGCCGAGTTGGAGCCGGTCGCCCGGGGCGCGTATTGCGGGTCGCTCGGCTACCTCGGCTTCGACGGCTCGATGGACCTGAGCATCCTCATCCGCACGATCACCGCCGGCCGCGGCTGGTGGCAGGCGCCGGTCGGCGGCGGCATCGTCGCCGAGTCCGTGCCCGAGCGAGAATACGAAGAGACGTGGCACAAAGCGGAAGGGCTGGTTCGGGCGATGAGGAAGCGGTAAGTGGCAAGTGGCAAGTGGTAAGTGGTAAGTGCGGGTCTTTCAAGTTAGCTTGAAAGACCTGCGCTTACCACTTACCATCCAACAGCCAGCCGACGACTTCGGCAATCCCGTCGGCGTCGTGCGTGGGGGCGATGCGGTCGGCGACGGCTTTGACCGGCGGCAGGGCGTTGCCCATGGCCACCCCGAGGCCGGCGGCGCGGATCATGGTGATGTCGTTGACGTCGTCGCCCACGGCACAGATGGCCTCGTCGCCGATGCCCCAGGCGTCGGCCAACCGCCGGATGGCGGACCACTTGGTGGCCCCGGCCGGCGAGAACTCGCACAGGTAGCCCGAGTAGCGAGGGCTGCGAAGCACGTGCGTCGAGAGCGCCCCGGGCACGCGGCGTTGGATGAGCGTCTCGAGCCGCAGCATCTCTTCCAGCCCGCCGATCACGAAGCCCGCGTTGAGCGTCGGCAGCGGATTCTCCGGCCAGTCGGCCCAGAGGCGTCCGAGGCCGATGTTGCGTTCGAGGTACTCGCTGAGTTCCGGGCAGCGGGCGCCGTCGCGGGTGTAGTAGAAATCGAAGCCCTCGGCGTGCGTGTCGCCATTGACGATCGGATCGCAGTGCTGCTCGGCCAGCGTGGTCAAGAGCAGCCGGAGGGCCGCCGAATCGAACTCGGCCCGGTACAGCGTTTCGTGCGTCGTCGGATCCTTGACCAGGGCTCCGCTGGCGGTGACCAGCGGCACGCCGAGCCCGAGCGACTCGACCAAGTGCAGCGCCCGACGATAGCGCCGCCCGGTGGCCAGCACGACGTGGATGCCCGCAGCGGTCGCCCGAGCGATGGCGGCCCGGGTCGCGGGGGTCAGCTCGTCGCGGCTATTGACCAGCGTTCCGTCGATGTCGATGGCCAACAGTCGGTAGTTCATGGGCCGCCTCGCGCGTCCTTGTGGTGCAGGCGTCTCGCCTGCGGGGAAAGATGCAGACGTCTCGCCTGCTCAGAGGACGGCAGGCGGGACGCCTGCACCACAATCTCAACTCGGTCCGTCATTGCTGTGCCTCGGCCAGGCACGCCCGGGATGCGTCCCACTGGCCGACGAGATAATCGCGGCCCTGGCGGATGCCGACGTGTTCCCAGGGCAGCGGCTGCTCGGGCGTCCGTGGCTGGTGCAGCGTGGCGTGGACGTCGACGCCGGCCTCGGCCAGGGCCTGCCACCAAATGTCCGTCCGGAGGTGCTCGCTCCAGGCGTCGAACCGGGCCCCGCGGCGCCAGGCCAGTTCGATCGCCTCGCCCACTCGGCGGTCGCCGCGGCTGACGATGCCCTCCAGCAGACTGCTCTCGACGTCGTGATACTTCAGATCGATGCTCCGCGAGCGCCGCCGCGTGCGGAGGTACTGGTGGGCGCGATCGAAATACTCGCGGGTCTGCATCGCCTGCCACTGGTACGGCGTGTGCGGCTTGGGCACGAAGTTCGACACGCTCACCGTCACCTTGGCGAACCGGCCGCGGACCTCCTTGCCCAAGCGAGAAATCGTCTCGGCCAATTCGACGATGCCGTCAAGGTCGTCGTCGCGTTCGCCGGGCAGCCCGCACATGAAGTAGAGCTTCACCCGATCGAATCCCTGCTCAAAAAGCCCCCGACAGCCGGCCAGCAGGTCCTCGTTGGTGATCTGCTTGCCGATTTGCCGGCGAAGATCGTCCCGGGCGGCCTCGGGGGCGATGGTCAGGCTGCTTCGCCGATCGGTGTTCAACAGGGTGCTCAACTCGCGCAACTGTTCGTTCACCCGAAGGCTCGGCACGGCGATGCTCACGCCCAGCGGCCGGAACGTCGCTTGCAGCCGCTCGATCAGTTCGGCCAACTGCGGGTAATCGCTCGTCGACAGCGAGAGAAGCGAGATTTCGTCGTAGCCGGTGGCCAGGTACGACTCCCACGCCGCCTCGACGATCGTGTCGACCCGGCGAAAACGTAGCGGGCGCTTGATCGGCGAACTCTGGCAGAAGCGGCAGTGCCAAGGGCAGCCTCGCATGATCTCGATGGCGATCCGGTCTTGTACAATCTCGACGAAGGGCACGACCGGCCGAGTGGGAAGCGGCACGGCGTCGAGGTCTTCGACCACGGCCGGCGCGACCAGCCGGGGCAGGCTCTCATGGCCGGGACGCGGCCGTGGGACGCCTTCCGGCGATGGCTCGTAGAATCGCGGCACGTAGACGTGCGGCAGCGTGCCGGCCAGCCGGGCCAACGCCTCCTCGCGATCGCCGCACGCGCGGGCGTCGATCCAGGCGTCGCACACCCGGGGCAGCATCTCCTCGCCGTCGCCGAGGACGAACAGGTCGACGAACGGCGACATCGGCTCGGGGTTGCCCACGCAAGGTCCGCCCGCGATCACCAGCGGATGCGCGAGCGTCCGCCGGTCGGCCCGGAGCGGGATGCCGCCCAGATCGAGCATCGTCAGCAGATTGGTGCCGCAGAGGTCGTACTGCAAGGTGAACCCGAGCACGTCGAACTGGGCCAGCGGCGTGAAGGTTTCGAGGCTGTAAAGCGGCAAGGCGTGGTCCCGCAAGAGCCGCTCCATGTCCGGCCACGGCGTGAACGCCCGCTCGCAGGCCCAGTCGTCCCGCCGGTTCATCACGTCGTAGAGCACATGCAAACCGTGGTGGCTCATGCCGATCGCGTAGGCGTCGGGGAACGCCAGGCAGACCGTGCCCCGCACGGCCCGGTGGTCCTTCGTCCGGGCGTTCAGTTCCCCGCCGACGTACTGGCCGGGGGTTTGAATGTCGGCCAGCAGGAGCGAAGTAACTTTCGTCTTCAGCGATTCGTTGAGCATGGGGGAAGGGATCGGGGGACAGGGACCAGGGGGCATCTGGGTGGCACGACCCTGAGCCCCCGGCGAAGGGCGTGGCCGGAATCCTTGGCAACTCGGCCACGCCCTTCGCTGCGCTCGGGGACGTGCCACCTAGCCGATTCATCGTAACGTGCCCCGTTCCATTCTGCAACCGCGTCGAGAGGCTGTGGGAGGCGACTGGGTTGTCTCCCACAGCTTGTGAACCGGTGGGCGCGATGATAGGATGGCGGTGCAATCGGGACCGTCCACGCCAAACACGACGAAAGAGGTGCATCATGCGAGACAGATTGACGCGGCGGGAATTCGTGGGCCGCGGCGTCGGGTTGGCCGCCACGGGCGTGGCCTTGACCGCCGGCGCCGCCGGGGCATCGACCGCGGAAACGGTCGCCACGTTCGAAAATCACGATCTGCGGCTCTCCATCGGCGCCGACGGCCGCACGCTCGAATTCGTCGACAAACAAAGCGGAAAGAATTGGCTGCCCGAGGGCGAAAAGACCGCCGTCGCCCTGGTGATGCAATCGGGCAAGGCGCTGGCCGCGACGGCGGCCGAGAAGCACGCCAGCGGGCTGCTCGTGACGTTCGGGCCGTCGGGCGTTCGGGTCGTCGTCAAGGTGGTCGCGCAGCCCAACCATTTCGTCTTCGAGATCGAGTCGGTCGAAGGCCAGGCCGACGAAATCGTCTTCGTCCACGTCCCGCTCGCCTTGAAAGGCAGCCCGGACGAGCCGTTCGCCGCGTGCGCGTTGGCGCTGAATTTGCAGGCCAACGTCGCCGAACTGCCCGGCGCGAACTCGCGCGTGGCGGCCACGGCCTACGCCCGATTTGGGTTTCCCGGGGCCAAGGCGGCGGTGATCGGCTGCCCCCAGGACAAGCTCCGCCAGGTGCTCCAGGAGGCGGTGGCCGCCGCGCCGGAGTTGCCGCATTCGCCGATCGGCGGTCCCTGGGCGTTGGGCAAGCCGATCAACCAGGGCTCGTACCTGTTCAATTTCGACGGCGTCACCGAACAAACGGCCGACGCCTGGATCGACCTGGCCAAGAGCCTCGGCATGACGCAGATCGATTTTCACTGCGGCGGTTCGCTCCGGTTCGGCGATTACGAGCCGAACCCCGCCAGGTATCCCAAGGGCTTTCCGAGCGTCAAGGCGGCGCTCGACCGGCTGCACGCGGCGGGGATCAAGGCGGGCCTGCACACCTACGCATTCTTCATCAGCCCGTCGTGTCCCTGGGTCAGCCCCGTGCCCGATCCGCGGTTGGGCAAGGACGCTGCGTTCACGCTCTCGGCCGCGCTGGAGGCCACCGGCGACGCGGTCCCGGTGGACGAGACCACCGAGAAGATGTCGTCCGTCACCGGCTTCGCCGTCCGCAACAGCGCTACGGTCCAGATCGACGACGAGTTGATCGTTTACTCGGGCGTGTCGCAAAGCCTGCCGTATGCGTTCACCGGCTGTACGCGCGGAGCCTGCGGCACGAAAGCCGCCGCGCACGCCAAGGGCGCGAAGGTCCATCACCTCAAGCAGTGTTTCGGCCTCTTTACCCCCGATCCGAACACGACCCTGTTCGACGAGGTGGCGGCCAAGACGGCCGAGGCCTACAACACGTGCGGCTTCGATATGATGTACCTCGACGCGCTCGACGGTTCCGACATCCTCGCCGGCGGGGAGAATGCCTGGCACTCCGGCGCGCGGTTCGCTTACGAGATCCACAAGCGGCTGACGCGGCCGGTCCTAATGGAAATGAGCACGTTCCACCACCATCTCTGGTGCGTGCGGTCCCGGTACTGCGCGTGGGACCATCCAACCCGCGGCCACAAGAAGTTCATCGACGTCCACTGCGACGCGAACGAGGCGAACCGCCGGATGTTCATGCCCAAGGAGTTGGGATGGTGGGCGCTGATGGGCTGGCGGGGCGCGCAGTGCGAGCCGACCTTCGCCGACGACATCGAGTATCTGATGGGCAGGTGCATCGGCGCCGACACCGGTTTTGCGCTGATGGGCATCTCGCCCGAAAGCGCCGCCGGCAACCCCGCCTTGCCCCGAATGGCCGCGATCATCAAGCGGTACGAGGACCTTCGCCACTCGGGGAAGGTCCCCGAGCCGATGAAGGCGAAGCTCCGCGTGCCCGGCGACGAGTACGCGCTGGTGGGCGACGTCGCCATCGCCTGGCACTTCGAGCCGGTCTTCTTCGACAAGCACCGCGTGGCCGACGAAGCGAGCAGCGTCTGGAAGACGGAGAACCGTTTCGACGCGCAGCCGGCGAGGCTGCGGATCGAGGCACTTTTTGCGGCCGGGCCCTACGACGCGGCGGACAACGTCACCCTGACCGATTTCACCGACGCCAAGGAATTCGCCGACCGGGCGGCCGCGCCGGGCATCACCGCCGAACTGAAGCCGTCAAACAGTCAGGTCAAGATCGGCCCGACCAGCGGTTGCCTTACCGCCGCCAATCCCGGCCCCTCGCGGACGGGTAGCTGGTGCAAGCTCGCCAAGCGGTTTTCGCCGCCGGCCAACCTCGCCAAGCACCAGGCGCTGGGCGTCTGGATCCACGGCGACGGGCAAGGCGAAATCCTGAATTTCCAGCTCACCAATCCTCCGCACATTATGCCCGCCACCGGCGAACACTACGTCGACGTCGATTTCACCGGCTGGCGCTACTTCGAGTTGATCGAACCGGAAGGCCGGCGGCACGACGAGTGCCAGTGGCCCTACGGCGACATCTATTCGATCTACCGACACGAGACCGAATACAGCCAGATCGAAAGCCTCGCCCTTTGGTACAACAACCTCCCGCCGGCGGGCAACGTCACGTGCTACCTCAGCCCGATCCGCGCCGTGCCCCTGGTCTCCTCGAAGCTGATCCAACCGACGGTCACGATCGGCGGCCAGACAATCACTTTCCCGGTCGAGATCCCCACGAGCCACTACCTGGAGTTCGAGCCCGGAGCCGACGCGAAGCTGTACGGTCCCGCGGGCGAGTTGATCCGCGAAGTGAAACCCGAGGGGAACCCGCCGACGCTGGCCAAGGGACCCAACGAGATCCAATTCCGCTGCGAGACCCCGCCGGGCGTTCGTCCCCGGGCGCACGTGACCGTCATCAGCCACGGCCCGCCGGTGGCGTAACGGTTGGCGGTAGGGTAGGCCGAGTGGAGCGAGTCCCACCATTTTCGGAGTGCGGCGATTCATCGCCGCTTTTGGGCCGGACTTACCGTTGTCCGGAACGATCGGCGGATGCCGGCTGACACTTGCTCCGAGCAGCGGCGATGAATCGCCGCACTCCAGAACGTCGTTCCGGTGGGCGTCGGCCGCCGATCAAGCGTGACACTCGCCACATGCCCTCGCACGGCGGCCTCGACCCGCCCTACACGAATCGCCGGCGCGTCAATCCTACCAGCGCGACAAGCAAGCCCGCGGCGAGAAGGACGGCCGTGGCCGGCTCGGGAACGACGCGCACCTGGATCGTGACGTTGTCGAACGAGCCTTGAAGCATTGTGAGTTCAATCGTGGAGATCTCCCCGATGTCGTTCGCACTGACCTCCCAAAGCAATGGCGGCTCAAAAGGCCAACTGTTAGCGACGAATTCCGCCGTGTCCTGCGTCCCGATGAATCGCGCCCTCTCCGTGAGATTGAACGCTTCAACGCTTGCGCCAACGACCGACCAATCCGGCTGCAAATTGAACGTGATCGTGTCCACGAAGTCGGGCGACAGGAAAAATCTGGCGTCTGCTCCGTTGATTCTCCAATGGTTTCCTTCGGGATCATCTACCACGCAGGAATGATTGAAGAGCGGATCGAAGGCGGGGTTGCCCGAGGCGTCGGAGAAGTCTTCGACGAAGATGCGGGTGTCGGCCAGGGCGGCGCTCGGGCAAAGCGCGGCCAGCACCAGGGCCAGAAGACAAACGGTCGCTTTCATGGTATCACCTCGTAGAATGAAGGATGAAGACGTGTAGGGTGGGCCGAGCGGAGCGAGTCCCCATACGCACGAAGTTAAGAAACGGTGTAGTTTAGAAGTTCTGGATTTTCAAGGAGTTGGAACAGACTTGGATGTTTCCGGCGGCGTTGTACTCGGGCGCGTTGGACCAGGGC
>JAPLNP010000085.1 GCA_026401055.1 Planctomycetia bacterium
TCCAAAATGGTAGCCTGGGAGGGCTGCCAAATCCATACCAAACCTCGCGTGCCGGATTTTACCAACCCCCTCCGGCCGACGATAGATCGTTCTCTGCGCAAATCGTAGTACCATCATAACGACAGTGCCATTCGGGACAGGTCCATGTTTTCGGCCGACGTTTCTTCGCAAAACAGGCTTCTCCGCCGAAAAATGGACCAGTCCCCGGCCCGGGCTACCCTGACTTCGCCCCGTGGACGAACGTTCCGACGCGATCGCCCCGGATTGCCCGCTCGATGTTCCCGTCCTTGCGGAAGTTGAACACGAGGATCGGCATGTCATACTCCTGGCACTTCGCGATGGCCTCCTGGTCCATCACGCGAAGATTCTGGCGTTGGACGTCCTCGTAGGTCAGGTCGCTGTAAAGCAGGGCGTGCGGGTTCTTCTCCGGGTCGTCGCTGAAGACGCCGTCGACGCGGGTTGCCTTCAACAAGGCGTCGGCGTCCAATTCCAGCGCCCGTTGGGCCGCCGCGGTGTCGGTGGTGACGAACGGGCTGCCGGTGCCGGCCACGAGAATGATGATCCGGCCCTTCTCGAGGTGGCGCCGCGCGCGGCGGCGGATGTACGGCTCGGCGACGCCGTCCATCTTGATGGCGGTCATCAGCCGCGTGTCGCAGCCGAGCGACTCCATCGCGTCTTGCAGCGCCAGGCCGTTCATCACCGTGGCCAACATGCCCATGTAATGGGCCGTCGCCTCGTGGACGCTCGAATTGCCCGAGGTGAACTGCGCCCCGCGGAGGATATTTCCCCCCCCCAAGACGATGGCGATCTGCGTTCCGTGCTGGGCGGCGCGGAAGGTTTGCCGGGCGATGTGCAGCACGCTGTCCATGAGGATGCCGCGCTCGCCGACGTTGCAGAATCCCTCGCCCGAGATCTTCAAGATCACGCGCCGGTATCGCGGGCCGTCCGTCGTTTGCCCTGCCTCGGCCATGCCGCTACTCCTTGCCAAGCTCCCAGTGTACGAAGCGGAGGATCTTCATCCCGGCCGCCTCGGAGACCTTGCCCACCGTCTGCGAGTCGTCCTTCACGAACGGCTGCTCCAGCAGACAACGCTCGGCGTAGAAGTTCCGCAAGCGGCCTTCGACCATCTTGGCGATGATCTTCTCGGGTTTGCCCTCGCCGCGGGCGGCCTCGGAGAGGATTTCTCGCTCCTTGGCGACCACCGCCGGGTCGAGATCGTCGACGGCGACGACCCAGGGTCGCATCGCGGCCGTGTGCATGCAGATGTCCTTGGCCAACTCGGCGTTGCCGCCTTCGACCTCCAGGAGCACGGCCGCCGCGCCGTTGTGGTGGACGTATCCGCCGCACGGAGCGTCGATCCGCTCGATCCGTTCGAGCTTGAACACCTCGCGGATCCGGTTGTTCAAATCGTCGAACTGCTGCTGGAGCGTCCGCGTCGGATTGCCCGGCGATTTCTGCGACAGCAACTCCTCGGGCGTCGCCGCCCCGGGCCCCAGGGCCAGTTGCCTCGCCAGATCGCCGGCCAATTGGATGAACTCCGCGTTGGCGGCCACGGGGGCCGACTCGCAACGCAGGTCGACGATCGCGCCGACCGGCTTGTCCATGTCCGCGTAGATCGCAATCCGGCCGCACGACGTCGCCCGGCCCGCGCGCTTCTCCATCGTCTTCATGCCCGCCTTGCGCAGAATCTCGACCGCCAGGTTCGGGTCGCCTTGCGCCTCGGTGAGGGCTTTTTTGCAGTCCATCATGGGCAAGCCGGTCTGCTCGCGCAATGCCTTGACCGCCGCCGCGGTGATTTCAGCCATGAGTGTCGTCTCCTGTAGTTATTCAGCCATGGCGGGGCCCTCGGGCACGTCCGCCTTGAAATCGCCCGCCGCGGCGCGGCCCGCCAAAACCGCGTCCGCCAGCAACCGGATGATCAACTCGATCGAGCGGATGCTGTCGTCGTTGCCGGGGATGGGCAAATCGACCAGATCGGGATCGCTGTCCGTGTCGATCAACGCCACCGTCGTCACGCCCAGCTTCCGCGCCTCGCGAATCGCGTTCTTCTCCTTCTTGGGATCGACGGCGACGATGCACTCGGGCACCCGATTCATCGCGCGGATGCCGTTGAGGTTGCGGTACATCTTGCGGTACTCGCGGGTCAGCGCCGACTGCATCTTCTTCGAGTACGTGCCAAGCTCGTCGCTGGCCCGCAGCGCCTCGAGTTCCTCGAGCCGGGTCAACCGGCTGCGAATCGTGCGGAAATTCGTCAGCGTGCCGCCGAGCCACCGGTCGCTCACGAACGGCATCCCGCATCGCTGCGCCTCGCGCTGGATCGAGTCCGACGCCTGACGCTTCGTGCCGACGAACAGGATGAGACTGCCGCCCTGGGCAACCTGCTGCAAATACTTCCGCGCCCGCAACAGCCCGCGAACCGTCTCCCGCACGTCAATGACGTGGATCAGGTTTCGTCGGGCATAAATATAGGGCCGCATTTTGGGGTTCCACCGGCTCGCCCGATGCCCGAAATGAACCCCCGCTTCAATCAACTCCTTGACCAATACAGTAGCCACAAACACCTCCTAGGCACACCGGCTACATCCCCACCCGCAAGCGGGGCATCCGGCGTTAGAACGTAGATATCGGTCGGAAACCGTCACCCCGCGGCCCTGGACCGTTCAGGACGGCGAGTCTCTTATGGTAGCGGTTTGGGGGCGGGACGTCAAAGGGAGAGGAGCGGGATTCGCCAAGTGGGGGGCGTGTGATCTGCTAACCCGACGGACGCGAGGAACATCGCCCGGGGCCGTCGTGGAACGCGTATGGGAAAAGGGAAAGCCGCGGGGAATCGTGTTGCATGGCGTTGGCCGGACTGTGCCGGTGGCAGTATGTCAATTGCCGTCAACCCTCGGTTGGATTTCGGTGGATCGGACGTGAGAGGGATGGTACTCGGGATTGCGAAATCGCAAGTTCAGAATCCCACGTGATCGGTCTACCATGCGGACCTCGACGGGCACGGTCATCGACGATGCGGCGTACGACGCAATCGCCAGTGAAACGAGCGTCCACATTCCAAAGAGCAGCCAGAACCCAGTCGAATCAAGCGGCATCGCAAGTAAGACACCGCCTCCCACCAAGAGGGAGACTGCAGCGGCAATCGACCAGACGCATCGCGCGGTGCGTTTTGACCGACATGCGCAGTCAGCACAACGCGGGACTTCCAGTTCGATAGCCGCGGTCACGAATCGCCTGTACGCATGTCCCGGCGTTGCGGAATTCAGACAATCGCAGCACACACAGGGCAACTGATCCCGTCCAAGCTGGAAGTCGTACCACTCGCTGCGACCACGTTGTACCGCGTCGCGCCGTCTGGCCGTCTTCAGTTCTCCGCTTTCTTCGTCCATGACCAAGGCTGGTGGCGAACCGGGCGGTAATCGCGGTGCCAGGGGGAAATCCCGGTTCGGTTGGATTCGACCACGTAGCCACGCGCGCAGCAGAATCATCGCCACGCCAAGTGAAACGAAGACGAGCGGCCCGCCAAACAGCAAATACGGCACCGCAGCACGGTCGGCGGCGGGACCGATTGAGATGAACCACGCCCCCATCAGAGAACTGACCGTCCCGATCATTCCCACGCCGAGAGCCAGGATCCCGACCCAGCGGAAACGCCCCAGACGGTAACCATGAACCAGTTCTTCATTGATCCAGTTGCACTTCGGACATGGGACAAGCTCCGCTTCGTAAGCCAGCCGTTTTCGCAGGTCGCGCTGCGACTGCTGCTGTGACGACCGAGCTGCCGCGGCCTTCCCGATCCCATAGGGCGCAGTGGCGCCGCCAGAACCAATCCGGGCCAATTCGTAAAAATACTCACAGCCACACTCGTCACATTCGATGCCAACAAGGCACAGACCGGCGCGCGCCGATTCAAACCGTTTTCCGAAATACAGCAGCGGCATGGCGGGACTCGAAGGAGAAGCTCGAAATGCGGACGCAACGAGTATTCAGACAGGACCACATTCGGCACGCTTTCGCGCCGCGCCAATGAGCACGACCAACGCCCGGAGGCCCCAATGCGTCCGTCACCGCAAGAGGCCGACTGGAAACCTACTGCCTTCCCCGCCGCCACTTCGCCAGCGACGCCGCGGACTCGGCGGAGGGCCTTCCGGCCAAGAGGGCCTCGACACTGATGTCCTCGTCGAGCTTGGCCCAGTGAATCCCCTCGCCGTCGCCGATGAGTTCGTAGTTCTCTCGTTCCGGCGCAGTTCCGTCGAGCAATCGCAGGTACACCACACCAACGGCACCGACAGCGCCCGGCCGTCGTCAAGCCGGACGGTCAGCGAGTCCACGGAAAAGCACGCGGACACGGCGAAGACATCGCGTTCGGTTACCAGAGTGCCCACTGACCACTTCGCGGATTGCCCTTCAGAGCGCCGGGCCACGAGTCGCAACTACCCCGCAAGGACTCGAACCTTGAACGAGGGAACCAAAATCCCTTGTGTTGCCAATTACACCACGGGGTATCCACCCAATTGGGGCATTTTCGCCTGAGTTCTTTAGGCACGGACATCGCGGTCACGTACGGCCCATGGTGCCATGTCGCGACCGTCTCGTGCGGTTCCGCCGGACTGCGAGCACCAGCAGTATACCGGTTTCGGGGCTGAATTCAACGGGGGGTGTCGGCGAAGTGCAGATCGAGCGTTACCACCGTGCGGCCTTCGTCTCGACAGATCGCTGCCACGTTTTCGTCGGGTTGGCCACCCAACTGTTGATCCAGGACGGACACGGCGTCATGGCCGGCGGCGCGCAGCACGGTGCCCACTTCGGCAGGCAGGTTCTCGTCCAACTTGAACCGACCCATCACACAGGCCCCGCCGGCAGGGGGAACGTGTGCTCGCGGGCGAGGTCGGCGGCGTAGCTGATGGCGGCCCGCACGTCGGCTTCGGTCAAGGAGGGATAGCTGACGAGGATTTCCTCCAATCCGACGTCGGCGGCCAGGTTGTCGAGGACGACGGACACCATGATTCGCGTCCCTTTGATGCACGCCTGCCCGTGGCACACGGCCGGGTCAACCATGATCCGCTCTTGCCAATTCATCGGGATTCCTCCGCGGGGATTGCCCACACGTCCTTCATTCTAACCGTTCCCACGCGGTTTCAAAGCCGGTATGGGCGAGGGTGGCGACGGCAGCGGCTGTTTTGACCGGCCGATCGTATCGGTCAATGATGACCCACTTGGGTGGGGCTAGCCGGCACCAGTTCCGCGCGGTATACTGTGTACATACACGTATGTGCATGACAAGACAAAAGGACCGAGCCATGGCCACGAAAACCATCAGCATCGACATCGAGGCCTACGATCGCCTCCGGAGCGTGCGACGGGACCGGGAATCGTTCAGCCAGACGATCAAACGCGTGGTCAAGCCGCCGTTCGATTACGAGGCGTTTCGGACACGATTGGAGGGCCTGTCGCTCGGCGAGGATGCCGCGCTGGCGATCGAGGAGCAGATTGAGAACCGACGCCGCCCATCCAGTAGGCAGCGATGATGGCGACGCTTGACACGAGCATTCTCGTCGACGTGCTCCGCCGACGCTCTCGATTTCACCAGCAGGCGATCCAAAAGCTGGATGAGTTGCACGTCCGGGGAGAACGCCTGGCGACGACCCGCTTCACGGTGGCGGAACTCTATGTCGGACTGGAGCTGTCGGACAATCCGTCGCGCGACGAGGCGGCCGTCGAGACGTTGCTGGGGGATCTCGAAATCCTCGATTTCCAGGGACTCTCGGCTCGCGTGTTCGCCCGGATTCGCGCGGAACACCGCCGGGCGGGCCGGATCGCGGGAGACATGGACACCCTCATTGCGGCGACAAGCCTGGCGGGCGGACACGCCTTGCTGGTCACGCGCAAGGCGTCGGACTTCTTGGGCGTTCCGGATCTGGTGGTGGAGAGTTATTGAGGCGGTACCGGTTGGCCTCAGCCGCCGGTCGAACGGGATCATCGCGACGGCGTCGACCCACCCTGGATGAAGATGAAAGACCCCCTTTCCGTCCACGACCGTGGTCGGAAAGGGGGTCTGATTTTTTGGACGGAGGCCCGGGCGTGTCGGCGACGGGATTCTATCGACCTACTACTCGAAGTACTCGGCGTTGTTGGGCCAGATGCCGCCGGTGTTGACGTCGTACTGCCAACCGGCCCCGCCGGCCACGACGGCGGCGCCCGTGCCGGCCACCACGGCTTTGCTGTCGTTGAAGGGGTTCTTGGGCAGTTCGCCGGTGACGTACGGGCCGTAGGGATAGCTGTCGCCAGTGCCGATGGCGCCGGCGGCGCTCGTGTGGCCGGTCAGTTGCGGCAGGTCGCCGGTCGTAATCGTCGGATACTTGTTCAGGTGATGAACTTTGTACATTTCGATCTGGGAACGAAGCGAGTGCATGTTGAAGATCAGCGAGCTTTCCTTCGCATCATTCGTGGACGACGAGAACTGCGGGATGACGGTGGCGGCCAGAATCGCCATGATCACCACGACGATCAACACCTCGATCAGCGTAAAGCCTTGACTACGGACTCTTCTCATGGCGGACCATTCCTTTCGACCTAGAGCTAAACGGTGTTCCGAGGTCCCCGCGCGGACTCGTCTTGGCCGCAATTCCCCCCACCGAACCACCACCGCCTCTGTTTTTCTCAATGCCGGTGCTCTTCTTGCCCGCGTCGAACCGCGGGCGGCAAGCGACGGGAAGCCGGCCGCGGCGAGCCGTGGCTGGTTGCCCTCTCAGTCTCTATAGGTTCGCAAAACGCTTGTGTCAAAGAGAATGCGGGCGGGCAACGGACTTGGGTCGCGGTGTTCTGCCCGACGTGACCGGCGTTGTCCGCACAATCGTTCCATGAGGCATCGGCGGTGGCGGCCGTCACGATGGTTCGAGCTTCTCCAGAGCGGCGGGGAGCCCGCATTACCCAGCCGACCCAAAAAACGCATACTATTGCACTGATCCATATCAAGCATGTACCCCATTCTGACGATAACAATGACATGCAGCCCGCTGATTTCGGAGTCTGACGCGGCTGCGTGGCTTCAGTCGGTTGACGCGGATGAATATTTTCGGCAAGACAGCTAATGTGCGCCGATTAGAGTATCCGAAGAAGCTAAAGACGGACATTGTCCGTGGAACCAGGCCCCGTGCGTTTTGAAACGTCCTTGAAGGAGGCAAGACATGAGAAGGGTGTTAGGAGTGTCGCTCCTTGCCGTCGCCCTGACGGCAATAGCGGCCAGTACGGCTGATGCCTGCTATTGCGGCGCGGCCAGATACCGCTGCTCGAAGCAAACCTGCGCGGTGGATTACGCGCAGTGCAAGATGCAGTGCTACACGGTCATGAAGACCTGTAAGGAAACCGTGTACGAAAAGCAGCAGTACACGTGCTACAAGACCTGCTACGAGCGGGTCTGTGAGCAGCGACAGATCAACTGCGTGAAGTACGTTTCCGAAACCTGCTACCGCCAGTGCAACTACACGGTATCGAAGCCGGTTTGGGAAACACACATGCGGACCGTCAATTACACGGTCTGCAAGCCCGTCTGGGAAACCCGGACGAAGAACATCTGCTACACGGTGTGCAAGCCGGTGTGGGAGACCTGCACGAAGGAGATTCCGTACACGGTGTGCAAGCCGGTATGGGAGACCCGGACGAAGCAGTACTGCTACACGGTCATGAAGCCGGTGTGGGAGACCTGCACGAAGGAGATCCCGTACACGGTGTGCAAGCCGGTATGGGAGACCCGGACGAAGGAGATCCACTACACGGTGTGCAAGCCCGTGTGGGAGACCTGCACGAAGGAGATTCCGTATACGGTGTTGCAAGCCCGTGTGGGAGACCTGCACGAAAGAGATCCCGTACACGGTGTGCAAGCCGGTTTACGAGACCCGCGAGCGCGTGTGCAACTACGTGACCTGCACGCCGGTCTGGGAAACCTGCACGAAAGAAATCCCGTACACGGTCTGCAAGCCGGTCTATGAGACCCGCGAGCGGGAAGTGTGCTACACGGTCTGCAAGCCGGTGAAGTACACGAAGACGGTCAAGGTTTGCTCGGGCCACTGGGAAACCCAGGAAGTGATGCCCAAGGCGTGCGAGCCGGCGGCGTGCGGACCGGAAGCCTGCACCCCGGCCTGCGCCCCTGCCTGTGCCCCGGTCAAGTGCGTCCGTCGCGTGTGGGTGCCCGAGGTGTGCGAGAAGCAGATCGAGTGCACCAAGTACGTGACCGAGCAGTGCGTCAAGAAAGTGCCGTACACCGTCTGCAAGATGGTGTCCGAGCAGTGCGTCAAAACCTGCACCTACAAGGTCTGCAAGATGGTCAAGGAATGCCACGAGAAGCGGATTCCCTATACCGTCTGCAAGATGGTGCCCGAGCAGCGGGTGAGGACTTGCACCTACAAGGTGTGCAAGATGGTCCAGGAGCAGTGCGTGCGGACCTGCACCTACAAGGTGTGCAAGATGGTCCAAGAGCAGTGCGTGCGGACCTGCACCTACAAGGTCTGCAAGATGGTGCCCGAGCAGTGCGTCAAGACTTGCACCTACCAGGTCTGCAAGATGGTGCCCGAGCAGCGGGTCAGGACTTGCACCTACAAGGTCTGCAAGATGGTCCAAGAGAACTGCGTCCGGGAGTGCACCTACAAGGTGTGCAAGATGGTCCAAGAGCAGTGCGTGCGGACCTGCACCTACAAGGTCTGCAAGATGGTGCCCGAGCAGTGCGTCAAGACTTGCACCTA
>JAPLNP010000130.1 GCA_026401055.1 Planctomycetia bacterium
TCGCTCCGAGAACAAATCCGCGCCTGGTCAAACGATGTCAACAAAACTCAGCGTGGCGTCGATTGGCAGATGAAAATCAACGATGCCCGCTGTAAACTCAAGTCAGTCTATCCCAAAATTAAGCTGTGACAAAGCACTAGCCCCCCCCACGTAGCACCTATCACGCTTCTTCAATAATAATTGTCGCGTTCATGAAACCGACGTTGTCGGGGTAATAGTCGTCGTTCATGGCAAGCAGATAGGTCTCGGGCTTCGGGTCTTCGTTCACCCAATAATAGGTTCCACCCCTGCTTCGGTCACACCTTGGATCATAACCAAACCAAATTGGCTTGTTGCGGTCCACGCCGATCAGTTGCCCTTCCCATGCCTTAGCACGCCACGCATCGTCATTTGTCGATCCGACGATGCCCTCAGCACCGTGGTATCCTCGGCTAGGGTCAAACTTCCACGTATTGCCCGATGTCCTGGCAAAGTAGAACTTGTAACCCTGCGGAACATAGATGTCCCAACTCTCAACAGGGAAAGGATTGAACTTGGCGTCTATCCTAAGGTCGTGTGACACAGAGTTCTTTCCGTCAGGCCCTCTGTGGAGTTTGACGATTTTCCCCGGTCGAACATCCACCAGCACACCTGAGGCCAGGATTTCGTCAATGTTCGATTCTGTCGTAATCATAGTCCGTTGGTCTGCACTTATTGGGCGGGGCGATTTGGCTCGGTACTTCATTGTTCTCTCCTTGTCTGGAAGTCCATCAGACCTCCACTATCGCTTGTTTACCTCTGCGGAACTTCACCCAAATCACTGGTGACTGCTAACGCGGAGAAAGCCGATTCCTGCGTCAGTAGTCTTGCGGAGCCTTGGTGCTTCGCGCTCTCACATCTGTACTCTGAGCGGTAACCAGTTCGTATTTGCGTGCCTTTCCCACGCATCAACCGTACTCTCTTGCGAGCGTTCGGTGGGGAGGTTACCCGTGACAAAATCTTCTTTGTAGCACGGAAGCTGGAAGCGTAAATAACCCATTCGATGTAGCATGTAGGACCTCTAGCGGAGGGACATCCCGGAACGACTCGATTTCCTCCTCATTGCCACGTCAGTGCTGATCGCAGCATCTTTACACGTCCTTCACTGGCGGGAACACACGCCCCTGCGCTGTTGCGCAAGATCCATCACGTCCTCGCAAAAGGACTGGAACGACTCCGAGCCCTCGATCCAGGTTCTCAACGGCGCGGCCGCGGCGACGAACGCTTGGATGCGATTCTTGGCATCAACTCTTCCTTCGTCACGTTCGCCGAGTCGAAATCGCCGTTTTACAAAATCGGAGGGATCTTCGGTTGGGATCTCCTCGGGCCTACAGCCAAGTTCGGTGGCGAGCGCACCGCGATCGGCCGCAAGCCAGCATTCGATGTTCCGCTCCGCCACGCCGAAGACGCTCATGTACTGGCAGTCGGGTGGGACGCGATTCCGCTCCCGGGTTTTCACCTCGCGCCACGGCGATGTATCGGAATCGGTCAAGACCACCAGGACGTCGCACGCCCAATGATCGCGAAGGTCTCGCAGCGCGTTGGCCAGTTCGCGTCGGAACGACTCCCGCGAGCGGCCTCGGAACTTGCCCGGAGCCAAAGCGGCCCGGCGGCACCATCGCTCGGCCAGCCCGTGAACGAAAGCCTCGTCCGCGGCGCCCTGGACATAGTAGCCAATCTTCATGCGAGCATCTCCCGGAAGTGCTGCTCGCCGAGAGGGTACATCTCAAGGCGTTGCTTAGCTTTCTCCGGATCGAGCTCTTTCAGGGCTGAATGCTCCTCGCCGCCTCGGATGATGAAGATGCAGTCGAGCCGATCGTCGAACAGGTCGATGAAATAGGGCGAGTGCGTCGTGAAGAGCAATTGCGGTCCGCCGGGGGACTCCTCGGCCATTTCGAGCAGATCTTTCAGGAATCCGACGTAGATGCTGTTCTCTGGTTCCTCGATCATTAGCACCGGCGAAACCAACGTCGACGGTTGCGCGAGCAGGGCGTAACTCAGTGCGAGGAAGCACAACGTACCGTTCGACGCGTGGCTAGCGGGCAAACGGTGTCCCGCCTTGTCCTCGAACACCATGAACACCTTGTCTTCCGAGCCGACGACGAAGTTCACAAGGTCGATTCTCGGGTCGATCCGCCGCACGTACTCCAGCACCCGGCGATACCGTCGCTCGTTGGACGTTTTCAGGTGATACAGCACCGCTATCAGATTACTTCCGTCAGAGTTCAGCACCGTCTCATTCGGCCGACGGTCAGGTCCCCGGAGGGCCGCGGGCGATAGCGAGTAGTACCGCCACGACATGAGATAGTTCTTGAAGTGATTTGCGCGGTTGTTGGTCTTCAGGTCATAAAGGCGATGGAGCATCGTGGCGTCGCGAGGGGCGGTTGTCTGCACGTAGTTCTTGCGTCCGTCCAAATGGTCCGGTTCGTGAAGAAGTTGAACCCCGGCAGACGTGTTCTCCAGAAGCAAGACGTCATCAAACCCCGCGCCGGTCACGCGAAGACTCTCCGTTACGACCTCAAGACTGGGGACTGACATGGCCGACGTCGGCAGCTTGATTTCGAGGCGATACTCATAATGGAGTGATTCATCACTGAAGGGAACCGATGCCTTAACCTGGAAGTCGACGGTGTTTTTTTCAAAGTAGAAGTTCGCGATTCCATCCCGCGAGCCCGCTACTTGATCTGCGCAATCGTCAAGCGGAAGCAATGCTGTCTTCGATAGGAATTGCAGGGCCAGACAGAGATTCGTCTTGCCCGCGTTGTTCTTACCCAGCAGCAGGTTCTCCGGCCGGGGGCAAAAAGTGACGTTGATGAGCGACTTGTAGTTGTCGACGAAGAATTCTTCGAGCATCGGCGTGCTCCTTTGCGCTCCGAGTATTACGTGCTGCTCCGGTTGGAAGTATACCTCCCAAAACCGTCCCCGCACCGGCGCGTCACCCCGCCCAGTCCGGATCGGGCTTGGCGAGGATCTCCGGCGTTGTGCCCTTCTGCAACGCGGCCACCTCGCGCTTCGCCGACGTCACGGCGTCGGCCGTGGCGTGGACGACGAGTTCGAGCTCGAACGTCCTCGACTCGCCGGGCTCCAAGACCGCCACGCGGCCGTGCTGCTTCTCGAACGAGCGGATGTTGGGGAAATTGATCGCCGGCTCCAGGCCGGTCACGTAGCCGTCCTCCGCCGCCTGGCGGTTCTTCCACTGGGTGAAACAAGGAAGCTGGTTCGTGTTGAACGCGAGCGTGACGCCCCGGTCGCCCGAGGCGTTGTGTACGAGCGCTTGCGTTCGTCCCTGAGCATCGGCCGTCAGGTGGAAGTAAAAACAGGCTTCGCCCGCGCCGGGTGTCTCGGGTCCGTAGGTGTCCCACTCGGCGAGATTCTCGGCGGCAATGGCGTCGCGCGGGGCCATCTTTGCCACTGGAACGACCAGCTTCGCGCCCTCGCCCAACAGCGGCACGCCGAAATTCGTGTGATAGAGCAACTGCAACTCGCCCGGCTCGGCCGAGAGATTCGTCACCGTGTCGACGATTCTCAGGCCCGGCTGACCGGGCCTCATGACGTACTTGGCCGCCAGCCGCAGCTTGTTGTGGAACAGTCGGGCTTCGTCCACCACGCCGCTCACGGTGATCTCGCCCGAGTCGCCGTCGATCGTGACCTCGGTCTTGTGCGCCGGCACGTTGGCGATTTTGCCGTGCAGCCCGTAGCGGACCGAGCCGTTCGGGTTGAACTCCGGGGCTCCGTTGCTCTCCAGGCCGCAGCGGACCAACAGTTCGTCGAACCCGTCGAGCCAACCCAGGCCGCTGGGCTCGGTGGAATGCACCAGCGCGGGATGGACGGGCCCCTTGACTGGAGAGCGCCAGCCGAGCGAGACGTCGCCCAATGCGGCTCGCCAGAGGCCCATTCCCCGAGTGGGAATGACGACGAACCGGAACGTCCCGTTGTCCACTTCGATCACGTCCACGGCGTCACGGAGTCCGCCGTGCAGACGCCGCTTGGTGACGGCATAGCCGGTCGCGCGGCCCCCAGCCTCCTTGGGGGTAAGTCGAAGTTCCTCGACGAAGCAGTCTTGATCCACGTCGCAAACGGTCCAGGTCTTGGTAGCCATAATAGGGCGTTCTCCAGGTTAATGCGATGGAGGGATGTGCGAGAAAGGGGGTGAAGATCGAAACGCGACTCGGCAAATACGCCGGCACGGGTCAATGTACGCTCCGCGGCGTCGGATTTCCAGCCCTGGTTGTTCACGCGGGGGGTCGATGCGGCAATGGACGACCGCGACGCCATGCGGGCGGCAGTAACCACACGCGACCGGGGAGGAGCGGAGGCACGGCGAACCCCCCGCACGCAGTGCGGGGGCGTTGGAAGAGGTGTCCTACTTCCACTTGCCACTTGCCGCCTACCCGAATTCCCCACCACCCCCATTTTCCACACGAAACGCGGCACTACCTTGTCAACGCCCCCGAGAGGGAATAAAAATGACGGCTCGACCGCCCATTACGCGGACGGGATATCCAAGGAAACATCATCAATCGCCGGGCAATCCCGACGCACGACGGCACGCGCCGTCGACACGCCCCACCGGGCTCGCGTCGGACACGCCCACAGGTCTTGGGAGCAAAACGCCATGTGTGCATCCGAAGTAGTGAAAAAGGACAACGTGGGGGCAATTCTCGATCGGGCGATGGACGCCGGCGGCGGGCTGCTGCGACTGACGCCGACCTGGGTCCCGCGCAACTTCCTCCATCCCGGAAAGCGGATCAAGTTGGCCCCGACCGACTGGTACGCCCTGGGCACGCATCGCGGCGGCATCGACGAACGGTGGTTCGGCAGCACGACCGAGGCCGCCAACGACAACCGCGCGGCCGACGAAGGGCTCAGCTACGTCACCTTCGAGGGCAAACGATTTCTCCTGCGGGACGCGGTGGCCGAGGGCCAAGCGCGGATCGTCGGCGCCGCGATCTGGGACGAGTACGAGCGATGGCCGGTGTACTCGAAGTTCTTCGACAACGCCGGGCCGATTCCACACCACATGCACCAGCAGGCCAAGCACGCCGCCCTGACCGGACAGGAAGGCAAACCCGAGTCGTATTACTTCCCGCCGCAACTCAACGCCGCCGAGAACCACTTTGATTACACGTTCATGGGTCTGGAGCCGGGCACGACGAAGGCCGACGTCCGCAAGTGTCTTGAGGACTGGGACAAGGGCGACAACGGGATGCTCGATCTGTCGAAGGCGTATCGGCTGAAACGCGGCTCCGGATGGATGATTCCCGCCGGCGTGCTGCACGCCCCGGGCTCGCTCTGCACCTACGAGCCGCAATGGGGAAGCGACGTGTTCGGCATGTTCCAGTCGCTGGTCGAAGGCCGCGAAGTGCCCTGGGCCCTGCTGGTCAAAGACGTGCCCAAGGACAAGCACCGCGACCTGGATTTCATCATCGAGCAACTCGATTGGGAGCGGAACGTCGATCCCTATTTCAAGGAGCACAACTACCTGGAGCCGATCGTCGACGCCGAGAAGTCGGGCAAGGGCTACACGGACAAGTGGATCGACTACGGCACGATCGACGGCGCCCAGCCGGTCTCGGCCAAGGAGCTCACGATCGAGCCCGGCGCGAAGTGTACGGTCCGGGACCCCGGCCCCAGTTGCTGGATCACGGTCCAGGGCTCCGGCAAGATGGGCGCTCTCAAGATGCAAACGCCCGTGATGATCCACTTCGGCGAAGAGACGAACGACGAGTTCTTCATTTCGGCCGAGGCGACCGCGGCGGGCGTGGTGATCGAGAACACCGGCAGCGAGCCGCTCGTGGGCCTGCGGTATTTCGGCCCCGACACGCACAAGAACATGCCGGCCATCGGGGACTATAAGAAGTAGAACCATTTTTCAAGACAGACAAAGGTGCATATACATGACCGACGACAAACGTAACAACTTCCCCAAGCTGCACAACGCGGCCTGGCCGGGCGTGGTCGGCAAGGGCGAAGGCTCCGAGCCGCCGATCGATCTGGACACGATGCTCGACCTGACGGCCGCCGCCGAAGTGGACGGCGTCACGTTCGACGGCGTCGACCTCTTCCTGTTCGCGCCGCACGTCGACATCGACTCGAAGGACGACGACCTCAAGCTGCTGGCCGAAAAGGTCCGCGTGCGGAGACTCGACATCGGCACCGTCGTCGCGCCGGTCTGGGGACCGACCGGCGGCGGCTCGGCCATGGGCGGCGAGGCGGATCGCGAGCGATTCGCCGGCCAGGTCCACAAGGCGTGCCATATCGCTCGGCGACTCCGCGAGTTGGGCGTGCGGCCGCACGGCGCCGTGCGTATCGACTCGGCGGCCGACGTGGCCTCCTGGGCCGAAGACCCGGTGACTAACACAAAGCGGATCGCCAGCACGTTCCGCGAGGCATGTCTGATCGCCGAGGACCACGGCGAACGCCTGGCCGCCGAAGGCGAGATCTGCTGGGGCGGCATGCACAGTTGGCGAACGATGGTCCAACTGCTCGAAGCGGTCGATCGACCGCAAACGCTCGGCTTCCAGGCCGACATGGCCCACACGCTCTTGTACCTCTTGGGCTACAACGCCCCCGAGGACCGCATCCTGCCCGAAGGGTTCGACTGGAACGACGAAGACACGTTCTACGAAGCCTACGCCAAGGTAACCGACGCGCTGCGGCCGTGGACGATCGACTTCCACGTGGCGCAGAACGACGCGACGGTTCACGGATCGGGCACGCACGACAAGACGGGCCGGCACTGCCTGGCCACCGACCCGGCCGGCAAGCTCGACATCCCCCGCGCCGCCGGCTACTGGCTCCGCGAGGGCGGTAAGCCGACCAAACGAATCCCGCACGTCTGCTGGGACGGCTGCATGTTCCCGAACGCCGTCATGATGAAGCCCGAGACGTGGAACGACATCCTCGGCGCGATGATCGCCGTGCGCGACGCGCACGGGTGGAAGGGAGCGTGAAAAGAGAGGCGACAGCGGACTCAGAATGACCAATGTTTGAGGGCGCGATGGGCGATGGTGGACGGGAGATGAACCCAATGCGAGTGCAATGCTTTGGCGTTCTAGCAGTTCTGCTGTTCGCATCCGCTGCTCTTGGCGATGGCTGCTACATTCCCGAACGGGCCGTTCGGAAAATCCCTGAAATCCCTGCTCAACGCGCTGTACTGTCTTGGAAAGACGGGATGGAGACACTCATTATATCCTCTGCCCTCGATTCGGACGCCCAGAAGCTCGGATGGATTATTCCGGTACCAGCCGTGCCCCAGATCATTGAGAAGGAGAGCCCCGGTGCGTTGAAGACTCTCAACTTCTGCATCCAGCCGAAGATTACCCACGATCTATCCCCAGGAATCACTTTAGCCGTCTTCGTTACCGTGGTTGCGAATCTGTTGGTGGGGACACTGTTGTTTAACAGGAAGCGGTTCCTTACCGTGTTGATTGCGCTGTTTCTCGTGTTGGTCTTCTGGTCTTTACTGCTTCCCGCCGTGGGGACGACGGGGGCCGCGAAGGCGGCGAATGTACGTGTCGAGAAATCGGCTACGGTTGGGTCGTATGATGTCAGCGTTCTTAGGCCCACGCAACCGGACGGACTGAACGCTTGGCTGGCCGAGAATGGGTTTTCTCCCTTGCCGACAGCCGCCGACAAGACCATTGCCGACTATATCTCAAATGGCTGGGTATTTGCCGCCATCAAGCTGACTCGCGCCGAATCAGGAATGAATGCGCCGCATCCCATTAAGATGGTATTCGCCGCCAAGGAGGCGGTCTACCCACTGAAACTCACCGCGGTTGCCGGGGGAAGCCCGGAATTCGAGCTTTTCTTGATAGGGGACGGAAGCGCGTCATGCGACATGCTGGAGAGGGAGTTCTCTGATATATTCTCGAAAAGAGAGCATGACGCATACGATGAATACGAATCGCAAACATCGTTTGCGGGCACAACAACGCGCACGGAGATCGGCCATCCCGGAATCACTTCCTTGATGTGGGACAGTTGTGTTCTCACGAAGTTTGCCGGAACGATCAATTCCAACAACATGACACGAGACCTTCAGTTCGCCTGGAGTCCTTTTGAAGCTTGTCAACAACATTTTTACACGACGAGCGGCGCGATGACTCTTGCCGTGATCCTTTTTGTGTTGTTGACGGGTGGTTGGTGCGTTGTGTCGATGATAGCGTGCCAGAAAAGAATCATACAGGCAAGCGGATTTCGGTGGTACCTTGGCAAAGTGCTGCTTCCAGCAATCGTGCTATTTGCTGTTGGCGCGGGAATCGTATTCATAAGCGCGCCGAAGCTGAGCGCCTCCGAAGTGCAGCTTTCTCGTAGCCACTACTCCTGGGGAGACTTTTTTCCGTCTGACTTGCGGCGTTCAATCGAAATGCTGCTCAAGGATCACCCGGATATCGTGCAAGGCACGGATCAGGAAATCGCGGCGTGGCTCCTGAAGACTCTTGATGAAACGCGAGTCGACAAGGCAACACCAGGAAAAACGATAACCGGCACTGAACTCAAGGTTGAAGACAGCCCCGGCAACTTCACGGTCGAGAAACGCGATGACAAGATTGTGATTCGTGTCTACGACCGTGTTGGCATGGTTCGTCGCGCTGAGTATCCAATGCCCGACCAATCAGGCAAGAGTACCAAGACTACAGTCACAGGGGCAATGTAGAGGCCGTTCTACTGAAACGACACGGAAGCCTCGTGGCAACGTCGGCGGCCGTCTTGCCTTACCCCTTCAACACCATTCCTCTAGATACCCAAACAGGAAACCATCATGCCAAAACCACTCAACGTTGCCGTCCTCGGCTGCGGCTTCATGGGCCGCACGCACTCGAATGCCTACTCCCAGGTCAATCATTTCTTCGACCGCGAGCACCATCCCGTGCTCAAGGCATGCTACGGCCGCGAGGAAGATCGGGCGAAGCTCGAAGCGTTCGCCAAGACCTGGGGCTACGAGTCCGTCGAAACCGATTGGCGAAAGCTCGTCGCCCGGAAGGACATCGACCTGGTCGACTGCTGCGCGCCGAACTTCATGCACCACGACATCGTGATCGCCGCCGCCAAGGCGGGCAAGATGATCGTCTGCGAGAAGCCGCTGGCCATGAACCTCGCCGAAGCCGAGGAAATGGTCGCCGCGGTCGAGAAGGCCGGCGTCGCCAACATGGTCTCGTTCAACTACCGCCGCGTTCCGGCCATCTCGCTGTTCAAGCAGATCATCGACGAAGGCCGCGTCGGCCGCGTGTTCCACTATCGCGCGACCTACAACCAGGATTACACGATCAGCACCAACGTCCCGCAGGGCGGCATGGGCCTGTGGCGGCTCGATTCCAAGGTGGCCGGCTCCGGGGTGACCGGCGACCTGTTGGCCCATTCGATCGACACCGCCGAATGGCTCAACGGCCCGATCCAGCGAGTCGTCGCCCATACCGAGACGTTCATCAAAGAGCGCAAGCACGCCGACTCGGGCAAGGTCGAGAAGGTCGACATCGACGACGCCTGCATGTTCCTCGCGCTCTTCGAGAACGGCTCGATGGGCACGTTCGAGAGCACCCGATACGCCCGGGGTCGCAAGAACTACAGCACCATGGAGATCAACGGCGAGAACGGCGCGATCTTCTTCGACCTGGAAGACCCGCACATCTTGGAGTTCTTCCGGTACGCCGATCCCCAGACGGGCAAGAAGATCGAGGACCACTTGACCGGCTGGCAGCGGATCCACGTGACGAATTCGGAGCATCCGTACATGAGTCACTACTGGGTGCCGGGCACGACGATCGGCTACGAGCACACGTTCATCAACGGCCTGGCCGACTTCCTCGCCGGACTGGAAGGCGGCCCCGCCTTCCAGCCCAACATCCGCGCGGCCATGCGAACCCAAAAGGTCTGCGACGCCGTGCTCGCCAGCGCCCGCAAAGGGCAGTGGGTGGAAATTGAGTAGCCGTCGGGTGGCATGTGCCTGAGCATCAGGCGAAGGGCGTGGCGGAGTTGCCGCCGGTGCCGGTGCATAGCCGGCACACGGCGGCCATTGACGGAACTCGGCACGCTGCTGGAAAACCGTGACGCGATTCAGTCGGAGGGGCAACCGCGACCATGGCCAAGAAGATCTCGACCAACCTCATCACGCCCGACAAGATCGAGAACCTGGTCCATCTCGTCCGTGGGCAGCGGGTGATGCTGGATTCCGACTTGGCTGGGCTGTACGGGGTGCCGACGGCCCGTCTCAACGAGCAGGTCACCCGCAATCACGACCGCTTCCCTCGTGATTTCGCGTATCAACTTACCCAGCAAGAGTTTATGAACTTGATGTCGCAAAATGCGATATCAAGATCAGACTGGGGCGGACGCCGGAAGCTGCCTTGGGTGTTCACGGAACACGGGGTGGCCATGCTTTCCAGCGTGCTCCGCTCGCCGAAAGCGGTGCGGGTGAATATCGAGATCATGCGGACGTTCGTTCGGCTCCGCCGCCTGATGGCCACGCCCGGCGAGTTGGTCGAGCAACTCACCCGTTTGGCGGAGACCGTGCAGTCGCACGACAGCCAGATCAAGGCGATCGTCCAAGTCTTGAACAAGATGATGGAGCGGCCCGAGGAACCGAAACGCCAGATCGGGTTTCACGTCCTGGGGGAAGAGCGGGGATGATATCGCAGGGGGAGATGCCGGGGGAATGGACGGTTCGGGCCGTCGTCACTCGGAACCTCGCCGAAAAGCGAATTCTCCAGGTTGACGTTGAGGAACTGGGGGCGATATCGGTGCATCTGGAGAGCAAGGAGGGCGACTGGCTCGAAGGCAGAGCCATGCAGACCGTGACTGGCGCGGGGGGCACAAGGGTTGTTGAGCCCGGCCAGCCGCTGGAGTTGCTTCGTGTTCGTGCGCTGGAAGAGGTGGTGGAGGAAGAAGATCACGGCCCGGTGACAATCCGGAGAACCGACCTGGCGGCTCCCACCGGTCCTGCCGACGGTTTTGTCGTCTGGATCGAGGAAGCGCACGCGGGATCACGTGGCAAGCCTCTGGCGACCGGGCCCCACCGCTACCACGTGGCGCCGCCGTGAACCGGCTGACTCCGGGAGATCGTCATGCCTCGCTTTCGCCTGCAATACTCGCTGGCCACGCTGCTGCTTCTGGTCACGGTGGCGTGCATGGCGGTCGCGCTGTGGGTGACCGCCCGGGAGCTTTGGACCCTGCGGGCCGAGAACCAGCAATACCGGGACGAGTCGGGCTATCTGACGATCTCGGATCCAAAGAGGCTCCACGTCATCCAAATCCCGACGACCGACGCCGACACGTGGCGATGGCGACTGTTCGTGCCGGACGATCGGAGATTCCTTCTGCACACCAGCGTGGGCGACGTGTCTCTCGCGGGATACACCGGAGGCTCCGGAACGAGCACCGCGATCCCCGCCGGCGAACACACGGTTTCGGCCCGCATCGCCCGGGACATCACCGGCAATCGAGTCCTCCGCTTCGATCTTGGCAGCGGCAGTTCGATATCGACGGGCATGGAGGGC
>JAPLNP010000489.1 GCA_026401055.1 Planctomycetia bacterium
AGGATGCCGGTGCTGCCCTCGTCGGTGTAGATCGCCAGGGAGCCCGTGCCGTGGTCGTAGACGTCGTGTACGAGATTGTTGCGCAGCACCGTGCCCGGCGAATCGCCCAGGCAATAGATGCCGCCCATGTCGCCGAGCACGCCCCGGCCGATGTCGTGGATGTGGTTGAACTCGACGACGTTGTGATGGGCGCTGGTCGGGGCGTATCCCCAACTCCAGCCGACCGAGACGCCGGTGTAATACAGGTCGCAGATCTCGTTGTGCGAGACTCGGTTGTGGCTCGTCCGGCCGATCCACACGCCCACCGCGCCGGGATCGATCTTGCCGCCGTCGTGGATGAAATTGTTGTCGACGACGTTGCGCTGGGCGGTCTCGGGCTCGGTTGCCGGGTCGCCCTGCTCGCCGAGCCGCACGCCGCCGGCTCCCAGGTCGTGAACATCATTGCGCGCGATCCGGTTGTCCTGGCAACCGAAGCGCAGCCAGACGCCGTAAGTCCCCAGATGCGCCAACTCGCAGCCCTCGACCGAGCAGTTCCGCGCTCCGACGGCCTCCAGCGCGCCGGGGAAGTCGCAGGCGGCTTGCCCGGCGGCGTGTCCCTCCGGCGGAACCTCCCAGTCCGTGTACACGAGCCGCAGGTTCTCGAACCGCACGTGCGACACGAATTGGTTTTCCGCGGGCTTGCCGGCCAGCACGATCAACTGCTTCGCGACGGGGGCGACGACCGTCGCTTGCGTCATGTCCTCGCCCGGCAACGGGACATACGACAGCACGCCGGTCTTGCGGTCCAAGTACCACTCGCCGGGCGCGTCCAACGCCTCGGGCACGTTCTCGACAAAGTAGCGAACGTTGCCGCCCCAGTAGTCGAAAGCCCAGGGAAGCGGACTCCGGAACGTGACGACTCGCTTCGCCTCGTCCACCGACGCAATCCGCTGATGGCCGACCTCCCAGGACTGATACACAACGACCACGGCGTCGTCGAGCCGGCCGAACTGGCGAATGTCGCCCTTCTTGAAACGGAACGCGATGTGGCCGCTGGAGGTCGGTTCGCCGGTCTTCGGATCGGTGATCGGCGGCGCCTTGCCCGCCGTGTGGAAATAACCCTCGTTCGGCATTCGCGCCCGGGTGCGGCGCTCGCCGTTGACCCACAGCGCGGCGAAGGTCCACTTGCCCGACTCGACCTCGGCGAGATGCGCGACCCAGCGGTCGCCCTGCCTCCGCCAGCCGGTGATCTGCTTGCCGCCGGAGAGGATCGGCCGCTGGCCGGGGTCGCCGACGTAGCTGATTGGGCACTGTTGCGTGCCGGAATCTTGCGGCTCGAAGACGACCGGTTCGCCGATGGCATACTCGCCGCTTTGGATGCGGACGCGAATCGGTTCCTGCAACGGCCCGGCGGCTTTGAGCTTGCGGATCGCGTCCCGCGCGCCTGCCGGCGACGCCAGCGGCCCGTCGGTTCGCGCCGCGTTCGGCTTCGCCAGCGTGCCGCTCCAGGCGTCGTTGCCCTCGGGCGAGACGTACAAGTCCGCGGCGGTCGCCGCGTGGCACGCCAACGCCAGAGCGATGGCGGTCAGAAATTGTGCGAGTTGCTTCATCATCAGTTCCCCTCGAATTGCCACGGTGTTGCGAGTCGGTCAGTCGGCGTCGGAGTCGCCTCCTGCGCGCCCGCGTTTCTTCCCGCGCACCAGTTCCACAAGCCGTTCGACCACCTCGTCGATCATCAGGCCGTCGGTCGCCACATCCACCGCGTCGGACGCCCGTGCCAAGGGGCCGACCTCGCGCGCGGCGTCGCGGTGGTCCCGGGCCTGCTGCGCTTCGAGCACCTCCTCCAGCGTCGCCGCTTCGCCCCGGCCGCGGAGATCGCCGAGCCGCCGTCGGGCACGCTCCTCGGGACTGGCCGTAAGGAAGATCTTGCACTCGGCGCCGGGGAACGCCACGGTGCCCTGGTCGCGACCTTCGGTCACGACGTCGTGCCCGCCGGCCATGGCCTGCTGCCGTGCGACCAGTTGCGAGCGAATCTCGGGATTGCCCGCCGCGTATCGGGTCACGGCGGTAACTTCCTGCGTGCGGATCGCCCGGCTGACGTCTTCGCCGTCCAACAGGACGCAGTCGTCGGTAAGCTCGATCGACAGCCGGGCGGCCAGGTCGGCCAATTCCTCGGGCCGGTTCCAGTCCAGTCCGCGCCGCAGGCCGGCCAAAGCCACCGCTCGATACATGGCCCCGGTATCCAGATACTGGAACCCCAGCCGCCGCGCCAGCCGCTTGGCCACGGTGCTCTTGCCCGCTCCCGCCGGTCCGTCAATGGTCACGATCATGATTGGGGGTTGGGGATTGGGGATTGGGGATTGGAAATTGGGCGCAAGTGGTAGTCGTGAGTGCAATGAGAGAAGTGGCGTCAAGCGTGGGCCTCCGCCGCGAAGCTATCGTACCCCTCCAATCCCCCGTCGCCAAAACCCAGTCCCCAACCCCCAATCCCTACCAGCGCACGCGGACCTCGACCCACTCGTGGGCGGCCAACTCGACGGTGACGCGGTCGCCTTGGAAGGGAAGCGATTGGCTCCCTTGGCCGGTGAAATCGGTTTCCTCGGCCGCCGTGACTTCGCGAAACGACCGCAGGCCCAGCGTCGTCTTGCGACCCTCGGTTTCCAGCAACCTCGCAACAAACCCTGCCGCGCGACCCTCGGCGATGATCGGTTCCCAATGGGTTGCCACGACGTTTCGGGCGTCGACGTGGAACAGCCAACCGCTTGCCGCCGAGAGCGGCGCCGCCATTTCGGCCAGAACCGTCCGCGGCGCGAGAAACTCGATCGCCGCCGGCACCGGATAAGGCAGGTCGACGCCCACGCCCAGGCGAAATCGCCGCGATGTCTCGCCGCGGACGACCAGCAGCGTGTCCATCCTCCGCGGGCCGAAACGCCGGTGATAAGGCAGGCCGCCGGTGAGGATCGTCGTGCGGACCCGCTCCGAGCGGACGTCGACGAAATGGGGCGCCTCGATCCGCGGCGCCTCGGTCGCCACGCGCATCATGCCCACGCTCCGGTGCAACTCGGCCGTCGAGTCGTGCCACGCAAATCGCGCGGCGTAGTACGAGTTCCAAGGGCTGGCCACGGGCACTCGCTCGGGCGCCAGTTCGATCTCGATTTCCAAGACGCGGCTGCCGCGCCGGGCGGTCATCGTCTCGACGAATCCGGCAAGCCGCTTCCCCTCGTGGTCCACCAGGCGTCCCCGGCTGGTGATCCGGCCAAGCGTCGGCCCGGGCGCGTCGACCCGCACCTCGTCGGCCGCCATCACCGAATAGTCCTGCTCCTGGTCCTCTTCGTCCCCCGAATCGCGCGAGTTGGACCGCGAATCGGGCATCCGCAGGGCGATCTGTTGGGCCAGCCGGTTGCCGCGAGTCCGGTAATCGTGGACCGCGCGGATCGCTCCCGTGGTCGGATCGATCGTCGCCTCGAAGAACTCGTTGCGGAGCATGTACAAGCCCTCTTCGGTCCGCTCGGCCAACGGCGGCTCCTCTTGCGGCCGCCGGCTCCAGAACGATTTCTTTCGCGTCGCGGGGCCGGGGTCCGGCGGCCGGGTCTCGGGTCCCGCCCAGGCGAAACCCATCGCGGGCACTTCCACCCGCGCTTGGGCGGGGCTCTCCGATCCTCCGGCGGCGTCCAGGTAGCAGGCCGTCGAGAAACTCAGCGGATTGACCAGCACGTGCCCGGGTTCCGGCGGCTTGGTTTCGCGCGGCAGCGCGTGGGCGATTCGCCGTAGCGACCCGTCGATGCCCTCGGCGATCCGCGCGTCGAGATCGGTCTCGACCCGTGCCGCTTCCGCCGGTTCGGCCAGGAGTTGTTCCGTCTGGCGCGCCATTCCCCGGGCGTCCGGCGGCGACTCGGCCGGGCCGTCGAGCATCGTCCCCAGGCAATCGAGCGCGCCGGACACGTCGAGATGGACGCGTCGGCGATGATATCGGACCCAACGGGAGATCGGATCGCGCTGGGCGGCTTCGACCGCTTCTACGAGGTACGGCGACCGGTAGTCGTCCGGGCCGTGGCGCGCGACCTGCCCGGAACCCGACGTATCCTCGAAATACTTGTCAATCGTCACGAAGCGTCCCAAGACGGGCGAATACCGGGCCGTCCGCCGCAGATCGCCGTACCATCGGCTCGACTTGCCCGGCCAATGGGCGAAAACCGCCGTGGCCGTGTGATCGAGGTCCATGACGCGTCCGAGCCGCTCGGGCATCTTGAGGAACGTGTCGTGGCGCGAGGCGTCCAGCGGCACTCGGGCGAGCGATTCCAGGGACGCCGCGTCGAGTCCTTCCCAGCGGACCTTGCTCTGATTGCCGGTGGGGAACCGGCCGGCGTCGAGCGTGAAGTGGCAGGCTCCCTTAAAACCCAGCTTCTTGAGGATGCCCGGCAGCACCGGCGAAAGTCCGAATCGCCGCCGCGCGAAGATTGTCGGCCGATGGCCCAGATGGTCCTCATACGAGGCCAATCCACGGTGCAGGTCCGCGAGGATCGACTCCGGCGCCAACAGCGGCAGGGCCTCTTCGCCGAACTCGCCGCCGACGATCGACGCCGTGGAGCCGTCCAACGCGGCACGCAGCGCCGCGAGCGATTCCGGCTCGCGCCGGGCCATCTCGGCCACCGTGCCGCCGGAGATCAGCAGGTTCGAGGCCCCCGGCCCGGCCAATTCCCGCCGCAACGGCTCGCCCAGCGTCGTCGGCGCCACCAGCGTCAAGTCCAGGAGTTTTGCCTCGACCGGATAGAAGTACTCCCGGGCTTCGGTCAGTGTATCGAACGCCCGCTGGATGGATTCCCGGGCGGTCTCTTCGTCGCCGTGCATGATCGCTTCGGCCGCGCGGACCGCCGCGCCGCGGAGCCGCTCCGAATCGAGGCTGCTCATGTACCTGAGTTGCCGGGTGGTCAATTCGACCTGAAGATAGCAGAATCCCACGGCCAAAAGATCGGCGACCAGATCGGCGTTCGCGTCGCGGGGGTCCACCAGCGCGGGATCGGGATCGAGCCGTTCGTCGACCTCGGGCGGCTGCTCGGCGCGGACCCACTTTGGAGTGTTCCCCACCGATGCGAGGACCGCCGGATGGAACGGGGCGGACCAGACGCCCATCAGCCCGTCCGCCTCCTCGGCGTCACGATCGAGCGACAGGTCTTCCAGACTCTGGCAGGGCAGCGGCAGGATGATTTCTTTGAACTTCATGAGGCGGGGGTTTTGCGTCGGTTTTTTGTCTGGAAGCTCTGCTCCACGATATCGGCTCCGCGTGGAAAAGTCGAGTCATGGCTCTGTCAAGTCATTTAATACCCCTCCGTCGAGGATGACGCCACGACTCCGGCACCGTCTTCCCGGCGGGGTTTTGATTGACACAACCCGGCCTGTCACGATAAATTGGAGATTAGGAGAGAGGCCAGCGATCTGACGGTACCTTACTTTTCTTGCATTCACCATCGTGATTGGCCACAATCGGGCTCGGAGCGAGCTGTTTTCTTCGCAGAACGTCCGAGGACTCCGCCCGATACTAGGAACAGAGAGAGGACCGCGCCATGGCCAGAAGCGACGCTGTCTGGGGAATTGACATTGGTCAATGCTCGCTTAAGGCGCTGCGCTGCCGACTCGGCGAGGGCGGAAAGCGACTCGTCGCCGACGCTTTCGATTTCATCGCCTACCCGAAAATCCTAAGCCAGCCAGGCGCCGATCCCGCCGAATTGATCCAGGACGCGCTGAAGCTGTTTCTGTCGCGCAACTCGGTTCGCGGCGACCGGGTGGCGGTCAGCGTGCCCGGCCAGAACGGCTTGGCGCGGTTCATCAAGCTCCCGCCGGTCGAGTCGAAGAAGATCCCCGACATCGTCCGCTACGAGGCGCGGCAGCAGATCCCGTTCGATCTGGCCGACGTCGTCTGGGACTATCAGCGGATGGGCGGCGGCGCCGAGGAGGAAGGCTTCGCCCTGGAAACCGAGGTCGGACTGTTCGCGATGAAACGCGACCAGGTCGATCGGGCGCTGGAGTCGTTCACTCGGGCGGGCATCGAAGTGGACGTCGTCCAGTTGACGCCCTTGGCGCTGTACAACTATCTCCTGTTCGACCAACTCAACAACCTGCCGCCGGTCGAGGAGTACGATCGCGAGGACCCGCCGCCGTCGACGGTGATCCTCTCGCTGGGCACCGATTCGACGGACCTCGTGGTCACGAACGGTTACCGGGTGTGGCAGCGGAGCGTCCCGCTCGGCGGCAATCACTTCACCAAGGCGCTGACCAAGGAGTTGAAGCTCACGTTCGCCAAGGCGGAGCATCTGAAGTGCAACGCCGCGACGGCCCAGGACCCCAAGGCCCTGTTCCAGGCGATGCGGCCGGTCTTCAACGACCTCTTGACCGAGATCCAACGCTCGATCAACTACTTCACCAACATCGACCGCCACGCGAAGATCGAGAAGGTCGTCGCCTTGGGCAACGCGATGAAGATGCCGGGCCTGCGACGCTACCTGGCCCAAAGCCTCGGCGTCGACGTCATCCGCGTCGATTCGTTCGACTGCCTCGGCGGATCCGAAGTGATCGGCGCGCCGGCGTTCAAGGACAACCTGCTGTGCTACGGGGTCTGCTACGGGCTGGCCGTGCAGGCGCTGGGGGCCGGCCGCGGCACGCTGGTCACGAACCTCCTGCCCAAGGAAATCCTCAAGGACCGCTTCGTCCGGGGCAAGAAGCCTTGGGCGATCGCGGCGGCCGCGTTGTTGCTCTTGGGGTGCACGATCAGTTACGCCAGCCTGTCGTCGGCCCTGGGAACCGTCGCCGAGGAGCAATTCAAGTCGGCCGAAGGCCAGTTGGCCCAGGTCGCCAGCCGCTCGTCAGATCTCAAGTCGAAAGAATCGGCGGCCCGGGCCGAGTTCGAGAAAATCGACGGCGTCGGACAGCATCTGGTCGGCAACGTGGACAACCGGATCCGCTGGTTGGAGTTGCTTCGGGCGATCAACCAGTGTCTGCCGAGCGATCCGCCGGGCAAACAGCCCAAGGAAATCGCCCTGCGCAACGAATTGCACGTCACGTCGATCGACTGCCAGCAAGTCCCGTCGTTGGAGAGTTGGTTCGCGAGGGTGGAGAATTTCTACCGGCCGCCGCCGGGCAAGGAGAGGAAACCTAAGTCCGGGGGCGCCGCGGACGCGACCGGCGGAGCGACGGCCGGCGCCGCGGATCCCATGGCGGCCATGGGCGGCGGCGGGATGCCGGGGATGGGCGGCAGCGGGATGCCGGGGATGGGCGCCGGAGGAATGCCGGGGGCGGATCCCATGGGCGGCGCCGGGCTGGGGACCTCGGATCCAACCGGCGGGATGGGCGGCGCGGGCACGGGGCCCGTGGAAGAGGTTTGGATCGTGACCATCCAAGGTTATCATTACCACAATCCGGAAACCGCCGCCCGCGACATCGGCGAACAGTACGTCCACGATACCCTGGTCACGAATCTGAACACGATGAAGGTGCTGCTGCCCGCCGCCGACAAAGAACCGGACGAAAAGGGCGAGAAAAAGACCGTCGAGCTGGTGTCTCTCGAGGACTTGGGCATCAGTCGCGCCGTGCAACTGAGTTCCGGCAAGATTTGGGACAAGTACTTGTTCGATCCTTCGACCCCCGCCGAGCCGGCGGGCGCCGCTGGCGCTGGCGCGGGCGCGGCGCCGGGCGCCGCTGGCGCTGGTGCGGGCGCGATGCCGGGCGTCGGCGCGGGTCGGATGCCGGGTGTCGGTGGGATGTCCGGTGTCGGCGCGGGTGGGGTGCAGGGGAAGTGGATCAAGGTCCGCGGGTTCACGTTCTGCGTACAGTTTGCGTGGAAGCCGACCCCGCCGACCGAACGATTGAAGAAGAAGAAGCTTGAGGCCAAGCAAGGCGAGGAGGGAACCGGCGCGGTCGACGCGGCGCAGCCCCAGCCCCAAACCCAGCCCCAAACCCAGCCCCAGCCCTAACGGCCGCCGCGAGGTGGAGAAGAACCGCAATGGACAAAGTCAAAGTCTTTCTGGCCGTGCTCAAGAAGCACCATTTCTGGGTGCTGGCCGGCTTGGTCCTGATCCTGGGCCTGACGATCTACGTGGCCGCGGCGGCCGATCTGCAAGGCCGCTACCAGACGCGGAGCAAGAAGCTCAACGACGCCGTGCAGCAGGCCCGTCAGATTACCCAGGTGACGGAGCACCCGAACGAGCAGAAGATCAAGAACTGGGATCTCGCGAGGGATTTGCAGAAGGAGAAAGTCTTAGCAAGTTGGAAGGCCCTGTACGACAAGCAGCAGAAGGAGAATCCCTGGCCGCCCAAGCTCGGGAAGGACTTCCTCGACGTGATCAAGGCGTTGAAACCGGACGAGGAAATCCCAGTGCAACAGTGCGGGCTCTACCAGCACTTCATCGAGTCCGAACTGGAACCGCTGTTTGCGATCGTGGACTACCGCCATCTCGAGCTGATCGAACTGAAGGAAGGCGAACGACCCGGCGCGGCGACGGGCGCGCCGGGAGCGCCGGGCGCCATGGGTGGCATGGGAGCCATGGGGGGCATGGCCGGCATGGGCGCGCCGGGCATGGAGGGCCTCGGCGGCGCCGCCGGCCAAACCTACAAAACCGTCGGAACGGTCGACTGGAATCCTCAGGACCAACAACGGATCAGATGGGAGTTCAACTTCTCCAGCCGCCCCAGTTCGGCGCGCGTCCGACTGGCGCAGGAAGATTACTGGGTGTACCAGGCCCTGCTGAACATCATTAAGAAGACCAACGGCAATGCCAGCACGCATTCGGCCGTGGCCGTCAAGCAGATCAACTCGGTGCAAATCGGTCGCGCGGCCGCAAGCGCGATCGGCATGGGCCGAAGCTCGGCCTTCGGCGGCGGGGGCGGTGGCATGGGCATGGGCGGCGGGATGGGCGCGCCCGGCGAAGGCGCCATGCCCGGCGCGATGCCCGGCGCCATGCCCGGCACGGCTCCGGCCGGCGGCGGGGCGATGCAGGGCGCGGGGGCCGGACCCGGCATGGGCATGTCTGCCGGAGGCGGCATGGCTCCGGCCGGCGGCGGGGCGATGCAGGGCGCGGGGGCCGGACCCGGCATGGGCATGCCTGCCGCAGGCGGCATGGGGATGGAAGGCGGCATGACGGGGATGGGCGGCGGCACTTCGAGCGCGCCGATGTCCGCGGATGACTACTTGCTCAATTTCCGCTACGTCGACTCGAGCTTCAATCCCCTGCCCGTCGGCACCGATCCTCCCTTCTGGGAATTCAAGATGATGCCCGTCTACTTGCATCTCAAAATCGACCAACGCAAGATCCCCGAGTTGCTCGTCGAGTGTGCCAACTCCACGATGCCGGTGGAAATCAAGAAGGTCCGAATCAACCCCGGTAGCGGCGGCAACGCGCTGGGTGGCATGGAGGGCGGCGCCGGCGGCGTGGGGGCGCCAGGGATGGAAGGCATGGGCGGGCGTGGGATGGAAGGCATGGGCGGACCGGGGGCGGGCATGGGCGGACCGGGCATGGGTATGGGCGGGCCAGGCATGGGTATGGGCGGGCGTGGGACGGAAGGTATGGGCGGGCCGGGCATGGGAATGGGGGCGCACTCGGGTGCTCCAGGCATGGCTGCGCCGGGCATGGGAATGGGTGCGCCAGGCATGGAACCGGGCATGATGGGACCCGGCATGGGCGGCACGGGTGCCAGCAACGAAGCGGACAACCCCTACGAAGTCGTCATCGAACTGTGCGGCATCATCTACATCTACAATCCCCATAATCCGGAAAAACTCGCCACCGGCACGGGTTCCGAGAAGACGGGCGAAAACACAACCGACGCGGCAACGGGTCCCGCCGCCGTGCAGCCGGGCCAACCGGGACCAACCGCAACGCAACCGACCGCGCCCGGCGCCCAACCGGCCGCGGC
>JAPLNP010000617.1 GCA_026401055.1 Planctomycetia bacterium
CGAGCGGTCGTAGCCGGCCAGGGCTTCCATCGCCGCGGGTCCGTGGTACGGGATCTTCAAGAACAGCGGCCGCCCCGCCTTCGTCACGCCCGCCAACGCCCGGACGATGTGGTCGCTGATGAAGCGTCCGACGTCGGCCGGCGGGTGCTCGCCGCAGGCGTTGGGGTCAAAAACCTCGAGGAAGTGGCGGAAACCCTTGGCCTCGGCTTCGAGGCGAAATCGCTTGTATTCTTCCAGCGACCGGTGGTCCAACTCGACGTCGTTGTTGAACGTGACCGAGTAGAGGCCCAGGTCGGCGCCCCGGCCTCGCTCGCTCGGCTCGCAGTCGACCTTGCCGCACCGGATGTGGTCGATCGTCGCGGTGCGGAAGGGCCGGGAAGGCTGCGTTCCGTAGCGGCCCGTGCCGGCGGCCAGCCAGATATCCGTCGTGTCGTTCGCCCGAACCGCGGGCGTGACGTGACTGTTGTCAAAGAGCCGCTCCTCGATGGTGAGCACCTCGTTGGTGCTGGCGCTCATGAGCATGATGTCGACCATTCCCTGGGCGACGATCTCGCGCATGAGTTGGCGGTAGTCGGCCAGGGTGCGGAATCGGGCCTCCTGGGCGTGATGCTCGGGGCTCTTGCCCGGCGCGGCCAACCCGAACGCCATGTCGGCGTCCTTGGCGTCGGCGATGATAAAATCCTTCGAGGAGGGGTCCTGGAGGATTCGGGCGAGTTTCTGATCCAACGCCTTCTGCATCGGTGTGGTTCTCCATGTCTCGGCAAGGGGGGCACGCCCTGAGCGCAGCGAGGGCCGTGGTCCGCCAATTCATCACGCCCTTCGTACCTCAGGGCGTGCCACCCTTGCAGCTTCCGCAATTTAGCAATTATAGGACATTTGGGGCCGGATCAGAACGGGGGCGGGGGCGAAACGCGGCGGGAGCTGCCTTCTGCTCGCTAGTATACCACCAGAGAGTGGTGTCTAGTGATCCCCAATATGTCTTGCGACCGACCGGCGCGCACCCCAACGAGGCGAAGCATTCTGGAGGGCGTCGCGGCAGGTTATTGACCCTTGGCGACTCTGACCCTCGGCGACTCCCTTCGATTCGACAACATGGCGGTGTAGGATTGGGATCCGCGGAGCATCCGTCTCCCGTCATCCCACTCTGTCCAGGAGCCACCCCGTGAACCCGAAACTGAACTACCTGTTCTCACGACGCAGCCTCCGCGCGTACACGCCCGAGCCGATCGACGACGGCGCGGTCCGCGATATTCTCGAAGCGGCGATGGCCGCGCCGTCGGCGGTGGCCAAGGACCCCTGGGCGTTTGTGGTCGTCCGCAACCGCGACACGCTCGCGAGGATCGCCGACGGCCTGCCCAACGGAAAAATGCTCAACCACGCTCCCCTGGCAGTCGTCGTCTGCGGCGACTTGCGGCGTGCCCATGACGGGCAGTTGTCCTATTTGCTCCAAGACTGCGCCGCCGCGATCGAGAACCTGCTGCTGGCCGCCCACGCGTTGGGCCTGGGGGCATGTTGGTTGGGCGTCCACCCTGGGGAGGAGCGAATGACGCATCTGCGTTCGCTCCTGGGCATTCCCGACGCGGTTGTTCCCGTCGCCGTCATTGCGATCGGCCGGCCGGCCGAGTCCCGCGAGCCGCGAACACGCTATCGCCAGGACGCGGTCCATCAGGAAAGGTGGTAGGCGTGGCGGCAAGCCGGACGAGTCTGAAACGAATCGCGAAATCGCTATTGAAATGGTGGGGCGTGGCTCTGTCGCCGAAGACCATTTGATCCGCGGCAACTGGCGACGGAATCGCCTCCCACAGGGCGTCTCTTGGCATTCTGGCCAGGGCCGTGGTTATAGCGTATCATACCAGTAAGAGGGGGACGCAACCGCGCTGGGTCATAACCTAAATGAGGTAGATGCATGTTCCCCGACTTCCGCTGTCCGCTTTCGGCTTTCCGTCTTCGCTAACCGCCTCCAGCCGGAATCCGGCCATGAAAATCGCTTCGATTCCGCAGATCTACCGGAACCTGAATCGTTGGCGGGAGATACTCTCGGTTTTGAGCAAGTATGAGCTGGCCAACTGGATCGGCCGGCTGGGGCCGGAGTTCGCCAAGGACCTGCTCAAAACGCCCGACGGAACGGCGATCGCCCGGCACAGTTGGGAAACCCGGATCAAGATGGCGTTGGTCGAGTTGGGGCCGACGTTCATCAAGCTGGGGCAAATCCTCAGCATGCGGCCCGACCTGGTCGGCGTCGCGCTGGCCCAGGAACTCGAACAGCTTCAGTCCGATGTGCCACCCGACCCGCCGGAAAAGGCACGAGCCCTGATCGAGTCGGAACTGGGCCACCCGATCGAAGAGATATTCTCCTCCTTCGAGGACGTGGCGATGGCGTCGGCCTCGATCGGCCAGGTTCACCGGGCGACGCTCCTCTCCGGGGAGCCGGCGGTGGTGAAGATCCAGCGGGCGGGGATCGAGCGGAAGATGGAGGTGGATCTGGAGATCCTGGCCGGGCTGGCCCTGCTGGCCGAACGCCTGCCCGAGTTCCGATACTATCGCCCCCGCGCGACGGTGGCGGAGTTTCAGCGGGCGATGCGCCGGGAGCTGGATTACAGGCGCGAGCTGCGCAACATGCAGCAGTTCGCCCGGGATTTCAAGGCCAATCCGCGGATCCGCGTGCCGGGCACCTACCCCAAGCTCTCGACCCGGCGGGTGCTGACCATGGAACGGATCGACGGCATTCCGTTGTGCCAGGCCGATCGGATCCGCGCCGAGGGGCACGACACGGCGGAACTCGCCCGACGCGGCGCCGAGCTGTATCTCGAGATGATCTTCATCAACGGGTTCTATCACGCGGATCCTCATCCGGGCAACGTGATGGTCCTGCCGGGCGACGTGTTCGCGCTGTTGGACTACGGGATGGTCGGCCGGATGGACGAGCGGCTCCACGAGGATTTCGGCGACCTGTTGGTGGCCCTGAGCAACCAGGATGCGGAGTACCTGGCCACGTTGATCTTGCGAATCGGCACGGTGCCGCCGGAGTTGGATCGCCCCGCGTTGCGGATGGACCTGGCGGATTACGTTTCGCACTACGGGACCCAGTCGCTGGAGCAATTCGACCTGAGCGGCGCGCTGACGGAAATGACGGAGATCATTCGCCGCTACGGAATCCCTCTGCCGCCGAGCGTGGCGATGCTGATCAAGGTGCTGGTCACGCTCGAAGGGACGGCCAAGCTGCTCAACCCGACGTTCAGCCTGCTGGAGGTGATGGCCCCGTACCAGAAGAAGCTGCTTTGGCGGCGGTTCTCGCCACGGCGGCGGCTGCGGAAACTCGGGCGGCTCTACGGGGAACTTGAGCATCTGGCCGAGGTGCTGCCCGGCGGGATCGTCGACATCCTTCAGCAAGTGGAGACCGGCAAGTTCGACGTCCACCTGGACCACCGAGGACTGGAGCCATCGGTCAACCGGCTGGTTCTGGGGATGCTGGCCAGCGCGTTGTTTGTGGGGTCGTCGTTGCTGCTAAGCCGGTTCGTTCCACCATTGCTTGGCGGCGTGTCCGTCCTGGGGGCCCTGGGATGCGGCTTCAGCCTCGCGTTGGGCTTTCGGCTATGGCTGGCCATCAACAAGTCGGGGCACCTTGACCGGCGGAAGTAACGGGCAGCTCAACCACGAGCACGCTTCGGTGTGTCGGACCGACGCGCCTATGATAAGCAGTTCAAGGGCGGCGTGTTCTCACCTTGAAGTGCCCGGTTCTCGGCGATGGCCCCCTTGCCCATTTTGGTTTGCGGGTGCTCACGCTCGTCGGCCGTGGCGACGCGAAGCCAGAGAGTGAAGCGTTTGCGGTCCCGTTCGAGGGTCTTGCGGGGGCTCATGGGAACTGAAACGCCGGTGGTTTGGTAGCAGAGTCTTCTGGTATCGACTTCGGTTTCGCGGACAGGAGCAGCCGAAGAATTCACCGATGAATCGCGACTTGATAATCTGGGCCGCAGGGGCAGAGTCTGCTAGTGATTCGGACGGCGGAGGGGTGTATAATGTGCCGAACGAGACGATCGCGTCGTTGTCGTTAGCCGCAAGCCATTGATGGCTATGAAGTTGTGGTGGCTACAGTCTCACGATTGACGCCCCGAATGCCGATTTCGGTGAGGAGGGGCTTGCTAGAGTTCGCTCAGGTTGGATCGATCCTCATACCTATGCTTATGCTCACGAAGACTGCGAAGGCCGACAGTGAGCTTGTGAAGCGGCTGCTGAAGTGCACGGTGGCAGACCCGGAGTACTGGTCGTTCCGACGAAACGCCGTGCGGGAACACTCTCACGGCATGTTCCAGTATCCGGCGATGATGGTGCCGCAGATGCAGTCTCGTCTCATTGGAGAAATCATGGCAGTGGACGGATGTGTTCACTGTGTGTACGATCCCTTCGTGGGGGCAGGAACGGTGCTCACCGAAGCGATTCTGCGTGGGCTTGATTTTCAGGGATGTGACCTCAATCCACTTGCCGTGCTGGTGAGTCGGGTGAAGGCGGGGCCCTTCTTCGTCGAAGCCTTCGGGTCAAGATGGAAAGGAGTGAAGACGAGAGCGGAAACCGACCGGCGTAGAGAAGTGGAGTGCGAATACCCAGGCTGGCGCAAGTGGTTTACCGTTGGTGTTGCCATCAAGCTCACTCGCCTTATGAGAGCCATTCGCTCAGAGGATGCCCTTTGGAGCCGGCGTTTCTTCTGGGTTGCCCTAGCCGAAACAGTACGCCTGACAAGCAATTCCCGAACATCGACATTCAAGTTACACGTCCGGCCGGCTGCCGAGGTTGCATCACGAACAGTTGACCCGATTGCAGTGTTCGCTGCCATCGTGGAACGCAACCTTGATCGTCTTCGTGAGAACGCCACCCTCCTGGACGCAAGCGACAGGATCAGAAGAGGTCGTTACGAGGGGCAAGTCCAGGTGGCGTGGGGCGACACGTCTACGGAGGACCAGCGGAATGGGCAAGCAAAGGCGGATCTGCTGGTGACGTCGCCGCCGTATGGCGACAACGTCACGACAGTGCCATATGGGCAACATGCATTTCTGCCGTTACAATGGATCGATCTGGATGACATTGAGCCAGACATTTCCCGGGACTTTCTATCTAACACTCATGCCATTGACAGTCGGAGTCTGGGTGGAATTAGATCGGGCGCCCTGGACGAGGTAGAGAACGTTTGTCAGCGATCGAAGAGCCTCACGCGGTTGCTCCGAAGGCTTCGCGACGAGCCGCGAGACAGAGCACTGCGGGTAGCCGCTTTTTGGCGCGACATGGATAAGTGTTTGTTGACAGTGCTGCAACGCCTTCGGAGGAACGCATACATGGTGTGGGTCGTTGGCGAAAGGAGAGTGGCGAACCGCATTATTCCAATGCACAGAATTCTCGCGGAACTGATTGAGAGTCGTGGCGGTGTGCCTGTGACCCTGCTGGAGCGTCGTATCCCGTCCAAAAGGATGGCTGTTCGCAATGACATCAGCGAGACAATGGTGCGCGAGCGGGTGTTGATCATGCGGAAGGGAGTGGCCTGATGCCTGGAAAGAAAGGCGATCTTCAATTCGACGTTCATCCTTCCGTGGTGTTTCAACTGGGGGCGGAACTCACCAGCGACGACCTACAAGCCCTGATCGAGTTGGTGAAGAATTGTTACGATGCGGATGCAAGCTATGCGTCCGTGACGGTCAATACACTTGGAGAATGCAAAGAAGCGCTCAGTGAAAGCTTCTTTCCGGATGCGAAAGGCTACGTCGTGATTTCCGATGATGGAGCGGGAATGGACGTGGATACGATCCGACAAGGGTGGCTCGTCGTTTCGAACTCAATGAAACGTCGCTTGAAAGCCAGCGGCTCATTCCGGCGGGGAAGCCGTGTGCCTCTCGGGGACAAGGGGCTCGGGAGACTTGGGGCGCAGAGGATTGCTCAGAACGTCGAAGTGATTTCGAGCACCAGGGATTCGAATGATGAATACCATATTGGGTTTAGTTGGAGCGAGTTCTCAAAGCATGAACTATTGAGCGAGGTGCCGATCCTTGGGCCTCAGAAGCAACAGAGACAGAAAGGAAGGTCCAATCACGGCACCACCGTTCTCCTCTCGGGCTTGGTCGATCCGTCAAGGTGGCATGGCCCGACCGCAAAGGTAGATTTGGAGGATCGATTTGCGGAACTTATTTCCCCATTTGAGAGTATTGACCGCTTCGATCTTGCAGTGACTGTGGATGGAGTGAAAATCGACCCGGCACGAGTGGCGAGGAAAATACGAAACGAGGCAGACGCGACGTTCTCGCTGGGATTCGATGGACAGCAGGTTCGCTTGGCGGGCAAGGTGAAGATGTGTGAATTGGAGCCATCCGGAGATAGGAGGCGTGTGTTCAACGCCCTATGTGAGCCAGATAACGGTGCAGGGCTACTCGCACATCTCCAGGAGTCTGCAAAAGGGGGAGCATTTCGCGTTCAGGGCACTGGCGGAGGAGCGTGGTTCCTTCGCTTCGAACAGACGGTGGAATTCGCTGGCCTCGATAAACTCATCCTGTTACCGGGAAGCAAGCCAGCAAGTCCAGGGCCGTTCCGAGCGGAGGTGGATTCCTTCGATTTGGGCAGGCAGCGGCAGCCGTCAGTGTTTAGCGATGCAAAGGAGTTCAAGAAGCTCATTAAATCACTGGCATCCGTTCGGGTCTACCGAGATGGGTTCGGAATCAGAGTGCCAAGTGACTTTCTGAAGTTAGCGAAGGCGTGGACGTCCGGGGGCTCGTGGTATGGGTTGAAACCGGCAAACACCATCGGATTCATTGCGATTACGGCTCGCGAGAACCCTGACTTGTTAGAGGCGACAGACCGAGAGGGGTTTATTCGGACTCCTGCGTACGAGAACTTTGAGCGTGTCTTGGACCGCTTCGTTCACTTCACGCATGAGGCACTTGAATTCGGCCGCCGGCAGACGATCGTGTTTTGCGACCAACATGTCCAGGAACAGGCTGGCGTTCCCGCAGATATGCGACCGGAGGAGTTAGCGCAGAGAATTGGTGAACAGTTGGGGCGAGTGACGAAAGCGCACAGTCGTCTGGGGGATCTGGCAGCCCAAGTGGCAAGTTGCGGCGAAGAGATCACGAAAGCGTCGGAAGTCGCCCAGAAGGCTGCTTTTACGTCGCGGGCCGAATCGCGTGAGGTGGACTCCGCAATCCGTAGGGCAAAGAAGCTGGTGGACCAAGCGGAATCGGCGATGGGGGAGGTGAGTCGTGTCTTGGATGAGGCACCTGAGATACAGAGAAGCCATGCGGTACTCCAGGCCCAGGTGGAGCGGTTCCACGATCGGTTGTCGCAGGCGTACGAGACCATGGGGCTCGGGCTAACGGCGGAGGCACTTGTCCACGAAATCACGTTCATCGCCGACGGGCTAGGAGAACGCGTGGCTGAGGTTCGCCGGTACCTGAAAAGTCGGAATACGGGCGACGAAAGGATTCAAAGCTTCGTCCGTCACGTGGATGCAGCGGTCAATGCCCTGCGAAAGCAACTCGCACACCTCGATCCGGCACTTCGATTCGTGCGCGAAAAACGAGAGGTCATAGCACTTGTCGCGTTTTTGCAGGAGATGAGGGAGTACCATGAGTCACGATGGAGGGAGGGAGAACTGAGTCTCGTCGTCGATCAACTCAGCAGGAATGTATTTGATGTGCGGACGAATCGAGGAAAGCTGACGCAAGTTTTCGACAATCTCATTCTCAACAGCCAATACTGGCTGCGTGAGGACATTCGTCGGGGAAGGATTAAGAAGGGCGAGGTTCTGATCGAAACGCGTGCTCCGACCGCGTGGGTGAGTGACAACGGCTTGGGAATCGATCCGTCTGTCGAGGGGACGCTTTTCGATCCTTTCGTGACGACTCGGAAAGGCGGGCGGGGGCTGGGACTCTTTGTGGTGCAGGAGTTCCTGCGTTCAGAAGGTTGCACCATTCGGCTGTATCCTGAACGAAATAAGGCGGGACGGTACTACGCGTTCGAGTTGGACCTCTCGGAACTGATGCATGGGCAAAGCAATGAGTGATGGTCCTTCTGTTGTAGCTCAGTTGTTCCAGGCCATTGGGATTAAGCGGGTCGTGTACGTTGATGACCAATTCGGCATCACACGCGAACGACTCGCGACCCGATGCCGCGATCTCACGGTGGAGCAACTCACAGCTTCAGGTGTGTTTCCCGGTGTTGAGTTCCCCGAGGACGATGAACCGCTGCGGGAACAGCGATTGAAGGCTGCGATAGACAAGGTCAGCGACAAGCAACTCGAACCGGCATTTGACGCAATTGCTGAACTGCCGAATGGCACTGGCAAGAAGGATCGAGACGCGGCAAAAGGCTTTACGGACCTTCTGGGAGAGGCTACCGACCTGAAGCTTCTGAGCCTCAGCCAGTGGCGATCGCAGTCGAAGAACCTCGCCCAAGAGTACGGGACGGTCCCAACACTGTTTATTTTCGACGATGATTTTCAGCTTGAAGGTGGTGCCGAGGAGGAAGGACGACGGACGATTGACCAACTGCACGGAGAGCTAAAACAGTACAAGCACGCGTACGCGCTTCTAACCCACAAAGCCGCAGACGAGACTGAGGAAGAGACCCTTTACAAAGCGATCGTTGAACAGTACCCAGCCATCGCGGATTACTTGGTCGTCATAGCAAAAGCACGCCTCGTGAACGGTGACCGCAACCGCTTCGTGCATCGGCTGAAAGCAACATTGTTGTACCGCTTGTTTCGCGTCGTGCGCCAGAAGTTGACAGCAGCGACAACGGAGGCGAACGCTGTTGCCCTTCAGGAGATTGAGAAACTTGGGCTGGAAGCGTTCGAGAGAATTGTCTTTCGCTCTTCGCAAGAGGAAGGTGCGTGGTCCCCGGAGACGTTGACGCGGCTATTCGGCGTTACCCATGAACGCCACGTCCGGTCGCGACTGCGGAAGGATGTGGAGTTACATAAAGCAGTTGCCAACATCGACCCACTCTGTAGCATTGAGACCCAGGGGGTGTCGGACGCGGTACGCGAGCTTGCAGAAGAACTCCAGCAACTGGAGATGTATGACGGGCCGGATGAATTGAACCAACTGCACCTGCCGATTGAAGTTGGGGATATTTTTGCCTCGCAGAACGGCAATCAGTGCATCCTGGTCGCTCAACCATGCGACTTGGTCGTGCGGGCAAAGGGCCTCCGCAGGGGTGACACTCGTGACAAACGGCAGGTAGCGGCACTGCTTACCATCCAGAGACGAGACGTGTCGGCCCATAATCCCCTACGGGCGCACGAGCATGTGTTGCCTCACTACGCTCCCACTGACAAAAAGACATGGTACAGTCTGGTGAATCAGGCAATGTACCTGCCGGTCTGGGTGCTCGATCTCTGTGTCTTGAATACGGATGGTCGCTGCCGGATCGGGAAAGATGATGTCTGCTCAGGGCTGTTCACACTTCCGTGGCGGAAGAGACAACAAGTTCTGACTCAGAGATGCGGGGAACTGATTGAGTTGTTTGATTCGCTCGCGGCTCCGAAACAGCAGGAAGCCGCGGAGTTGATTCGTTCGCTCCTTCGCTTCCCCTTGGGGATCAAGGTCGAGGCAAGCGTTGAGCCAGCGGGCAGGAAGCCCGGTGATCCCTGGGAAATACGCATTGATCTGCGCCGCGTGCGTCGTCTCCGGGAACGATATGCAGTAGCGCTTCTGACACACTATTCGAGCCATCTTTCAAGGCTTGGCCAACCGCACGACCTAACGAGAGGCTGACGGAAGAAGTGATCATGAGAAACAGGACGCTCACGCCTTCGCTTTCAAGGGCGTGATCTACTTCCTGTTGTTGCTCTCGGATCGTACAAGCTCGGCCCCGAAGGTGCGGACGGTATTTGCCCAACGCGGTGGCACCGATCAGGTAGATATTCGAGCCGACCGGAGGCGCGTCGGTCACATCGACCCGTGCGCCGCGACCTGATCCCGGCAAACGCCACGAATGGCCGAGGTGGGGAGATCCGCCAGAATCAGGCCCGCAGGTCCGCGCTCAATGGCCATGGCGTCACCTCCTACCCATTTGGCGCCGGGTCGGCGACGGCGGCGTTCTCCACCTTCCGGAGGGATACCGCATCCTCCAGCGTGCTGGCGACACGTTTGTCGAGGTCGTCGATCCGTCGCAGGAGGTCGTTTTGCAGGGCGTCGAGTTGCCGGATGGCTGCCAGACGGCCGGTTTGGGGTTCCACGGCAGAC
>JAPLNP010000051.1 GCA_026401055.1 Planctomycetia bacterium
GCAGCCCTCGGCAAAGCAGCCGGCGGCGTCGCCGGGATCTCCGTCCGCGGAAGCGACGCCGCTCCTGGAAGCAGCCCCGCCCCTGGAAGCGGCTCCGTCCTCGGAAGCGACACCTCCCGGCGCGAAGCCCAAGGCCAAGCCGACCTCGCCGGTCGAGATCGCGTGCCAGGGGCCGTTCGTCTTCAACGCGGTGAAACAGACGGCGAGTTTTGAGGATCGCGTGTCGGTGGTCCGCTTCTACCCCGAGGGGAACGACCGGCTGGACTGCGACGTGCTCACGGTGTATTTCGCCCCGCGGCGGACGAACCGCGCGAAAGCCAAAGACGCGCCGTCGGAGGCCGACGAGGAAGAGGCGTCGGCCCGAAAGAAGCCGTCGCGGCTGGCGGACCTCGAACCTCGGCAGCTTGCCGCGCAGGGCAGTCCCGCGGTGATCCTCTCGCCGCGTGAGGACGTCGAAGCGCGAGGCGAGCGGCTGGAGTACGATCTGGTGGCGGGGCGAATCCTGGTGGACGGCCGACAACCGGTCTTCCTCCGCAAGGGCCCCAACACGATCGAAACCGCCCGCGTCCAATACCAACCCTCCGAGGACGGACGGCGCCTGGGGCAGTTGGTGGCCAAGGGGCCGGGCCGGCTGGTCGGCCAACTCAGCGATAAGCCGGGTCAACAGTTGGAAGCCCGATGGAACGACGAACTGCTCGTTCAGCCCGACGAGCAAAACGAGGTGATTTCGCTCACCGGCGGGGCGGAACTGAACTACGGGGCCCTCCGGCGGATGTCAGCCGGGGAGATCCACTTCTTCCTCATCGAGTCGCCCAACGGCGGCAAGAAGGACGGGTCCGATTTGCAGCCCGACCGGATGCGGGCCGACGGCAACGTCCGGCTCAATTCGCCGCAGGTCAACGGCGCGGTCGACCAGTTGGAGGTGTGGTTCGTCCGCGACGAGAACGCCCCGGGCGGCTACCGGCCCCGGATCGAGTCGGGCGGCGCCGCAGCGCCAGCCGGCGCGCCGCTTGTGCCGATCGAACCCGCCGCCGCCCCCGGCGGCAAGGGAGTCGAGCAGCCGGCCGCCTTGCAGCCGCCCAAGCAACACTTCCAGCTTACCGGCCGGCTGTTGCAGGCGCAAATCATCCTCGGCCGCCCGCGGCCGGAACTGTCGAGTCTGATCGCTGCCGATCACGTGGAACTGATCGAAACCCAAACCGCCGACCCCGGCGAGAAACCGATGATCGCTCGCGGCGATAAGATCGAAGTCGGCGACGCTTCGACTTCGCACGCCTGGGTGCGGATGGACGGCCAGCCGGCCTATTTCGCCGCGCAGGGTCTGGGGCTCAGCGGCGCGAGCATCAACGTCAACCGGGGCACGAATCGGCTGTGGAGCACGGGTCCGGGGTTCATGGACCTGCCGCCCTTGCGCCGCGATCTCCAGGGCCGCGCGGTCAAGAGCGCCGGGCCGATGCGGGTTACGTGGCAGAAGGGCATGACGTTCGACGGCCTGACGATCGCGTTCGAGGGCTCGGTCGTGGCCGCCACCGACGTTGGCTCGGTCGTGGCCGCCACCGACGTTCAACGACTGCTTGCCGAGAGCCTCGAAGTCAGCCTTCGGGAGCGGATCTCGTTCGCCGACGTGAAGAACCGGATCAGCCCAGATCGACCCCCGGACTTCCAGGAGATCCGCTGCGCCGGCGACGAGCGGAACGTGCGGATGGACAGCCGAACGTTCGACCAGGGGCGCCAGCAGTCGGTTGAATCGCTCGAGGTCAAGAACCTCACGATCAACAACGCCAGCGGCAAGCTGACGGCGAAAGGGCCCGGCTACGTCAAAAGCGTCCGACTCGGCAAGGCCGGCCCCGCGATGGTCCCGGGTTTCCCCGGCGCGCCAACGCCGCCCGCCGCCGCGACCACTCCGGACGACGCCAAAGAGCAACTTACGTATCTGCGCGTCGCTTTTCAGGATTCGATCACGGGCGACGTGCGGACCGGTCAACAGTCGCTCGCGTTTCACGACCAGGTTCGGGCGACCTATGGGCCGGTCGAGACGTGGGAGAGCACGTTGCCCGACGACGACCCCGACGCCCTGGGCCCCCAGGCAGCGCAACTCGACTGCCAGCACCTGTCGGTCGCCGAGATGCCGTCGCCGCAGGACAACCAGCGGTCGTTCGAGTTGGTGGCCACCGGCAACACAACCGTTCGGGGCCGCGACTTTACCGCCCGGGCGGCGCGGATGACCTACGACCAGCGCAAGGACATGTTGGTCTTCGAGGGGGACGGCCGCAGCCCCGCGTTTCTGTCGTATCAGGAATACCCCGGCGCCAAGCCCAAAGAGGGCTACGCCCAGCGAATCGAGTACTGGCCCAAGACCCGAACAACCAGAGTCAACGGACCGCAGTCGATCGACGTTCGCATTCCCAAGGAGCCGTACCGGTGAGCCCGATCCGGCCGGTGTTCCTTGCGCGGCGGTTCTGGCCCCGGATGGACGGCGCGGCCCGGACCGTGGCCGACCTGGCCGCCGAACTCGCCGCCCGCGGCGCCGAGCCGACCGTGCTGACCGTGCTGGAGCATCCCGCGTGGCCGGCGTCGATCCGCTGCCGCGGCGTGTCGGTCAAACGCTTCGCGAAACCGCTCGGCCGCTTGGGCGAATTCCGCTACGAACGCGAACTCGCCCGATGGCTCCGCGAAAACGCCGATCGGTACGATCTGCTCTACGTTTCGGGCCTGAAGCACGACGCCTACGCCGCCGTGTCGGCCGTCGGGGGCCGGGTTCCCGTCGTGCTCCGAGCCGAGAAGGCCGGCCGCCACGGCGATTGCCTGTGGCAACTCGACGCGCGGTGCGGACGGCGGATCAAGCGTTGCTGCTTGAAAGCTTCGGCGCTGGTCGGGCCGAGCCGCCAGACGCACGCGGAGTTGGTCGCCGCCGGCTATCCGCGACCCCGAATCCACCACATCCCCCACGGCGTCTCCCCGCGGCCCAAACGGAACCACAGGACGAAACGCCTTGCCCGGGCGGCGCTGGCCGAAAGCCGCTCGGCGCTGGACCTGCCGAACTGGGCGCCGCTGGCGATCTACACCGGCCGTTTGCACCGCGCGAAGGATCTCGCCCAACTGGTGGCGGCCTGGCGGCCCATCGCCGATCGGTGGCCCAACGCCCAACTCTGGCTGGCCGGCGACGGGCCGGATCGGGCGGCCCTCCTCGAACAGATCGAGGCGAGGCACCTTACCGGCCGCGTCGCGCTCGTCGGCACGTTCGACTGCGTCGACGTCCTGCTCGACGCGGCCGATCTGTTCGTCCATCCCTCGCCCGACGAGGATATGTCCGTCTCGATCCTCGAGGCGATGGCCGCCGGACTGCCGATCGTGGCGTGCGACATCCCGGGCAATCGCGACCTGGTGAGCGACGGTTGCGAGGGGCTCCTGACGCCGCCGGGCGACGCCGCGGCCCTGTCGGCGGCGATCGGACGCCTGCTGGACCAGCCCGAACTCGCCGTCCAATTGGGCGCCGCCGCCCAGGACCGCGCCGGCCGCGATTTCCCCCTTGCCAAGTCGGTCGACGCGCATATCACGTTGTTTGAAGAACTCCTCGCCGGCCGAGACCGTGGATTCTACGGCAGAGAGAAAGGAACCGCGGGGGAAGCAGCCGCGGAGGAACGCAGATGAAGCATTTGGTCGAGCGGTTGGGGCGACACGAGTTTGTGGTGCTGCTGGCGGCGCTGATCGTCGTGGCGGGTACGTGGGGCTTCATTGCCCTGGCCGACGTGGTGCTCGAAGGCCGCACGCAGTCTCTCGATGAATCGGTGCTCCTTGCCTTGCGGCGGGCGGACAACCCCGCGATGCCCATCGGGCCAGACTGGATGGCGGAAGTGGGACGCGATCTGACCGCGGTCGGCGGCGTCGCCGTGCTGCTCCTGGCAACCCTGGCCGTGGCCGGCTTTCTTCTCCTCGATCGCAAGTACGCCGCCATGGGGTTCGTGCTGGCCGCGGTGGCCAGCGGACTGGTGGTGAGTTCGCTCCTGAAGGCCTGCTTCGCCCGACCGCGGCCGGACGTCGTTCCGCACCTCTCCCAGGTCTACACCAGCAGTTTCCCCAGTGGACATTCGATGATGTCGGCCATTGTCTATCTGACGCTGGGCGCCCTATTGTCGCACATGGTCGTTCGACGGCCACTCAAGTTTTACGTCCTCGCGGTGGCCCTACTCCTGACGGGATTGGTCGGCGGGAGCCGAGTGTACATGGGCGTCCATTATCCCACCGACGTCTTGGCGGGATGGACCGCCGGACTGGTCTGGGCCACGCTGTGCTGGCTGGCGGCCCGAAAGCTGCAACGCCGTGGGCTTATCGAGAAACACCTTTGAGGAATAGAGGGAGGAGTAGACAGGTTGGGAGTCTTTGTTCCGGACAGAACCGGCGCAATCGCTACATCGGAGACTCCGGCCCCTTTGCTCCTTTGTTTTCAATGAAGGTAGGCAGTGCAATGAGGTTCTTCAGCCGGTCGATGTCTGTTCAACCCGATCCCGTCGACGCCACAGCCACGACCGTTGTGAATGCCGCTCCGGGGTCTCTCCTCTTGCCGACGTTTCTCCAACAACTGGCGGATCCGTCGATCAAGACGGTCCTATTGTGCGGTTGTGGCGGCGGGTTCGATTTTGTCCACAGCCTGACACTATACCCCGAGTTGCTGCGATTGGGTAAGACCGTTGTCCTGGGAAGCTATTCCTTTGGGGACCCGAACGAACTCAAGGGCGCTGCCGACGTCTTCAACGAGGCAGGAGTCACTGTAAGACTCGCCACGGCCACGAGTACGCCGGATCAGCACTACGGACCGGAGGTCCATGTCTGCTCGTTCCTGGATCTGCGTTACCCTTCGCTCGCGCCCCATTTCGTCTATGCCTATTACGCCCGCGACTTTACCGTACCGCTTTTGACGCGGCTGTACCAACAGTTCATCGACAGCCACTCGATCGATGCCATTGTACTGGTCGATGGCGGGTCTGACTCGATCATGGCCGGCGACGAGGAGGGGCTGGGAGATCCCATCGAGGACGCCGTATCGGTGACGACCGTGGCTTCCTTGAAGGAATTGAAAGCCCGGGTGCTGATTAGCATCGGGCTGGGCACGGACCGATTTAACCAAGTCTCGGACGCCGCTTCGCTGCGTGCCATCGCGGAACTGACCAGGATGGGCGGATTCCTCGGGGCCGTGATCCTGGAGCCGGCAGGCGCGGGCGCCTGTTTCTACCGGGACTGCCTGGAACATATCTATCAGCGACAAGGATTTCGTTCCGTCCTCGCGGGCACGATTGTCTCAGCCGTCGAGGGCCGCTTTGGGTGGGAAGACGTTCCTCCGGTGTTGCAGGAGAGGGTACGACCGGGCCAGTTGTTCCTGTGGCCCCTCATGGCCGTGCTTTGGGGGTTTGACGTCGAAACCGTGGCGCAACGGTCCCTCATCGCAAACTGGATTCGCCAGTGCCAAACCGTCCCGGATTGCCACACCGCTTTGCACGCAGGTCGTCGCGGGCTCGGAGCAAGGTTGCGGAATGTCGAGAACTTGCCCCGTCACGAAGAGATGCGGGGCTGATCACGCTCCGCGCGACGCACGCCGTCGCGCGGAGCGCGACAAGTACGATGCGAAGCCCGGCAGTAGTTGTCTCGTCCGTCCTGAACGGCATGCCCAAAGCTCCGGCGCCGTTGCCTTGACAGGGTCATCCCGCGGATCGACAGACGACCGGGCTACAGCCCCGGCGGGCGGATGCCGAAGTCGGTGATGGCGAGGAGGCTGGACAGCTCGTAGCCGGCCTTGGCGAAGGCTTCGGCGCCGCCTTCCATGCGGTCGATGATGGCGATGACGCCGGTTACCTCAAGGCCGAAGGCTTCGGCGCGCTCGATCGCCCGCAGCGACGAGCCGCCGGTGGTGACGACGTCCTCGACGATCACCACTTTGTCGCCCGGCTGGACGGGTCCTTCGATGAACTGGTTGGTGCCGTGGCCCTTGGGCTCCTTGCGGACCATGAAGCCGGCCAGGGGCGTGCCGCGGACGGCGGACATGGTCACGACGGACGACGTGATCGGATCGGCCCCGATGGACATCCCGCCGACGGCGTCAGGCATCCCCCGCTCGGCCAAGAGATCGAGAATCCCCTCGGCGACCAGCATCGCGCCGTGGGCGTCGAGCGTAACCTGCTTGCCGTCGAGGTAGTAGGTGGCCTTCTTGCCCGAGGCGAGCGTGAAGTCGCCGAACTTCAATGCCTTGTGCCGGACCAGGGCCACGAGCGCTTCTTTGTCGTACACCAAAGCGGCCTTTCTAAGCGAGGTGAGAAGATCACCGTCGAATGATGACCTTCGAGCCGATCGAAAGGATGTCGAACAGGTCTTCGACGTCGCGATTGCCCAGGCGGATATATCCGTCGTTGGTGGTCTTGCCGATCGACTCCGGGTCGCTCGTGCCGTGGATGCCCAGATCACGACCCAGGCCGATCCACCGGGTGCCCCACGTCTGCTTCTCCTCGCCGGGCAAGGCCGACACGTCGGTCTTGTCGGTGACCATGAACGTGCCCTCGCTCTTGACCAGATCGGGGCCGACGCCGATCGGGAAGCGGCCGGCATAACGCTCGCCGGCAAGCTTCAGGGTCATTTCGTGGCGGTCGAGGCTGATCGTGGCGTCGAACGGGCCGCGGACGACCTTGAGCTGCTGGCCTGGCTGTAGAGGGGTTTTGGGGTCCAGACAGTTGATCTTCGCCAGAAGACCGCTCGGCACGTTGCACCGCTCGGCAATCTTCTGGAGCGTGTCCGTCGGCAGAACCACGTAGGGCTGTTCGAGCACGTGCTCACGCGAGTAGATGATCGTTCCGGCAAGCTGATCGAGCAGTTGCTCGATTTGCCCACGCTCGGCGGGCGCGAGTGCCGGGTCGTCGTAACGCCGGCTGAGCATCAGATGGGCGTCGGCCAGACGGCCGGCCGCCAACTCCTGATCCACTTGGGCCATCAACGACGGGAAATCGGCAGCCGGCGCGGGCATCCCGGTCTCGAAGTTGCCCATCGGCGGAGGGGCCAATGCCCGCGGCACTTCAGGCGGCGCGAGGCCCGTCGGCGCGGCGTCAGCACTGGGCGGGGGATACGGCGAAAACGCCCCGGGATCGCTTGGCACCGGGGAGGCCGTCGTGGGAGCCGCCGCGGGCTGGCTCGCGTCAAACGGGGGAGCGGTCGTCGTGGGAAGGTTGCGGTTAAAAGGCGGAGCGGCGCCCCCGGGCGCGTAGGGCGGGGCATCGCTCGTCGGCGTTGCGCCGAACTGGGGAGCCGGGGAACCGCCACCCGGCGTAAATGGCGGGGCCATGCCCGGACCTGCTGTCAGGCTGCCGGGGGTCGACGAGCCCGTGCCCGGATCGACGTTGAGCATGTCCGTCACGTCCCGCGCGGCGTCCGGCAGCGTGCCGGAGCCGGGGTTGCGGTTGATCACCGCGTACACTCCGTACAAGACGGCGACCAGGATGGCCGCCAGGAAGAAGTTTTTCGTCGAAATCATGACCGTCCTCCTTGACGAGTCTTCGGTAGGGGAGGTTTATTGGAAGCGTGATGAGATTCCGCCTCGGCGGTTTTCTTTCTGCGCGAGCCTATCACCCGACGGAGCCGCATCCATGCCGCAAGACCCCGAATGGTTCGACGAGCCGGACAACGAACTGGACGAATCTGAATACCCGGACGAGGACGAGTCCGACGACGAATCCACCGAAACGGCGCCATGTCCCCACTGTGGTGCTGAGGTCTACGAGGACGCCGTTCGATGCCCCATCTGCGGAGAATACGTCACGACCGGCGGAAACATCTGGCCCGGCCGCCCCCTCTGGTGGATCGTCTTGGCGGTGCTTGGCATCGCGGCCACCGTCGCGGCCCTGGCCATTCTGTGAGCGGGCGAACGAACGAACCCGGACGCGACATGATACGGGAATTGGCCGTGCAACGCTACAGCAGTTAATCGGGGCCATTGCGGGGGGTGCAAGTTGCACTTTGCGAGCCGGTCTGGGTGTGTTAGACAGAAGGGAGGAGGATTGGCTCGGCGTGGGGCTTGGCAATGAGAATTCAGATAAGCAAGGAGGCCACGGACGGCACTGGACAAGAAACTGCGCGAACGGATCGAGGCTTTGGCGGCGGAGTTGCGTTTCGAGGTGCTCGGCCCGGAGGGCTAGGTCCGGTCGCGGCGCCGAGGCGCTACTGCAACCGGCCGCCGACTACCTCAGCGAGACCAAGCCGCTGACCACCTTCTGGAGGGATCGCCCCAGCCACGCCACCGGCCAACGCCGCTGCCACGCAGCCTCATAGGCACCGCAAAGTGCAATGCAACTTGCACCCCCAGGGGTCGTCGTGTGCCACCGCCCGCCACTGCCGGAAGACCCTCCACACCGAGCCTGGGCGCAATGCCGCCCGACGTCCCACGGCGGCGCGCCCCGGCCGGCCAAGCCAGACGGGGCACCTGGCTGCCGGCGCCCACGGCCGCTTGACGGAACAATGGCCATCTGCTACCAAGCCAGCATGAGCAAAACCTTTGAGCGAGGCAAGGACGAAGTCGTCGAGTTGTGCCGGTATTTCGAGACCAATCGGCAGACGTTTCATTCGCCGGGCGTCAAGGAAGCCCACGTTCGGCAATCGCTCATCGACCCGTTCTTCGAGGCCCTGG
>JAPLNP010000028.1 GCA_026401055.1 Planctomycetia bacterium
GTGGCGTTGGCGCACCTGTTTGTGACGCAAACCCGACGCGATCTGCGGCGTCAGGTTCCGGATCTCACGCTGGACATGGCCCTGCGTTTGCTCCGCGCGGCCCTGCCCCGCCCGCAACTGTCTCTGAAGGACGCTGAGGACCTGGTGAACTACCACCTCGCCCACAACAAGCAGGCCAAAGCCTCGCATCGCAAAAGATGGCTGGCAAAACACCTAAAACCCCGTTCCGCGAAAATGATGTTGTAGAACTAGGGAGAGCGCCGGAGCGAATCGAGTGGGACGGCCAATACACGCTGCTCGACGATGCTGAGTCGGCCATGATGTCCCACGACCGGTGGCAAATCCCCAACACGGCTCGAATGCCCGTCAGCTTTGGCGAAAACGTCCGCGGCAATCTCTACTTCAACCCGAACGTCAAGACGGCGGCGCCGGTGGTGATTTGGCTGCATCCGTTCTCTTACGGGTCGGGCTACAACGAGGGCTACGGCGTCGAGGACACGACGATCTATCACCGGCTGGCGGCGGAGGGTCTCGTCGTGCTGGCGTTCGACCAGTGCGGATTCGGACTGCGGCTGCTGGAAGGGCGCGATTTCTATAAGACGTATCCCCAGTGGTCGAAGCTCGGCCGGATGGTCCACGACGTCCGCGCGGCGGTCGACTTCCTCGTTGACGGCAAAGGGAAGACCAAGGACGCCATGCCCCCGATTCGCAAGGACCGGATCTACGTGCTGGGCTACTCGCTGGGCGGCATGGTCGGGCTGTATGCCACGGCGTTGGACGGGCGGATCACGGGCGTGGCGAGTTTCTGCGGCTTCACGCCGCTGCGAACCGACACGCGCGACAAGCCCAGCGGCGGAATCGAGCGGCTCTGGAAATGGCACTCACTGGAGCCGCTTTTGGGTCTGTTCGACGAGCGGCTGGGGGAAATCCCCTATGACTACGACGACGTTCTGGTCCTGGTCGCGCCGCGCCCGTGCCTGGTCTATTCGCCGCGACGCGACCGGATGGCCGATTTCGACGATGTGGCCGCCTGCGTCGCGCAAGCGCGAAAGGCATGGCAAGCCCAAGGTCGGCCGGACGCGCTGACTCACCTGACGCCCGACGACATCAACCGCTTTCAGGCCGGCCAGCAGCGGGTCTTTGTCGAGTGGCTGCGGGGACGGCTCGCCGAGCCGCCCAAGTGAGACGACCCGGAGTGGCGCCTTTCGGAGTATGTTCTCGATGGCAGAAAGACGGATTCGGAACTCGTCGGTGTCGCGAAGCAAGGATAGGATTGCCGGCAAGTTCGAGGCTCGTCGGCGACCGCGTCGCCTCCCACGACGATCCGATTGATCGACTTATTCTGACGCAGAACCAAGGAGAGTATCCTATGTACCGGAGCTTTCTCAAGACCGTGTTTTTTCGGGCGACCAGCCGGGTCGCCGTTACCATCGCCACGGTCGCGATCGTCGGCGCCGCGACCGCCGAGGAACCGTCCTCGATGCCCTGGAAGACCAACCGGCCGATCGCGACCGTGAAGAAGGAGGTGTTCTTCAAATCACCCCGGCCCAAGGCTTGCGCGTATGTCAATCGGGACTACGTCGGCCCCGGGCTCGAATTAACCGAGATCCAGAGCCTCGAGGAGAAGAGCGATTTTCTAACCGAGTTGCGGTGCCGGCTCTCGAAGGACAACGGTCGAACCTGGACCGACGCCTGGACCATCCCCGACACCGAGTTCCGCCACGCCGGGGTCGCGTTCTACGAGGGCCCCGGCCCGAAGGTCTACGATCCGGCTTCCGGCGCCCTGGTGGACATCTGGCTGCGCCAGGTGGAGCACGAAGGCCGATTCAACAATTTCTCCTACTACCGGTTGTCTCGCGACTTTGGCAAGACCTGGACGCCGCCGAAGCAACTGTGTTACGAGCCGGGCGAGGAATTCGATCCCGAGAAGCCGCTTGCGCCCGGCTTCCTGAGGAACAACCATGCCTACTGTGGCAGCAACGTCCTGCGGCACGGCAACGGCACGCTCATCCACGCGGTCGCCCACGCCAACGCTCCCGGCGATCCCCAGAACGACCGTCGGCCGTGGCGGATGGGCTCGCTGTGCTTCGTCGGCAAATGGGACCCCGGCGCGAACGACTACCGCTGGACGGTCGGACGCCGCGTCGAGATCTCGCCCGAGTGGTCCTCCCGCGGTCTGATGGAGCCGGAGTTGGCCGAACTGGCCGACGGCCGGGTGCTGGTGATCTGGCGCGGGTCGAACACGGCGGCCACCCCGGGCCGCAAGTGGTGCAGCGTCTCAAGCGACGGCGGCATGACGCTCGCCGACGTCCGCGAACTGAAGTACGATGACGGCACGCGGTTCTACTCGCCCTCGTCCTACCACCGGATGCTTCGGCACAGTGTGACGGGCAAGCTGTACTGGGTGGGCAACATCTGCCCCGAGCCGCCCGACGGCAACTCGCCCCGCTATCCGCTCGTGATCGCCGAGGTCGACGAGAAGACGCCGGCCTTGCGGCGCAATACCGTGACCGTCATCGACGACCGGCAACCCGGCGATTCGCCGAACGTGTCGCTGTCGAATTTCTCGCTGCTGGAAAACCGCGAAACCCACGCCATCGAGGTCTACGTCTCCCGCCTCGGCGCGAACCCGGACGACTTTTGGGGCACGGACGCCTATCGCTGCACGTTGACGTTTGAGTGAGTGGTCAGGGGACATGAGTCTTTCGGCGAAGAAACGCTCCTGGCGACGTAAGGACCTTCGGCATCGGTATTCTCCTCGCACTCCGCGACGTTCGGCACAAGGTGGCCATCGGGACCGCGCTTGGCATAGGCCGACAATCGACCCCCACGCAGAAAAGAAGGCACCTCGATCTTCGTCGTGGCTCGCGGCTTTGGCAACCGTGCAGTCCGCGAGCGGACGCTCAACTCGTTCTGAATCTCCTGCCCAATCGGCGATTTTCGCTTGCGATTGGGCCAACTGCTCCTTGATCTGCGCGATCTGGGACGACATTGCGGCCAAGTCTCCAGTCAGGTCGGCTATTTCTTGCGAGGGCGATGGGCGGAGGCATCGGCCAATCGCGCCTCTGCATGTTCCACCTCCGCACCGCCCACATCGGCGAAGTCGCCTGCGGCATCTGGCCCGAGGCGATGGTGCAAGCCTGCGCGGCGAGGAATATCACGCTGCTTTGAGAACTCGCAGTGTGCCACTGCTTGCTTCGGCCGCCAACTGATCCATTGTCTTGTCGGACCGCCGGCCGCCAAACATTCCGTTGTCGACAGGTGCAAGCAGTGCCGCGGCGGGGTCAAGCGTGTTGGCGTCGCGGCACTGCTTGCATCCGGCGATAATAGAACGCTCAGAGACGTTCGCGCGGCGTTGAGAATGGATGCCGCATCGGTCGACGCAAGCAGTGGCACACGACCCACGGGATGCTCAGCGTCTTCGAGGTTTCAGGCATGTCCACGACAAGCGTGGACATGGCACCCGACCGACTGACTCCGTTGGCTGGCGTCGTACGGAAGCTCGGCTGGGTCAAGGGATAAGTGGCGATGGGGTAGGGAGAGGTCGAGAAGAAAACGATATTCAGCCTAAGATCTTGTCCCAACTCTCCTGAAATCCAGGAGATTTCAGGCTGGAAAGGTAGATGATTCCGCGTGTCGGGTACTGTTTGATCTTCGACCATGCTTCCTGCGCGGTGGCGATGAAGTAATCTGGTTTCATCCCTGGCTTGTTGAGAAGAACGAAAACGTACACGACACCTTCCTTAACTCGATCCTTCATCATTGGCCATCCGACGCTCTTCTTCTCTCGAATGGTCTTGACCTGAATCGGAATCATACGGCCGTCCTTCTCTACGAGAATATCAACCGCCTTGGCATTTCCGATTGTCATGCCGACACAGTAGCCAAGGCGGTAGAGTTCCGCCGCTACGAAGTACTCGCCCGCAAGGTGCGTTGAATTCCTATCTGCTGGTTCTTTCATGTTGGCGCTCTCATCGTGCGGAAGATCGGCTGGGTCGGCGGGCGGGTGGCAACGGGGTAGTGGGAACGGCGTGGGCCATGACTTGCATGAGGCGTGGCGATTGTGGCGTTGCCCAGGTGCAGTCGTTGGGTGGTTCCCCAGCTACGCCGTCTTAGCACTGTCCTTGCGATACTTGCTCTTGATCCCCACGGCATCAAGAAAGCGGCTCCTCCTCTTGTCCACGATCTCCATGCCGAAGGAAACATCCCTCGGCCGCTTGTAGGAGTGAATCATGAATAGCGTGGTCTTCGCTCGGGTCATGCCGACGTAGAAGAGCCTCGCCTGTTCCTCCACATCAACAGCAGAACCAGGGATTATGTCGTCTTCCAGGCCCACCATCACAACAACATCAGCTTCGAGGCCCTTGGCCTTCCTCAGGGTCATCAGTTGAACAGAGCTGAATCCAGGCGGCCGGCCACCCATGAATCGCTGCTTGATCGACAGAAGATCCTTCGCGAGAGTCTCGGGCCGTATCCAACCACCACATGCTAAAGCAAGACGCCTTGCGAACTCGCCTCTCTGGTCCCCGCTGTAGTCCGAATACGATTCACGGAGACTGACAAGCACGTTCCTGGCCGTGCAGAGTTCCTTGGAGGGCGAAGAAACGGACTCGAGGACAGTCATAAGTCCGCGGCGGTTCGTTACGTCACTCCAAAGGCGAGCTATCTCAGTTTCGACACGCACTCGACTGGCAATCGTCTCCGCCTTGCAGCGGACCCCCTTGGTTGCTCCCGGCACTTTGGCCACCCCGTTGTTGATGACGCACTCGATCGCAACACGGGTGCGAAAACTGTCGTTCGGGTCCTGAACCCACTCCACCAGTTGCCAGGCGACGGACAACCGGTGGCTAGTAGCGTCGGGCAGCAGGTCTTCTTGACAGTCATGGGCGACGCCATACCGACTCAGAACTCGCGACAGACGTGGGAAGAACGCGCTCTTCGGGGCAAGCACAAGTACAGTCTTGTGTTCCCCCACAGATTGTCGTGCGACCCGGGCCACCCACTGCGCCTCTGCGTCTTCGCTTGGGACTTGCCAGACCTTCGGCTCGTCGCCCTGAGGAATGCGGTACTCCAGATCTTGAGGGCCGGTCCAATTGGCATACTGCTTCTGGAGCCCAGTCTGCGCCCTTCGTAAGATGCCCTCGTGACAGCGCCGGCTGTAAGCCAGGGGTGGCGACCAAGCGCCTAGTTCTACAACATCATTTTCGCGGAACGGGGTTTAGGTGTTTTGCCAGCCATCTTTTGCGATGCGAGGCTTTGGCCTGCTTGTTGTGGGCGAGGTGGTAGTTCACCAGGTCCTCAGCGTCCTTCAGAGACAGTTGC
>JAPLNP010000443.1 GCA_026401055.1 Planctomycetia bacterium
GAGAAAATCGAACCTGACCTGCAAATCAGACTGCGAATCCATCTTGGGCCTCCGAGTTGCAGTCGAAGTGATTTTCAACTAACCACTTAGATGCGCTCGGAGGCTCAAAGATTCCCGCAATTCTGAATAATCCGGGCTAGAACGACAGCAGGACCTGGAAGAGGAAATGGTACGCCAGGCTGTCGGTCTCTTCCCAAATCCGCCGGCAGAGAGGCTCGTCCCCCTGGATCGCGCCGAGTTCGCGCCGTTTCTCCTCCCAGGGCTGACATACGCCCGGAACACGCCGAACTTGCTCGGCGGAGGGATGCAGTCGGGCGTCGGTGAAATCGCGCCCGTCGGCCGAGGGCTCGGGAATCGCATCCGAGCAGCCCGACGAGTAGACCCCGTGCTCGCGCGTGAAGTCGGTCATCGCGCGGATGTTCTCGATCTTCGCGTCGTTCTGCACGATCGCGCCGGCGTCCATGATGTAGCCACCGTCCCGGGCGACGCCGTCGATCACCCGCCGGCAATACTCGCGGACCTCCGTCGGCGAACCGTGGGTTAGCATCGCGTTGGGAATCCCGCCGCTGAGGCAGAACTTGTGCCCGAGCACCTCGTGCGCCTTGAAAACGTCGCCCTGGTCGACGTGGTAGAGGATGCTTCCCTCGGGCAGTTCGGCGAAGGACGCGAGGTGATGGTCCCACTTGCCCTCGGCGTAGAACATCGTCTGGTGGCCGTCGGCCCAAAGCTGCTGGACGATCGGTTTGACCGTGGCCCAATAGATGTTCTGGAAAATCTCGGGCGAGACGAACGGGACGCCACCGCGGTGCATCCAGTAGCCGATCGGCACGAGCTTCGCCGGGTCGGCGGTTGCCCGGGCGACGTAATACAGATGCGGCATCAGGGCCTCGCACGCCGCGACGAGCTTGTCGCGGCGCTCGAACAGGTCTTCGACCAGGCCGAGGTAGCCGCGGAGCTTGTCGGCGATGATGTCCATGGGGGCCTTGAAGATGCCGGCAATCGCCGAAACGGTGCCGCACTCGGTCCGCAGCCGGGCGATCTGCGGCCCGAAGGCGTTGAAATACTGCGACATGGCCATCGAGCCCTTCACCAGCGCCAGTTGATTGGCCATCGTCGACGGCTCGCCCGGCGCGACGACGTCGGCCGTAACCCGGGGCAGCCAGACGTTCATCAGGAAGCCGACGGGGTCCTCGATCAGGGCGTCGTACTCGTCGGCGCGCATGAAGGAATTCTCACGGGGCGGCTCGCGATATTGGAAGCCGGTGTCCGGCGGCACGTCGATGCCCGGGATGCCGTAGTATTTCAGCCCGAGCGCCTGGGTGAGCCCGGTCCAGACGTAGACCATGTTGGCGACGACGGCGTCCCAGTCGAAGTCGGCGGCGCAGCGGCACGCCGCGTCGAAGGCCAAACGATAGTCGTGGGCGACCTCCTGGCACGTGTAGCCGCAGTACTTCGCCGTGAACTCCGCCACGAACGGCCGGATCGGAATCATGTCCGGCTTGCCGTTGCGCAACGCGGTGACGTAGCGCCGCAGACGGCTCTGGTAGAGAGACTCCATGTCTGAGGGCCGGGTCGTGGAACTCGTGCCGATCGTCCTGCTCATTTTTCAGGTCTTCCGTTGCCAGAGGAAAAGATCACCCGATGTCCGGCAACTCGTAACCCTTGCGGCGAGGCCGGTCCAGGAGCTTGTTGCCCTCGTCGCAATTGGTGAACCGCTCGGCAGCCGGGTCCCACTTCAGGGTCTCGCCGACGCGGCCGACTTCGTGGGCGATGTTGACCAGGTAGCACAGCGTCGTGGCTCGCTGGCCGATCTCGATGTCCGCGTTGCACGGCTTGCGGCTCTTGATGCACTCGATCCAGTTCTCGATGTGGTAGGCCGTTTCGGGCCGCTTGTTGTTACCGGGATTCTCCGGCGCGCGGACGATTTCCTTGGGATTGCTGGCGATCTTGTCGCGGTTGATTTCGACCTTGCCCTTCTCGCAGACGAAGATCGCCCCCAGTCCCGGCCCGCGGTCGCCGTCGAGGTGCAACCGCAACTCGGTACCGCTGGCGAACTTCATCTTCACCTTCGCCCGGGGACCGGTGATCTTGGCCATGCCGTGGTAGTCGGTGCCGGTGTCGATGTCGCCGGTGTCGCCGATCTTCACTCCGCCGACGGTGGAGCCGCCGACGAACTTGCCCGAGTCGCGCTCGGCCACCGGCTCTTCGAGGGTCACCTCGGCGGGTCCGGTGTCGTCGGTCCCCAGCCCGCGGTTGATCTGATCGTAGGAATGGGCGCCCCAGCCGGTGACGCCGAAGCACAGGCCGCCTCCGTCATAATCCCACCAGCGGCCCCAGCCGAACTGGAGGTCATTGTCATGCGGCCGGAGTTCGGCCTGGTTGGTCCAGATGTCCCACCACTTGGGCACGGGCTCCTTGACGTCGGCCGACGAGGTCTTGGTCCACCGGAAGGGGCCGATGAAATTCGGGGCGAGCACGGTCTGGATCTTTCCCAGCGACCCGTTCTTCACCAGGTCGCTCGCCCAGTTGTTCAGCAGCATCGAACGCTGCTGCGTGCCGACCTGGGTCACCCGGCCGTACTTCCTCGCCGCCTTGACCATCGCCCGGCCCTCGGCGATCGTCAGGCACATCGGCTTCTCGATGTAGGTGTCGACGCCGGCCTGCATCGCGAGGATGGTGATCCACGCCCGGGCGTGAGTGGTCGTTTCGACCATGACGGCGTCGAGCTTTTCCTTCTCGATCATTTGGCGGAAATCATCGTAGACGCCCCAGGGCTTGCCCTCGGAGAGTTCCTTGACGTACCCCTCGGCCCGGGACAGGACGCAATCGCACGCGGCGACGACGCGGAAGCCCTTGACGTCGGCGCCTTCTTTGATCAGGCGGGAGCGTCCGCCGCAACCGATGACGCCGACCTTGACCGAATCGTTGGCGCCGGCCTTATCGTCCGCGCCGAGCACGTGGGAGGGGATCAGGTACGGCAGTGCCAGCGCGGCCGCGCCGGTGCCCAACATTTCGCGACGTGTCCATTTTCGTGATGTCATGGTTTTGATTCCTTGTCAATCTTGATCCGCAGGTCCTTGAACTGAATTTTCATGGGAGGGCCCGGGTGCATCTGCAAGGCGATGATGCCTCGCCTCGCCGCGTGCGCCTTGTCGTTGTCCGTCGTATCCGACATGGTCACGCCGTTAATGGCCAGCGTGATGCGGTTTCCCCGGGCGACGACGCCATAGTCGTTCCAGTCGTCCGCTTTGATGTGCTTGGCCAGTTCGTCCGGGTTGCCGAGCGCAGTGACGTGCTTCGTGCCGTCTTCGTCGATGACGACCTTCTGGCCTCGCATGGCGATGCCGGCCCGGGCGTGCTCGAAGAGGGCTCCGGTCCACTGGCCCGTCGCGTCGATGTCGGCCTGGTAGCCGCGGGTGTCCCAGTTGGGAATCGCCAGGCTACGGAGTTGGATGCCGGAGTTGCCGCCGACGAGGCGGTACTTCAGCCGGAGTTCGAAGTCGCCGGGCTGGCCGTCCTTCCAGATGAGATAGTTGCACTCGGTGCACGGTTTTTCGGGGGTGCTCTGGGAGGTGATCGTGCCGTCCTCGACGCGCCACCAGCCCGGCTTGCCGTCCCACCCGGTCAGGTCCCGGCCGTTGAACATCGAGACGAAGCCCTTTTCGACGCCTTTGTCGGCGTCGGCGGCCGCGCCGGACGGAGCCAGAAACAGCGTAAGGGCCGTCATCGTGGCCCCCACCGTCAGCCAAGTTGCCGCTGCACGCATGGTGAGTTCTCCTGCTGGAAGAAGTTGATTCTCTAGTCGCAAAACCGCAATTCAGGAAGGGTACACAGACGTCACGGAACTACATAAATGCCAACAGGCATTGGACTTACGTCAATCCGTGGGGGCGACGTCATTGGAGGCACTTTGGCTGGAACGCGGCTGAGTCCTTCCGAACACGCCCGTGATTCCTGCAAATGCCGGTCGCCACCAATCCAACCACCGGTTCCGATCGAGGCAACGGCAGGGCGAACCGAGTCCGGTTCCAGTGAAACCATCATAACACGCAGCGCGCGCCGGGACCATACGGCCGCCCAGGTCCGCAGCCACCGATTGCCACGGGTCCGCGGCTGCCGGGCGACAGCCTTGGGGCGAAGGTAGCGCATGTCTTGCGAAGCGGTTGGCAGTCCTACTCATCGAGGCGATTCGTTACCAACTTCCACAGGTGACAGCTTGATCGACCCATCCAGACCTCCCGAGGCCAGCGTCTTTCCATCCGGGCTGAACGCCACGACCCAAAAACCCTTGGGCCGCCCACGGAGAACAACCGTGTTCTTGCCGGTAGCTAAATCCCATAACCTCACCGTTGTGTCTCCCCACGTGAAGCCGATCTTGAACACATCTCGGCCCGCGGCTGACGCCAGGGTCTCTCCATTCGGACTATACGCTACACAATTGATTTGGCCGCCATCCTGTCGCAGGGTAGCGATGTTCTCACCGGTCGCCGTGTCCCACAGTTTTATTACGGGCTCGCCAGTCGCCGCCGCCAAAGTCTTGCCGTCCGGGCGGAACGCGACGCAGTAGATACGAGCGATATATCCACTGATATTCGCCGTGTTCTTGCCGCTGGCCACATCCCACAGCTTAATCCTCTTGTCTCCGCCCGCCGACGCCAGCGTCTTTCCGTCGGGACTGTACCGCACCGCACACGTGTGTCCGCTGAGAAGGGCGGACTGCCTGCCGGTAGCGACGTCCCACAGTTTGATCGTCTTGTCCCAACTCCCCGAGGCCAGAGTCTTGCCATCCGGGCTGAACGCGACCGAACCGATGCCACGGGTATGCCCCTTGAACGTTCTGGTGTTCTCGCCGGTGGCGACAGCCCACAACCTGACCGTTGCGTCCTGGCTCCCCGAAGCCAGAGTCTTCCCATCCGGACTGAACGCCACGGAATGGACTTCGTGTGTGTGTCCGTTGAGCGTCGCGGTATTCTTGCCGGTGTTCATATCCCAGAGTCTGATCGTCCGATCCTTGCTTCCCGATGCCAGGGTCCGGCCATCCGGGCTGAACGCCACGGACATGACAGTGGCGGTGTGCCCCGTAAGTGTCGTGGCGGCAGCGTCTCTGGTGGCCACTTCCCGCAGTTTCTTCTCCCAATCCCCGGAATCCGACCTGGCGACACGGAAGCCAACGTAGCCCATGCCAGCCCAAGGGGGTTCGTCCATGCGGCATGACGACCGGGCTTCCTCCAGTCGTCCATTCCAGTAGCCGCCGCGTGCCACGACGCTGAACCTGAACAAAGGTTCTTTGGGGTCATCCGAAGACGAACCGGGTGGATCGTCTGTGGGACAGTCTTCGTAATACCGTGGATCATATACGTCGTTGCACCACTCGGCCACGTTTCCGTGCATGTCGTGCAATCCAAAGGCATTTGCCTGAAAGGAGCCGACTGCCGCCGCATTCGACCGAAAGATCGGCCCCAGCGATTGCCTGTTGACGTTGGCTTGACCTTCGCGGATGGTTTCCCCGAAACTGAACGGCGTCGTCGTTCCAGCACGGCAGGCATACTCCCATTCCGCTTCAGTGGGAAGACGGTAGCCCGGCCCACCCAGCACGTCTACGTCCAGCCAGGGACCATCGCGTTTGCTGGGGGACCGCCGGTAATACGGGGGCAGGCCCTCTTCTTTGCTCAAGCGATTGCAGAACTCCGTAGCTCGATACCAGGAAACGTCGTCCACGGGAAAGTTACCGGTGTCCACGCTGCTGCCCCCAAATTGACGCGAATTGCTCAAGTGGTAGCCTAGTATTTGCTCGAACTCGGTCTGTGTCACCTCATACACGCCCAGCCAGAAGGGCTTGGTTATCCGGACGGGGTGCTGCGGGATTTCGCCCTCCTGGCGGCCTTTCTCATCTTCCGGCGCACCCATTGTGAACTCGCCCGCCGGGATTAGAGCCATCTTCATACCGATGGAGTTCGTGACCTCTTTGAGCGCCTTGACGGGCTTTGGCGGAACGGTCGCGGCTTTGCCCAGGACCGTCTGCGTTTCGACTTGCCCCGCCTCCGACGGCGATTTCCACTTGAAGAGCGGACACTTCCAATACGTATGCGTGCCGGGCATGTCATCGTTGAAGCCATACTCGGGATTGAATACGAGTTGGTCTTTTTCTTCTTCGTACCACTTCATCGCCCTCTGGACAAACTCGGCATCGTCATTGCCGCGAATTCCGAACCCCTTGAGACCGCGACGAACGGCCTTCGCTATTGTCTTGCGCACATGGGGGACTTGGCACTGCGAGTACGCTTCGCCAAGGATAAGGACGGGGTCCTTCAGACTCTTCTCTCCGATACGCACCAAGTAGTCTTCGATGTCCATGGAACCGTAGTGCGATGGGCAACGTGTCGACAAGAGCGTGACAAGGTTCTCTCGATCGCCCGCGGCAGTGAAGGCGTCGATCATCTCGTCGATCACGCAACCTTCGAATCCGCTCCAATCGTTTTCGTCCACCGCGAGCGTGCCACAGGTTGCGGCCAATGCACTCATGTCCTGGTGGGACAATCGCTTCTCGAGGACTTCGTGGAGCGCTTTGGTTCTCTCCCCAGAATTGTCCTTCGACCAGGACCCCTCTGGAAAGGAATCTCGCAATGCTTGCCACTCCCCCTTGACTTCGAGCATCCTGGGTGAATCCCACGATGTAATGGGTTGGTCCTGCCGGCAGCCTTCCTGTAACACGAGCACAGCCCATGCCAGAGCCACGCGGACCACGACGTTCCGACGTACTCGCCTGCTCATGGATCAGCCCTTCGTCGCGTCCCCGTTATCTGAGGACGCCGGTGTCTGCCATTGAACCTGACAGACTCTGGACACCGAGGAGCGCCCGCCTTGCGCTCACAGTCGATCTTACATCTTTCAGGGAGGCCGCACAACCAATGCCCGGGCTACCGACTCCGCGACTCCGGAGTTGGCAACTCCCATCTTGCCGCAGTGAGGGAGAATGTGGTATTCTCCGCGGCTTTCGCGGCCGGCAGCGTGCCACAGAGCGTCCCACCTCCTTCGTGAGATGGCGCGATACCCCCCGTGTGCGATCCGATCGCCCCCCAGACGAAGACTCCCTCGTGAAACCGACTCTGCTCATCGTGCTGCTGGCTTGCTCCAACGTCTTCATGGTGTATGCCTGGTACGGCCACCTCAAGGACCTTCGCAGCAAACCCATTTTTTGGGCCATCGTGCTGAGTTGGGGCGTCGCCTTCTTCGAGTACTGCCTGCAAGTGCCCGCCAATCGCCTCGGTCACGACGTCTTCTCCCTCGGCCAACTCAAGGTGATGCAGGAGGTGATCACGATGTGCGTCTTCGCCGCCTTCTGCGTGCTGTACATGAAGGAGCGGCTGACGCTCGATTTCCTTTGGGCCGGACTCTGCCTGGCGGCGGCCGCCTATTTCATGTTCCGGGAACACGCGGTTCCGCTGTGATTTGACTCATGTGGCACGGCCGCCCTCGGCTGTGTGGAACAACTCGACACAGCCGAGGGCGGCCGTGCCGCATGTCCACGCACGATAGAGCGAGAGCTACGCCGCCCGGCGCGGCTTCGACGCCTTGGCGGCGTCCTCCGGCACTGCGACCGGATTCGCCTCGGCCTTCGCCGCGGTTGCGAAGGGAACGAGGCTGTTGGCGTCCATCCGCACGTGGACGTCGCGTTGCGGGAAGGCGATTTCGATGCCCGCCTCGCGGAGCTTCCGATCGACCTCCATGTGCAACTCGTGAATCGTGGCCGACCGCTTCTCCATGTTCGGCAGGTAGCAGCGAAGCACGAAGCTCAGCGCGCTGTCGCCAAACGCCTCGAAACACACGCTCGGCTCGGGGTCGCCGAGCACTTGGGGATGCTCCCGGGCGGCGCGGAGCAGCAGTTCCGTCGCCAACTCGGTGTCCGAGCCGTAGGCGATCCCCACGTTGACGACCACGCGATTGACCTGGTCGGAGAGCGTCCAGTTCAACAGCCGTCCGGTGACGAATTCCTTGTTGGGAACAATGAATTCCTTGCGGTCCCAGTTGGTGATCGTCGTCGCCCTCATTCGGATCCGCGAAACCACGCCGGAGACTTCGGCGACCGTGACGATGTCGCCGACGCGGATGGGGCGCTCGAAGAGGATAATCAACCCGGAGATGAAGTTGGCAAAGATTTCCTGCAAGCCGAAGCCCAAGCCGACGCTGATCGCGGCCACGAGCCATTGGACTTTGTCCCAACTGATGCCGACGCTGTGGCAGACCGAGACCAGCCCGACGACCGTGATCGCGTAGCGCGAGACGGTGCCGATCGTGTAGCGGACGGCGGGCTCGACGGAGAGGCGCTGGAGGAGCGTCATTTCCAGCAGACCGGGGATGTTCTTCGCGGCGATCAGCGACGTCATGGCCACCAGCGCGGCGATGCCCAGATCGGCCAGCGTGAAGGCATTGGAGTCGCCGATGGCTTGCCAGAGGACGACTCGCTCCAGCCCCCGCAGCGCCGGCAACACGTCGACCCAAGCCAGCCAGATTCCCACGAAACAAGCCACGGCCAGCGAATACTCGACCAAGTGCCGGGTTTGCGTGTTGATTGTCGCCAGATCGAGGTTCGGCGCCGCCGGGGCCGGAATCACCGAGCCGACGGCCGCATCGCCCGACGGCCGGGCGTCCGCCTGGGCGGCCGCGCGGCGCTGGCGGGCTTGCTTCATTGCCAGATGCCGGCGTCGCATCAACACCCACCGGAGGAGGAAGCTCCGCGTGAGCACCACTCCCAGCACGAGGCCGGCGGTGATCGCGATGCGCCCGGCCAATTGCTGCGCGGTGTAGTAGTAGCCCATCATCGCCAGCACGGCCAGCGCCAGCGGCAACATCCACCCGGCCGGATACCAGACGAACCGCAGGCGGCTGAACCATCCGCTGGCGCCGCCGGCCACGATGGCCTGAAAGATGCTGCCGCCGGGGCGCAGCGCGCGGGCGACCATCAACGAGGAGATCAGCATGGCCAAGGCGAAACTCAAGCGGCCGAGCGCGTCCACGTCGCCATGCGTGTCGGCGGCGACGGCGACAAAGCCCAGCGGCAGGACGAGCACCATGGCCCAGTGGGCGTAGCGTCGCAGGATCCGAAGGTTGCAGTCCGGCCAGTCGAAGTGCGCGCCGGCCAGCCCGCCGGGCCGGCACAGTTGATCGAGCAGCCCCAACGCCAGGTACAACCCCGCGGTGAGCCCCAGACCGTCGGCCACGGCCTTCGCAAAAGCCGATTCCCCCAAACCGACGCCGAGTCGCCAGGCCACGTGCCACAGCAGACACGGCCAGACCGCCGCCACCAGCACCGTCAAGAACATTGCCTCCACGGTCGGAAACAAGCGGAAGCAGGTGGCCCGGGCCGCCACCTCGCCGATGTCGGAAATCTTCCGTTTCGCGCGCCAGTAACTATAAACCACGAGACCCAGAAGCAGAACCGCGACGGCAAGCGGCGCCGGGCTGCGGCGGGCATCGCGAACCAGGCCGCGGCCCAACTCGATCCATTGCCCGGGCTGAGCGAGCCAGATCGCCCCCTGACCCAGGTGGCGGAAGTCCTCCACGCCGAAAGCCGAGGCGCTGCGAATCCACAGCACGCGTTCGTCGGCGTACTTCGCGTACGCTTCCGTCTCCTCGATCAGTCGCTGCTCGGCCGTGTCCAGATCGATCAACTTGTCGAAATAGACGTTCGCGTCGACCATCAGCGCGACCAGGTACTCCTTCTCCGCCTCCAGCGCCTCGCGCAGCGCCGCCTCCAGGTCGCCCGGATCGGCAGCCTTCCTCTCCGGTTGCATCGCCTGGAGTTCCTTCTGAACCTGCAGGTCCAGATTAGCCAATTCCGACCGCCGGTCGTCCAGTTGCAGCCGTTCCAGCCGGATGTCGCTTATGACCGACTGGCGGTTGGCGACGTTCTGCCGGTGCGTCCGCAGGTCGGGCAGCGTGTCGCGCTGTTGGCGAAGGAGCAACCCGATCGCGTTGGTTTGGCCGACCGCCTCGAGCTTCTCCTTGACCCGGGTGAATTGATCGCGCATCGTCGCGAGCGTTTGGTCGGTCTCGTCCAACTGCTGCCCGGTGCGTTCGATGAGTTGGGCCAACTCCTTGCGGCGCTCGGCGCGTTGGGCGTTTCGTTCGGCAAGCCGGGCCATCGCCGGCTGCGCCTGATTCACTTGCTGCCGCGCCCGTTGCAGTTGCGCCTCGGTCTCTTCCTTGCGACGCCGGTCGACGGCTTCACGCCATCGCGCCACCGTCTGCTCCATCCGCGCGACTTGCGCCCCCGCCACGTCGCGCTCGAGCGGGAGCAACTGCGTCTGAGCCTCGTACGCCTTCGGCTCAAGATCGTAGACGGCGATCTCCCGTTCTACCGTCCGGCGCTGCGCGGCCAAGAGAAGGCGCCGCGCGGCCGCCACCTGAGCGTGCTCGTCCGCCGGCGCCGCGGACTGCCGCGCTTGATCGATTGCGGCGAGCCGCTCGCGAGCGTCGGCCACCAGCTTGGGCAGCTCCGCCCGGCGACCCGCCCGGCGCTTCGCCTCGGCCTCGAGATTGGCCAACTCCGCCTTTTTGTTTTGCAGCTCCGTTTCTTTTTCCGCAAACGCCCGTTCCAAATCGGCCAGAGGCATCCCGGGCTGGGGAGCCGCCACCTGTCCGGCGGGAGCGTCCTGGCCTGCTTTCGCCCTCTCGACGTCCTGTTTGGCCGACGCGATCCGCTCCTCGTACCGCTTCGCCCGCGTCGCCAACGTCTCCGCCGACTCCAATTGCGCGACGGCCTGCTGAAGCAACGCCTGGGCCTTGGCGCGTGTCGCCTCGTCCAAATTCGGCAAGTCGCCGAGCTGCTTCATCCGGGTTTGGACGAGTTCGATCGTCAGCCACTCCGACGGGGTTTTCTCCGGCGAACCGTCCGCGCCGGCGGCAACTCCCACCGGCAACAACGCCAAGACAGCCAACCCCAGCCAGTGGGTCCACGACCCGCGAGACTGTAAAGTTTGGTAACCTGGGGCGATCCGCGAATATACAGGGGGTCGGCGATATCGCATGGCATGGACAGACAGAAGAGATTGGGAATAGCCAGAGTCGGCCCGCCTTTGCGGCGGTTTTGAAGAGCGGCTTATACCACCGCCAGCCCGCCGACGGCAAGTCCAGCATCCGAGAAGCCGAAGATACCCTGCCCCTTTGCACCCCACCCGACCCGAGATTCATCGGGCCTCGACGAACAGCATTGCCCGCCGGGCGCCCAGCGACAGGCCGATCTTGCCCTCCGCGTCCTGCTCGGCCGGCTGGACCGTTGCGGCGGCGGGGTCGAGGACGAGCCAGGGACCCCCCTTGGCTTCCAGGCGGCCCCGATACGCTTCGCCGCCGACGTTCGTGACGAGCACGATCCGCCGGCCGTCCCGGATGAAAGCCCCGAGCGAAAGGTGCTCCGACGCCGGCAACACGCGATAGTCCGCTGGAACCTGGGCCAAGAGCGACTCCGCCGACAAGGGCTTCCCGTCCGCTTCGTCGACCACCACGCGCCCGCCGCGACGGCGGAGTTCCTCGACGACCTTGGCCGCCGCGTCCGGCAGCGCAACGCCCGCCGGCAGCACGAGTGCCTCGTACGCTTGGTCGGCCAGGGTCAGCCGTCCGTCGCTTTCCACCTGGGCCGACGCCAGGTTCTCGTGGTCGACCAGATTGAACGGAACCTGGCTCCGCTGGAGCCGTTGGCCGAGTCGCATGAACGAATCCGCCAGCCGCCTCGCCCGAGGCGACTGCGACGCGACGTTCAGCCGCTCGGCGATAGGGAGATACTCTTCCCAGAGGTCGTGGATCGGATAGTAGAGCAGTGTTTTTCGGACTGGGCTGGCGGGTTTCAGGATCGCGTTGAGCCGGCCGACGTAGTCGCAATAGGCTCGATAGTCTTCGGCCGAGCGATCGCTGATGCCGTAGTAAAGCGTGAATTCGGTCGCGCCCCAGCCGGCCTGCCAGGCGGCGGTGGCCTGCATGGCTTCGAGCGTGGCCGGCCCTTGCGAGGCCATCTTCTGCGAGAAATCGCTCACCTCGGTCATCACCCGGCGGCGACCGTGAAGCATCCCGGCTGAACTGGGCAGCGCGGCCGTCAGCCACCCGGTGTGGATCACGGCGGCCGGGTCCGACGAGAGCATGTCCAGGCCGGGGACGTCCATCAGGCCGAGCACCTTCAGGCCGTTTCCTTCCAGCGGCACGTGGTGCAACACTTCCTCCTCCCACAGGCAATGGCCCGACGAGGCGATCCGGTGTTCCGAACACCAGCGTCCGATCGCCCCGAAGTAACGCTCGGCCGTCAGGTCGGCGATCAGGCTCCAGAACTGCCGCCGCACGCGCCGGTCCTCGGGCGTGTCGCCGCCAAAGAGGCTCGGGCGCTGCTTCACAAGGTCTTCGCCAAAGCGGCGGCGGTACTGCTCGGCCAGATCGTAGCCCCACGGCACGCTGGGCAGCGGCCGGACCGCCGGGTCCGGCGGATCGACCACCCGAACCTTCTCGCGGATCTCGTCGGGCAGCGCCCCCAGGTTGACCGCCATCAGCGACGGCTCGTCGGTGAACACGGCCTGGATCGTTCGGCCGAAGTGCGGCTCGAGATGCCGCCAATAGGCGTCGTGCGTCTTCTCGATGAAGCACCGCATCGCCCGATCGTCGATCAGGTTCGGACACCGCCGGGCCGCGTGGAAGTTATTCGCGGCGTGGGCGAATTCGTAGGCGGGCCGAACGAAAAACGGATCGGCCCGTGTCTTGTCGTAGGCCAATTCCACCGCCTCGAACTCGCGGTTCTCGGCCAACACGAGTCCGCCCGCCGCGCCGCTGGGATAACCCTCCTCGTCATAAATCCAGACGATCAAGCCAAGGTCCCGGCAAGCCTCGACCCCGGCGACGAGCGTCTTCCAATGCTCCTCGGAGCGAAGGTAGTCGGCAAACGCCACGTTGCATACGATGCCGCCCAGGCCATGATCCTTGTAGAACTTCATGCCCTCGGGCGTGGCTCGGCTGGCGGGAATGCCGTGGACGATCTGCAGCGGCCGGTCCGCCATCGACGGGCTGGACCAAGCGGCCTGCCAATCGGCGGGCAAGACCGGTGCGTCCGCGCGAACCATCGAGAGCCACGGGGAGAGGAGCACGGCCAGGACCGAAAGCATAGTACGTGCGTTCATGAGAGACCTCGTCAGTTGCGACGGCAACGCCCCGAGAACAGGATACACGATGCACCCCCGTCGGGCAAACGGCCCAACCGTTCCCGCGCGGCCCGATTGGCCCATTGGGCCGAAACAAAGATCGGCAAAAAACCCCTCGTCCCCGAGAAAAACGCTTGCATCGCAAGGGAGACGTGTTATGCTAGGAGGTTAATCACGTACCCCTCTATCGTTGGGTTTCTGGTGGGCAAGGAGACGATCATGGCACGAGCTTGGTTTGGCGGACGGCGCATGGGCAACCCGGCACGGCGCCGGTCGGACGCAGTGTCCCGAGTGCGAACGAATCCATTCCACCACCGGCTCCGCCTCGAGCCGCTGGAAGATCGGCGGATGTTGACGGCATTCCTGGTCAACTCGCTGTCCGACGCCGTCGCCGCCGACGGCGTGATCACGCTGCGCGAAGCCCTCGAAGCCGCCAACACGAACGCCGCCGTCTTCGACGCCCGCGCGGGCAGCGACGCCGAGACCGACGTCATCACCTTCGCGCCCGAGTTGTTCACCGACGGCACGGACCCCCTGCCGGGCAAAATCGTTTTTGAACCTGGAAATGCTGACCTTTTGATCACCGATCCTGCCGGTGTTGAAATTCAGGGCCCCGGCGCCGAGTTGCTTTCAATCAACGCCAACCAACAAAGCCGCGTGTTCTACGTCAATAGTGGCGTCGTTGCCAGTCTGTTGGGCATGACGGTCACCGGCGGCTCGGCCGACCGTGGCGGTGGGATCTACAGCTCCGGCACGCTCACCATCACGAACTCAACGCTCGCGGGAAACTCGAGCAGCTACGGGGGCGGCGGGATTTACAGTTTCGGCACGCTGACGCTTACGAACTCGACGCTCTCGGGTAACTCGGCCAGCGATGAAGGCGGGATTTACGCCAGCGACGGAGGCGGGATTTACAATGGTTGGCACGGCACGTTGACGCTCACGAACTCGACGCTCTCGGGCAACTCGACCAGCGGCTGCGGCGGGGGGATTATCAGTAGCGGCACGATCAGCATTACGGACTCCACTATCTCCGACAATTCGGCCGGCGGCGGTGGCGGCGGGATCTACAACAACTACGTCGGCACGCTAACGATCACAGACTCGACATTGTCGGGTAACTCGGCCGGCGGGGGCGGCGGGATTTACAACTCCGGCACGCTGGCGATCGCGACCTCGACGCTATCGGGGAACTCGGGCAGCGGCGGCGGGATCAACAATGTCGGCTACAACGGCACAGCCAGCGTGACCATTACGAACTCGACGCTCTCGGGCAACTTGGGCGGCACCGGCACCGGCGGGATCGCGAGCTTCGACAGCTACAACGGCACAGCGACATTGACCATCACGAACTCGACGCTCTCGCGCAATTCTCCCGTCGGGATTTTCAGTTATGGAAGCTCCACAAGAGTAACACTCAATAACACGATTGTAGCTGGAAATCTAGGGGATATCTATCAACTATCCGGCGTGCTCTCCGGTTGCTACAACCTGATCGGCGACGGGACGGGCCAATCGTCGCTTGTGGATGGCATTGACGGCAACCAGGTCGGCACTTCCTCTTCGCCGATCGATCCGCTCTTCGTCCGCAACCCGAGCCCCGGCGATCCGGGCGATTTGCGTCTCTTGGCGGGCAGCCCCGCGATCAATATGGGCAGCAATGCCTTGGCGGTCGATGCGGCGGGCCACGCACTGATCGCTGACCTGGATAACAAGGACCGCGTCATTTACGACACGGTCGACATCGGGGCGTATGAGTATCGGTTGACGGGCGACGCGAACCTTGATGCAGTGGTTGACGACAAGGACGCCTCGATCCTCGGCGCCCATTGGCGGCAGCAAGCCGGCGCCACTTGGGCCGACGGCGACTTCAACGCCGATGGCAAGGTCGACGATCGGGACGCGGCGATTCTGGCGGCGCATTGGGGGGAGCAGATCGTGGTCGGCGCGGGGGCCGAGGGGGCTGGGGTGGGCACGGAAGGCACGGGGGCGTCGCGCGGAGTCATTGGCCCGAAGGCTGCCGCGCCGTCGCCGGGCGGGAGGCGGGTGATCGAGCCGCGGCCGGTCGAGGCGGCGGGAGCGGCAGGACGCGTGGCGAGGGACATGGCGCTGGCCGAGGGGATCGGCGGCGACGAGGTGCTCGCCTGTCGCCTGGCGTGGTCACATGAGAACGCCCGCTCGCGGGGCAGGGTCGCGGGCCATGTGGCAATCGTCGAGCCGCCGGAAGCCGTGCTTCTCATACCAGGCGCATAGCTCCGGCTTGAGCATGCCGCCCTGGCGAACCTGGCCGAAGGCGAAGTCGTTGCCCTTGTCCTTGACGAAGGTCTGGACTTCGAGATACAGCCGCGTGCCGCAACGGTCGGCCGCGCGGATCAGCTTGTCCAGCAGGGCCGTCCCGTAGCCCTTGCGGCACTCGCTCGCCCAGATCAGCCGAAGGTTCAGCGTATCGCGTCCGCCGTCGCCGGCGGGGCGAAGTTCAAACCAGGCGTAGCCGTCGGACCATCGGTTGCCGCTGATGGCCGACACGCCCTCGCGCAATAGTTCCGCTCTCAAGTTGCCTCTTGCCTCCTCGCCCAGGTAGCGCGTCCGAGCGACGTGTCAACCCGTTCGGGTGTGACGGCTTGCCCTCTGTTGCCGCTGCCATTACTTCATTCTATATCGGCACGGCCCGGGCGGCAATCGACTGGCGGAAACGCTTTACGGAACAGCGGAGGCTGGGGAAGGGGACAGGTCCATGTTTTCGGCCAACGCTTGGTCGGAAGAAAACGTCTTCCCGCCGAAAAATGGACCAGTCCCCGGCTGGGACTCTACCGGACGGAGGCGGTAGGCGACGGTTGACGCCACTCGAGGATGATCTGCCGGGCGGGCTCGACTGGTTGGGGTCGGGCAAGGACGGGCTCGGAGGGGACGGGAACCATCGGGCCGACCGCCTTGGCGACGGCGGGCGAACCCAGCGGCTGCCAGCCGGAGGCCGGAAGCACCTTGCCCGGCGCACCGGCGTAAACCGCCGGCTCGGCCTCGGCCACAGCGGTCTCGACCGGCGCCGCGCTAGCCATGGCGATTTCCCCCTCGGGACGGGCCTGCTCATGCGGCTTGCGAGGGATGCGGTGTATCAGATTCGGCTCGGGTCGCGGCCGGCGAGCATCGGCGACCAGCACTTCGGCGGCCGGGGCGGCTTCCGGCGTGGACTGCTTGGGTTCGAGTTGCGGGTGGCCCTGGCGAATCCACGAGAGCCAGACCGTTTGCAGTTGCCCGAGGTCGGACGCGCCGTAGTGCCGCCGGGTGGCTTGGGCCCATTGGTCCTCTTGGAGGGCATCGTCCAGGTACTGGACGTACTTCCGCCGGCCGCCGTTTTGGATAAGGTAGTCGGCCAGGGAGAAGCCCTGGGCATACAAAGGCATGACGTCGGCCGGATATTCAGTCATGGCGAACATCCGGTTGAAGGCGATGCCTCGGCCCGTGCGGAGGAATTGATCGAGCATTCGGTAGTGTTTGGTTCGTTCGCTGGCGTCCTCGACGCTCGTCGCGCCGCCTTCGTCGGCCCAGCGGGGTAGTGGGCGACGGAAGTGGCTGGCGAAGACCATATGGGTGATTTCGTGCGGCAGCACGGAGTCGAAGATTCGCTCCCGGGAGCCTTGGATGCTCATCCGCCAGCCGAACACCTCTCCGCGGTCGAACACGAAGGTGGTCGCGCCGCCGGCGCCGAGCCCCTCGCCCACGCGGACGTTCATCACGCACGGCGCCGACCAGTTGGGCATTTCCTTGCCGAGCCAGGCAACGGCCAGGTCCTTGCGGCATTTTACGGCGGCCTGGGCGATCTGCCCGGTGAGGTTTGCGTCATGCTCGGGTGATGGAAAATCGTCGCGGGCTCGCCTCGGCCCGGTTGTAAGCTTTTCAAAATGTAACCCATCGTCCAAAAGCGACAAACCCCGATTTTTCGCCTTGGCGTGCCGGGGTGCTAGCAGATGCGCCACCGGGGTGGGTAACCGGCCACAGGGGACTATCCCCCTTGCGCCACGGAGGGGGACAGGTCCATTTTTCGGCCCTAGTCTTTCTGGCAGAACGAAGTCTCCCGCCGAAAAATGGACCAGTCCCCGGCCGGCCGGCAGTCCGGATTAAAGCTATGTTTAAGATGCCGGGATTCATGGCGCGCCGGGATACGTTCGATTGTCTCGCGAAGATGCCACCGGATTTCGGCGGCTGCCTTTCTCGTCCAGCGTGGGCAGTCGAGTGTCGGCCGACCGCCAGCCATTCGGCACGGTCGGGGTTTTCGGTCACCGCAAGCCGCTATCCGGTGGTGTCCGTGAGATTGTGCCAGAGAGCAAGACCGAACCGACGAGCAACGAGACGGCGCGGCGCCACGGTCGTCGAGTTCGCGCTGGTGGCCCCGCTGTTCTTGCTCTTCATCTTTGCGTTGTTCGAGTTCGGCCGGTACATCATGGTCCAGCAGGCGTTGACCAACGCGGCGCGGGAGGGCTCGCGGACGGCGGCCCTGGCCACGACGACGAGCGCGACACGGGTCAGAGCGGCGGTCGACGACGGCCTGCACGGCGTCATCTCCAGTCCGTCGGACGTCAGCCCGGTCACCGTCACCGTCGTTCCCGAGAGCCTCTCGGCCATTTTGCCGGGGACGAAGATCAAGGTGTCCGTCGAGGTGGACGCCTCGGACGTGAGTTGGCTGCCGGCTTTCTCGGAGGCGGGGATGTTCCGTAGTCTGCGGGTAGTCGGGCGTCTCGGGGCGACGTCGACCCATGCACGGGAATGAAGCGAGATGCGAAGCAAAGGGACCTCATCCTGTTTTCGTCGGAGCCGGAATCGCCGCGGCGTGGCCTGCGTCGAGTTCGCCGTGATCGCCCTGCCGCTGATCGTTCTGATACTCGGAACCGTGGACGTCGGCCAAGCCGTGACCAGCGCGGCGCGCGAAGGCTGCCGCATGGCCTCGCATCACGCGCCCACGACCACGCCCACGAGCGAGACCGATGTCCGTGCCGTGGTCTTGGACTATTTGGAGCAGTGTTATCCCCGCGTGGCGCGAGCGGACCTTGCAGCCGGACTGACCGTGAAGTACACCTTGGCGCCGGCCCTCGACGATCCGAACGATCGGTTAGTCACGGTGCAAGTCGACTTCGCCTTCAACACGGTTCGCTGGCTGAAGGGTCCCGGTTTGGCGCGAAGCAAGGTATTCAGTTCGAAAACGATCATGCGAAAGGAATAGCGTGCGGCACGGTGCCGCGAGGGGGACAGTCCCATTTTCGCGGCGAAAGCGGCGATTGACGGGGCAACGCTCTCCGCGCTGCGAAAACTGGGACAGTCCCCTGTGAATGATTGCCGGGACGCCGCCACGCCTTATTGACAAAGGGTACCATCATGAGAGATCGATCTCCGAGCCCGCCGCCGTCGCGCCGCGGAACCATTGCCGTTCTGGCCGCCTTCCTGATCCTCCCCTTGCTGGCGATGGTCGCCTTCGCGGTCGACTACGGCTATCTCTTGAAGATTCGCACCGACCTGCAACGCGCGGCCGACGCCGCCGCGCTGGCCGCCGTGCAGGAACTGGTGCCCGCCGCCGACGGCACGCAGGATCTCGACAAGGTGCGTTCTAAGATCCGGGAGTACCTGAGGTTGAACATGGACCCGACGTTCATCATCCTCGACTCCGACATCGAGATCGGTCAATACGATCGGACGACGATCTATTCCCAGGTGACGCTCTTGGATTCGGGAATCTTCGACACCGTCCGCGTCACGGTTCGCCGCGACGCGCAGGCCAATCTGCCCGTCTCCCTGTTCTTCGCGAGGGTGCTCGGCAGCGAGAGCTCCGGCGTCACGGCCAGCGCCACGGCCGTGCTTCAGCGGGGAAGCGCGATTCCGCCGGGCGCGATGATCCTCCCCTTCGCGATCTGGCGCGACGATTGGAACAACAATAACTTCGGCGACACCTGGAGCATTTACGGCGACAAAAAACTGATCGACAGCAGCAAGCTCCCCGTGGCCGGCAACTGGGGCACCGTCGACATCGGCCCCGCCAACAATTCCACCGTCGCGCTGTGCGACCAGATCACCAAGGGACTCATCCAAAACGATCTCAACGCCCTCTACGCCGACGGACGGATTCCCGACAGCAGCCAAATCGAGGCCAAGACACCCCTCTCGGCCAACGGCGATACGGGACTCTCCAGCGGCTTGAACAACGCCGTCGCCAAGGCCAAAGGATTGAAGCGAATCATCCCGCTGTTCGACACGCTCACCGGCAGCCTCGCCGGGGGCAACCTCGAGTTTCACATCGTCGGATGGGGAGTCGTCGAGGTCGAAGAGTCCCGATTGCACGGCAACAAGAAGTCGTACGTCGACGTCAAGAAGGCGTATGCCTATTTCGGCGAGTTGGGCCCGCAAAAAGATCTGAGCGCGCCCCCGACCGACGTGATCGGTGGCGCGATTACCTCGCCCGCGCTCGTCGAGTAGCGCGACCCTTCCGCGCCACAAGGGGGACAGTCCCATTTTCGCGGCGAACATGCGATTCGGCGGCGTACCGTCCTCCTCGCCGCGAAAACCGGGACAGTCCCCTGGCAGCACTCGTCGAGTAGCGCGTCATGCGTCGCCCTGCGGCTCGGGCGTCTTGTCGGCGTCGGTCGGGATGTCTACGTCGATCGCGGCGTGGAAGACGCGGCCCCGGTCGTCGAACTCGCGGACCAACTCGAGCATCGTCTTGAGGCTCGGCGTCACCTTGCCCGAAAAGACCTCCTTCCCGTTGGCCACCACCGTCACCGGCTTGCTGAAATCGACCATTTTCGGATGGAGATACAGCCGGGCGTGCCGGGCGAACTGGGAGGTGAGCTGGATGCGATTCTCGCCCAGGTTCTCCGCCCAGACACGCGAGGGGTACTTCTCCTTGGGAGTGTCCTTCGCGAGCGGGACCATTCGGAGCCAGTGGAAGGTCGACCGCTGGATCGGCCGGTCGGCGTTCCACGTGTGTTCCTGCCCCCATTTCTCATTCTTCTCGGGGTTGTTGTAGACGACGCTCGAGCCGGCGAGGCCGTAGACTCGCTTCCGGTAGAGATTGCGGGGATGGGCCAGAAGGAAGTCGGCCACCTTGGGCAACTCGTCCATGTAGATCTCGTGCCCGCCCTCCTTCTCGATCAGCTTCCAACCGAAGTGGTGCTCGTCCATCCACCCCCGGATCTTCTTGTTGTAGTCGTTGATGTTGTACGGTTCTTTGGTGCCGAAGGTCGTGTAGCCGGGCACGTCCACCAGGGTGTAGACCTGTTTGTCGTCGACGTAATCGTAGCCGCCGCTCATCGGGGCCACCGCGCCCCAGCGGTCGCCGAGGTAGATGCCGCTACGCCAACTGAGGTGGCCGCCCATCGAATGGCCCGTCACGTAAATCCGATCGGGATCGACATTCATTTGCCGCTGGACCCAGGAGATCACGCTCAGGAGGATCGAATTGCCGATGGCGCCCCAGCCGCGCTCGGACAACGGCGCGGCCACGATGAAGCCCTTCTCGTCGATCACCTTCGACTGCAGCCAGGGGATCGTGCCCGACAGCGACGCCTTCATCGCGTAGTCGGCGTCCATGGCCCCGTTGCCGCCGTGCCCGATCAACAGCAGCGGCGCCGGCTTGGCCGGATCGTAGGAGTCGGGCACGTAGACGAAGAACCGGGGCTTGTAGTCGACGTGGTCGCAGGTGAGCCCCTGAACCAGCGCCAGCTTGCCCTTCGTCTTCGACTCCCCATAGTGTACCCTGCCCGCGCGAAGCATCTGCTCCACCTCCTCGATGCCGCAGCCGGCCGCCTCGAGCTTCGCCACCAGTTCGTCGGTGGCCTTGGTCGCCTCGGCCTCCGGCAGCCAACGTTGGTCGAGATACTTGTCGATGGCCTCGCGAAGCGCCGCCTTGGGATCGGCCGGAGCCGCCGCCGGCTTCTCGGCGCCAGCCTCCGCCGCCGCGGGCTCCGCCACCGCCACCAGGGGATGCAACATCAGAAGCAGAAACAACACGTGCGCGAGTCTCGGCATGGTCAACTCCTCCGCGGGCAGGCAACAAGGGGACAGCAACGGGCAAGAACGCCCCGGCAAACCGCGGACCGGTCCCACGCCGCCGGGGCATACCGGCGATTGTACCCGGCCCGCCAGGCCCCCGCAACCTGCCACCATTACGCTTCGTAGCTTCCCTCGAAGGTGAAGCCCAGGGCGGAGTACTCGCTGCGAATCCGCTCGAAGCCTTGCTTCACGAGCACGATGTCGGCGTTGTGGCAGATGAACCGGGCGCCGAGTTCGATGAGTTGCCGGCTGTCCTCCGGCCCGCTGCTCGTGCAGCCCCAGTGTTTGCCGGTGTTCTTCGCCGCCCGGTCGAGCTTCTTCTTGGCGTCGAGGATCAGCGGGTGGTTCATCTGGCCGGGCACGCCGGCCAGGACGCTGAAGTCGCCGGGACCGAGCATCAGGATGTCGACGCCGTCGATCGCGGCGATTTCTTCCGCGTGTTCGAGGGCACTGGGTTGTTCGATCTGGATGGCAATGAACGTTTCGCGGTTGGCCATCTCGAGATAAGGCGCCAGGGGCATCAAGAGATAAGGCATGTCCGGGTTGCCGCCGTCGACCCCCCGTTCGCCTTGGGGCGCGAACTTGGCCCAGCGGACCACTTCGGCGGCTTCCTTCGCGTCGTCACAGCGGGGGTACATGATCCCCTGGGCGCCGGCCTCGAGCATCCGGGCCATCCGCATGAATTCGCCTTTGGCGGGCCGGGCGATGATGTCCGAGACCCCCACGCGCGCCGCCCGCATCAGGTCCGAACCCTTCGGCAGGCCGTAGGCGTGGTGCTCCATGTCCATCCAGATGCCGTCAAAGCCCATCAGGCTTACCAATTCGAACAAACTGGGGTCGATCAGGTGGAGCGTGGTAATCAGGGCGGGTTGGTTTCGCTGAAGTTTCGCTTTAACTCGACTGGGTCGCATGGAGGGCTCCGTTTCTGTCAGCCGTGATCTCGCGCCGAGCGAAGTGCCCGTGGCCGAGGCGATGGATTGCAGGCCGTGATTGTACTTTGGCGGGTCGCCCCCCACAACCGGCCCGAGGGAAGGGTTTTGGAGTGCGGCGATTCATCGCCGCTTTTTGCGACGGCTCCGGCGTCACGTGTGGAAACTCGCCTGAAAACCACCGTGTCGGCGTACTCCGGGGTTGAGAAAAGCGGCGATGAATCGCCGCACTCCAAAAAGCTCCACACGCGCAACGCTCACGATGCTTGTCTTGGCCCCGCCGGTCCTGTACCCTATTGGGTTGGTCCAGCCACCAGCGACGCGAGGTCGACAATGAAGCGGTCCGCACAAGAATCACGTGTCTCCAATCCCAGTACGCCTGACGGCTTCGCGGGCCGAGGCAACCGCCGGGGCCGTCTCGTTTGGGTCGGCGTGGTCTGGACACTTTTCGGCGCACTGGTCGGCCTGGCGCATGCCGGCTCGCCCGATGCAAGCGAGGGCCCGAGCGTCACGCCGGAACTCCGGGCGCAAGCCGTGGCCGTGGTGCGCAAGACGCTCGATGAGCAAGAGCGTTGGGTCAAGGTTCACGCCGCCGAGTACCTATTGGCGCTGGACTATCCGCAAGAGGTCGAGGAGACCTACGTCCAAGAGTTGAAGCGATTTGAGAACGAGCCCCAGTACCGGGTCGGCATCTGGCGGGTGTTGGCCCGGGCCGCCGCCTCCGCCCCCGAGCGGAATCGTTGGATCGAAAAGATCCGCGGCGTCTTTCTGAACACGAGCGCTTCGGACCGGGGACACGCCGCCGAAACGCTCGCCAAGTTGAAGTACCACGTCCGCGAGGAAGGCGACGAGCTTTTCGACAAGGATGCCCATGGCAAGGACGAGTCGCTCGCCGTGGGCGTGAACTGGATACTGGCGAACTCGGGCAAGGAGGCCGGCGTCGACGGCCTGGGCCGCCTGCTGGAGTCGAACGACCCGAAGACCCGGGGCTACGCCGCCTACGCCTTGCGCCATCTGGCCACCGTTCCGGAGCCGATTCGCGAGAAGCTTGCGGCGGCTTTCAAGAACGAGCGGGACAATTCGCCCGCCCGGGCGCATGTTATTGCCGCCGCGGCCACCCATGCGCAACCCGGCGACACGGCGCCGTTGGAGGCGCTCGGCAAGCTCGCGGCCGCGGGCGAGGAGGGCGAGCGTTACGAGGCGTGTCACACGCTGGCGGGCCTCGGCACCAACGCGGATCTCCCGCTGCTGGTACGCCTGATGGAGGACGACCCGAGCGCTGACGTTCGGGCGACGGCCGCTTATGGGATTCTTCGGATCGGCCGTCGAGTGCCACTTGCGCGCACCGGATCGTGCTCCATGCGTCAGCGGATAGAATCTCGTTGACGGTTTCCGGTTCGACAGACACAAGCGGTGCTTGCCCCGCTTTGGACACTGCCTGCATCTATTGAGAATGGGATGCTCGGCGGTTCGCGTGTCGGCGTGAGAAGGGAACGGTCACCGGCCTGGGCAGGCACGCGCGTTTTTTTCGGAAAACCACCCGCCAGGCCTCTTGACAGCCGCCGTGCGCCGTGCGATACTCACGTCGACAATCGTGCGTTGGTGGTCGGCCGCTTCGGTTTGAAGGGCCGACGAACAGGGAACTCCGGTGCGATTCCGGGACGGCCCCGCCGCTGTAACCGAGTGCGTGGAGGGTTGCCCAGTCTTTTTTAGGCCATTGCCGCGATCTTGACGCGGTGAGAAGGCCGGGCAGACCCGAGCTCGGAAGTCAGAAGACCTACCAACGCGGTACCCATGGTGCTCCGCGAGGGACGGAGCTCGCAAGTGGTAGGATTCTCATAGGAATCGCAATTCCCGGCCGCTTCCGCGCGGATCGTCGGCGGCGCCAACGGCGCCCCGGACGCTCGCCGCGAGCCGGTGTTGCGTGCGCCAACCATGTTCCGGAAACGTCCGACGCGACGCGACGCGCCGACGGGCGGCTTTACGCTCGTCGAGCTCTTGGTCGTCGTCGCCATCATCGGCATCTTGATCAGTCTGCTTCTGCCGGCGGTTCAAGCGGCCCGGGCGGCCGCGCGGCGGATGTCGTGCACGAACAACCTGCGCCAGATCGGCGTCGGGTTGCTGAATTACCACAATAGCTACCGGTCTTTTCCGCCCGGCGGCATCGAATTGCGCACCTCGTGGCGCGACGCGGCGAAGCGGCAGTTCGCATGGTCGGCCTTCCTGTTGCCGTTCGTCGAGCAGAAGCAAGTCCACGAGCAAATCGACTTCGGCCGCTCGTTCGACGCGCCGGAGAACGCCCGGGCGGCCGCCTACGCGCTGCCGATCTACGTCTGCTCGAGCGTCCCGCGAGACACCCTGTTGAGCGAGGGCCGCGGCGTTTGCGACTACGGTGGGATTTACGGCGAACGGATTCTCTCGCCCAACGATCCGCCCAAGGGGGCGATGCTCTACGACCGCCTGCTGGCGATCCGCGATTTTACCGACGGCACTTCCTCGACGTTAATCGTCTCCGAGGACTCCGGGTTTGCCGACATGCAATGGATCAACGCGCGGAACCTGTTTGACCAGGCCTACGCGATCAACGAAGGACCCTCGCCCGAACACCCGCTGGAAAACGAAATCCGCAGCCGGCACCCCGGCGGCGCGAACGGGCTGTTCGTCGACGGCTCGGTCCGATTTCTGAACGAGGACATGATGCTGGACGTTCTAGCCGCGATCTGCACCCGTGCCGGTGGCGAGACGGTTCGCGATGAGCTTTGGTGACGACCTACTCTGATTTCCCATGAAACGAGGTTCCGATGAGACTTGCATCAACATGGTTCTTGTTCCGCGCGGCGGTTGTCGCGTTGGCTCTGGCGGCTGTTCAAGGCGGCGCCGCCCTCGCGTGGACGATGGGCTTCGAGGAGTTCACCGTCGACGGCGAGTCGCGCGTGCTGGGTTCCGAGAGCTACTACTGCGGCTACGACACCCAGCCGTCGCCCGCGAACGAAACGCCTGAGGTCCATCCGTTTGTCGCCGGCGGCGTCACGTTCTACAACAGCCACGGCGATTACACCGGCCAATGGGGCCCGTGGAGCGGTTGGGACGGTTGGAGCGTCTCGAACCGGACGGACACGACCACGCCCGGCTTCGGAAACCAATACAGCGCCATCACCGGCGGCGGCGTGTTCGGGTCGGCCAATTACGCGGTGGGCTACTTCCCCGATGAGCCCTACGAGGATTTTCGCCGGCTGGACATCGCCGCCGCGTCGACCCAGACGCCCGGGCGCCACGGCTTCTTTCTGACCAACACGACCTATGCGTACCTGACCATCCGGGATGGTGACAGCTACGGGTTCACCGACCGGTTCACCCGCGAGAACAATGACTTCTTCCGGCTGGAGATCACCGGCTTGGACGCCTCGGGCGGCACAATCGTGGGCCTGGACCCGGTGCATTTCTACCTGGCCGACTTCCGCCAGTCGCGCGAGCCCGGGGCGATCGAGGGCGACTATATCGTCAACCAGTGGACTTGGGTCGACCTGGCCAATCTGGTCGAGGGCGGGGCCGCGCAATTGCGGTTCGCCTTCGCCTCGTCCGACACCGGCGAGTTCGGCATCAACACGCCGCTCTACGTCGCGATGGACTCGGCTCCCGTGCCGGAGCCGGCAGTCTGGATGCTCATCGCCGCCAGCGGGGCGTGCCTGCCGCTGGGTCGCCGGTTCTGCCGGCGGACAATCAAGTCCCCTCTCCCTCCGGGAAAGGGTTAGGGTGAGGGGTTTGATCATTGCCGATCAACGCGACTACCCTCACCCCTGCCCTCTTCCACAGGAAGAGGGAGTCCTATCGACCCTCGCCCCGCAAGTTCCACGACGGCCGCGCGTATTTCTCCGCGACGAGGGCGGCCGTCCTCTCTTGCGGCCACGCCTCGGGCGGCGCGTCGGCCGAGAACGCCGAACGCAACGCCTCGCGGATCGCGTCGGCCTCCAGCGGAAGATTCGTGACGAACTCATCGTGGGCGCGACTTTGGCGATACGCCGGCTGGCGTGACGGCATTTTCAAGAACTCACTGATCCGGCCCAACGGGAAATCGTACAAGAGCGTTCCGTGGTAAAGCAGGTGCCGGCGCTTGCACCGCAGGCTGTTGCCCGAGAACTTCCGCCCGGCGATCGCCAGGTCGCTCGTCCCCCGGCAAGCGATGCCCGGCACGAGCCGTCCCAGCGCGGCGGCGAGCGCGCCGAGGACGAAGTGATGAGCGTGATCGAGTCTGGCCAGCTCGGGCCGTCGGCGGTAGCTGAGCACGACGGCGTACATCAGGCATCCCGGCCCGACGAGCACGGCCGCCCCGCCGCTCGCTCTTCGCAGGATCGGCACGCCGCGGCGGCGGCACGTCTCGACGCGCGCCTCGTCTTCGACCACGGACGAGCGGCCCACGACGACCATTTCCTCGCCGGGCTCCCAGATCCGCAGAGTCTCGGTCAGCCCGTCGGACTGTTCGGCCTCGTCCAACAGAGCCTCGTCCAAGGCGAGGTTCTCTTCGTGCGCGTGCAGTGTCAAGTCAAGGTATCGCATGGCTGGTTAGTGTACGGCGCCGTGCCTTTCGATATCAACGCACCCGCCCGATTCTTACCGTCCGCGACGCATCCGATTTTAACGATTGGGTAAAGTTGTCGCGCAACTCGTTGAGCGTCAACGAGTTCAGCCGAAGGACAAGAAACCGCTTTCGTCCGCAACGCCGCGGAACTTGAGATTTTTTTGAAAATTTTAAGCCCTTGCCTGGCTTGCACTAACGTAGAATTACTGCGGATTCGAGCCGGCGGGGCATTTGCCGTCGGGCGTTTTATTTGCCACACTCATAAGGAGAGGTGTACCTTCGGTACGCTTCGATCCGTGGTCCGCGCGGGCGCCGCCGCGAGGGCACGGGGGTGTGGCAATTGGGGAACTTCGGCGCGGAAATCGGCAAGGCGAGGGTGACATGCGCATGCCCATGAAAAGTATCCTGACACGCGTGGCCGGTCCGTTGATGGTCGGCATGTGTTGCGCCGCTTGGGCGTCGGGCCAGGGGTGGCCGACGTCGGCGTGCGCGTCGTGTGACGGCGGTCAGCAGTTCCGCCTGGTCTATCAGACGGTGTACGACCAACAACAGGTCACCGCCTACCGCATCCAATACGAGACGCAATGCGAGACCCAGCAGGTGACCACGTACCGGCCCGTCTGGGAAACGCAAATGCACGAGCGACGTTACACGGTTTCGCGACCGGTGGCGGAGACGGGCTACCGCGAGGAGACCTACACGGTCCAGCGTCCCGTCTGGGAGACGCAGGTTCGCGATTGCAGCTACGATCGGGTGCGCTACGTCCAGGAGACGGCCGAACGCGAGGAGCGATGCACGGTAATGCGTCCGGTCTATGAAACTCAGGAGCGCGAGGAGTGGTACACGGTCTCGCGGCCAGTCCAACAGATTACGTATCGCACGGAAGCGTACACCGTGATGCAGCCGGTGACCACGTGCGCTACGCAGTACGTCGACCAGGGCGGCTACATGGACCAGGTCGTGCTCCGGCCGAGTTGGCCGTCGACGCAGCTCCGCTGGCAGTCCGCCACCACCGCCGTCGATCCGCTGACGGGTCTGGCCGTCTATCAGCGGCCCGGGCTGTATTGGACGTCGACCCCGAGCGGACGTTACGAGGTCCAGCGTGTCTGGCAGCCGAACGTCGTGGCCCAGCAGGTTCCGCAGACGACGTACGTTCCGCAAATGGTCCAACGGCAGATTCCCGTCGAAACGTGTACCTTCCAACAGGAACAGGTCTGCCGGAAGGTCCCGGTTCAGGTCTGCCGCATGGTTGCCGAGGAGCAAGTCCGCCGGATTCCTTACACGGTGTTGCGTCCGGTCACGGAGCGCGTCGAGCAGAAGGTGCCCGTTCAAGTCTGCCGCATGGTTGCCGAGCAGCAGGTCAACCGGGTGCCGG
>JAPLNP010000233.1 GCA_026401055.1 Planctomycetia bacterium
TCACGCCGATCGAAATCGGACCGACCGTCTTCGCCGCCGCGCCGTCGCCCGTGTCCTGGACCGAATACGTGAAGCTCGCCGGGCCGTTGTATTCGCCCGTCGGCGTGAATCTTGCCGTGTGGCCGTCGATCAGTTCCACCGTGCCGTGCGTCGCGCCGGCAACCGTGAAGATCAAAGCATCGTCGGCCGTCTCCACGTCCGTCACCAGTGTCCGAAGATCGACCGTTACCGCCGTGTCTTCGGCCGTGGTCAGCGTCGTCGGCAATGCAACCGGCGTGTCGTTGACCGGGTTGACCGTCACGGAGATCGTCACCGGCCCCGTGCTCTTCGCCGGACTCGTCCCATCGCCCGTGTCGGTCACCGTGTACGTGAAGCTGGCCGGCCCGTTGTAGTCGGCCGCGGGGGTGAATCGGGCGATGTGGCCGTCGACCAACTGGACCGAGCCGTGTGCCGCGCCGGCCAAGGCATACGACAAATTGGCGTCGGCCGTCTCCGTGTCGCTCGTGAGCGTCCATAAATCGACCTGGACCGCGACGTCCTCGTCGGTCACCAGCGTGGTGGTGTTGGCCTGGGGCGGATCGTTGAACGGATCGATGCTGAAAATGACCGTGCCGGTAATCGTTTTCGCGGCCGAAGTGCCTTCCCCGGTGTCGGTCACCCTGACTTGAACGTAATCCAGTCCGTTGACGTTCGTGTTGGGCGTAAAGCGGAGCGTATGTCCGTCGGCGAGAATTTCGGCCGTGCCCAAGCCAAATTGGCCGGTGGGCGAGACGAGTTGAAACACCAGATTGTCGTCCGCCGTCTCCACGTCCTTGAACCGCGTGCGAAGGTCCACGTCGACAGACTGGTTCTCCTCGACGTGTACGACGCTGGTGTCCTCGGGCACGGGCGCGTCGTTCACCGGGGCGACGTTGACGACGATGGTCGCGTCGGCGTACTCGCCGGCGGCGTCGGTCGCGCGGACGGTGATCGTGGCCGTGCCGTTGCGGTCCTGGCCGAAGGTGAGCCGCAGGCTGTTGTTGGTCACCTGCCCGCTCGTGCCCGTCAGGCTCGGCGTGACCAGGCTGGGATTCGTGTTGCCAATGATGCTCAGCGTGAGCGTGTCGCCGGCGACGAGATTGACGTCGGTGAAGACTCCCACGAGGTCATAGGTCTTCGCGCCGGGGTCTTCGTCCACGGCGATCGGCCCATAAGCGCCGGCGGTCGGAACGTTGTTCTGCTTGATGGTTTGCGTGAAGCTGCTGGTATTGCCGGCCAGGTCCATCGAGGTGACGGTGAGCAGATTGTTGCCGAAGGACAGGGGGACCGCGCCGATCGAGAACGCCCCGGTCGCGCCGGCCATCACCGATGCGCCGGTATTGGTCAGCGTCATCCGCGACTGGGCCTCGGCCAGGCCCACGAGCGTCACGCTCACCAGCGACGTCAGCCGGTCGCCGAGCGTTCCCGTGTCGGAGGCGGCGGCCAAGTCGAGCGTGGGCACCACTGGCGCAACCGTTTCAATCAGGACCGACAGCGGAGCCGAAACACCGCTGGTGTTGCCGGCCAGGTCGGTTGCCGTGGCCGTGAAATCGTGGTCGCCGTCGGAGAGCGTTGGCGTTGTAATCGACACGGGGCTGGCGACGATCGCCTGGCCCACGTAGCCGTCGATGCTGCTCGACAGCCGGACCAGCGCGGAGGTCTCGGCCTCGACAAGGATCGTCGGCGTATTGTCCGCCGTGACGTCGTCGTTGTCGTAGAACCCCCGATCGCTCGACGCGAGCAGGTCCAGGCCCGTCGGCGCCGCCGGGGCAATCGTGTCCAACGTAAACGTCACGTTGTAAGGCGTCGCCGAAGCGTTGCCCAGATCGTCCTCGGCCACCAGGTGCAAGGTGTGCGGACCGTTGTTTGCGACCGAGCCGCCGAGGATGGCCTCGAGCCGGGCCTGATCGAACAGGAAGTGGCCGCCGGCATCCACTTCAGCCAGCACGCTCACGTAGGCGGCCGGATTCATGCCGTCCAGCCCGGCGCGAAACGCGACGATCTCGCGGTCGTCGTGAATCGTCCCGGCGATGGCCAACGCGCTGGTGATCCCGTCGGTCGCGCTGCGGCCGGTATCGTTGACCAACGCGGCTTGGATGGCGGGCGCCTCGGCGTCGCCCACGAGTTCGGCGGAGATTCCGCAGACACCCTTGTTTCTGTTGATTCGCCCGAGGTCGTCGCTGTCGCAATCGCCGTCGAAGTCGGTGTCGATTTCGGTCCGGTAGAGATCCTTCGAGAGGTCGATTCCCTTGGACTGATAGAACAACCGGGTGACGTAGTTGGCCGTGCCCATGTGTTGAACCACGGCGCCGCTGGCCCAGAGCGTTTCATGGTCGTCGACCGCGCCGTCGCCGGAGAGGTCGCCGACGAGGAAGACGTCGACCTGGTAGGCGCCGGTGGTGCCGTTCTCGGCTTTCGTGATAACGCTGTAGGAGCCGGGAGCCAAGTCGACCAACAGCACGCTATCGTTGCCATGCGCACCGTCGGCTTGCGACAACACCGGGGCGATCGTGTGACCGGCAAGAGTTTCCACCCGCATGGAATCCGGATCGACGCTGCCGCCGGTGCCCTGCATCCGCAATCCGATCAGGGCCGACTGTCCGCCGTTGACCGTGAGTTGCAGGTAGTGGACGTCGCTCGGCGAAGCGAGGTTGCCCTGGAGCGAGGCCAAGATATTGGCCGCCAAGAGCTGTCGTTGTTCGAGAGGCTCGAAACGCGCGGAGAGCCACGCGCTCGGACGGGTGGCGTTGAGACGCTGCTTGTCGTGCGGTTGTCGGTGCGCTGCCCGTCCGAGGAATTGGCCGAATCTTCTCATGTTCCACTTACCTTTGGCGTCAAGGGTTGCCCATACGTCCCAAGCCTTAATTGTCCTTAGCCGCGGAAAAAATGTCAAGAACTTGGTGTAGGAAGCCCGGGCAAGCTGCGCGAGATAGAATGAGGCCCTCCGCGCAAGAATCCTCACGCGTTCGGCTTCGAGAGGAACGACGTAAGCCTTTTGTTGGAAGCAACTTGTGCCTGCAAGCGGTAGCCAGAACGTCTCCAAACTCCGCATTACGAAACGGTATCCCATCCACGCCAACCGGCACGTTTGTCCCCGGTCGCAACAACCGTCAGAAACCACCCAAATGGCAATCCGCAAGATTCCATCTCCTGGGAATGTACGAATGGCCAGAAAGGCGGGAGCCTTTGGATGAAAGAACAACACAGGACCACGATGCCCGCCCTGGGTGGTGGGGGAAGCCCGGCAAAATAGTCCGAATCGTCACATTTGGATCAACCCCTCAGATCGGAATAACCGAAAAAACCGATACTGCTTGTTGAAGCGGGGGGATTGTCGGGCTATGTCCCGCGTCTCGTGGCCGCGGTTGGCGAGCGGCAGGGCGATGCCGGGACCCCGGCGCATTGGTTGCCTGCCGCCCCACCTCCGCGGCCCGAGTTTCGCCCGACAATGACATCGTTGACCCATCCCGGTGCTCCGCCGGGTGCCGAAAGAGGAGTCCGAGAAATGTCTGCTCGTTTGACGGCGTGCCTGCTGCTACTCAGCCTGGTCCACCTACAAGTGGGGGTAACAATGGCTCAGCCCCCCGTTGAGGGACAGCCAATTGTCGATGACTATCTGAGCGGTTCCGAGACGAGTAGCCCGGCCGAGGCATACCCGCCCGGCGAGTCCGGCGAGTCCTGCTATTCCGGCGGGCTGGGCTGTTCCGAGAGCGAGTCTGACGTCTGGCTGAGCGACGACGTCTTCCACCGCGGGGCGTTTTTCGCGCGTGGCTGGCTCGACCAAGGCTTCACCTGGAACCCCGACAGCCCGAGAAACCGCTTCAACACGCCGGTCACCTTCAACGATCGCTCGAACGAATACCAGATGAACCAGCTCTACCTGGCCTTGGGCCGGAGGGTACGGGATGACGGTTGCGGCTGGGACGTGGGCGGTCGGGTCGACCTGCTCTACGGCACCGACTACTTCTTCACCACGGCGTTGGGTTTGGAAACGTTTGACGACGGCACGCAGCGGTGGAACCCGTCCCGCGGACCCCGCGGCGCCTCCCTATATGGCCTGGCCATGCCCCAGTTGTACGCCGAGGTCGCCGCGCCGTTCGGTTGCGGCACGACGTTCAAGTTTGGGCACTTCAATACCATCATGGGCTTCGAGTCGGTGATGGCCCCGGAGAACTTTTTCTACTCGCACGCCTACACGATGCAATACGGCGAGCCGTTCACGCACACCGGCATGTTGGCCAGCTATCGTTGCTCGCGGGGCCTGACGGTTCAAGGGGGTCTCACGAGGGGATGGGACACGTGGGAGAACCCCAATGGGAAGCTGAGCTTCCTGGGCGGAATCTCTTGGGTCAGTTGCGACGAACGGTCCCGAGTGAACTTCACCGTCTCCACCGGCGACCAGAATCCCGCGACGAACCGCAATCGCACGAGCTACAGCCTCGTCGTCAGCCGCCAGCTCACCTCCCGGTTGAAGTACGTCTTCCAGCACGATTACGGGATCGAGAGCGACGCCGCCATCAACGGCGATTTCCAGCCGACCGACGCCCATTGGTACGGCATCAACCAATACCTATTCTACGACATAACGCCGACCACGGCGTTGGGACTGCGGGTCGAATGGTTCGCCGATCCGGAGAACGCCCGCGTGCTCGGCGAGGCGATCGAACCGTTCGTCCACGGCGGGAACTACACGGAGGTCAGCTTGGGGCTGAACTGGCGGCCGCGCGAGCGGGTGATCGTCCGGCCCGAGTTGCGTTGGGATTCGTCGAACGTCTTCGTGCCCGGCCAGAGCACCGGCATGTATGACGACTTCAGCGACAAGCACCAGTTCCTGCTCGGGACCGACGTGATCGTCGTGTTCTAACGCCGTCACGGCGTATACGGCATCGTGCCGGAGGCGTCGACCCGGTAGGCCCATTTATCGACGTAGTACGTTCCCGGGCGGAAGTCGTCGCGGGTTTCTCGCAGCCGCTGACGCAACTGCGCGTCGAGCCGCGCTTCGAGTTCGGCGTGCTCCGGCTTGCCCTGGAGGTTGTTCTGCTGAAACGGGTCCGCGGCGTTGTCATACAGCAGCCAAGGGCCGTCGAGCGTGCGGGTGTAGGTGTGGCGGGCGGTGCGAATGCCCCGGTATTCTCGGCCGCCGCCCTGTCGGGTGTATTCGCCGAACGGACTGACGCACGTGATCAGGGCTGCCTCGTCTCGATCCTCGACCTCGCCGCGGAGCAGCCGCGACCGATCGGTCCCTTCAGCCGTGTCGGGGACGTCAATCCGACAGAGCCCCAGCAAGGTCGGCAGGATGTCGGGGGCATCGGTCGGCGTGATGAGATTGCGGCCCCCCGTGCCCCGGCCCCCCGTGTCCAAGCCCGCCGGCCAGTGGATCAATAGCGGCACGCGGATCGACTCGTCCCACGGCCGCTGTTTTCGCGTCTGGCCCTGCGAGCCGAGCATGTCGCCGTGATCGGACGTGAAGACGAGAATCGTGTCGTCCAAGAGGTTCAACTCGGCCAGCGTCCGTTCGATCCGGCCGACGCACTCGTCCAACGCCGCGATATGGGCGTAGTAGCCGGCCAGGTCCCGCCGCGTCGCCTCGCGGACCGCCTCCGGCACGTTCGGCCGGAGCACGATGTCCTCGGGCCGAAACATCCGCTGGAAACGCTCCGGCGCGGTCTGGTAGGGATTGTGGGGAGGTCCCAGCGACAAGACCAGCGCGAACGGCCCGTCCCGGCGCCGTTCGAGGTAACCCCGCGCCTCCTCGGTCTGGGCCATGGCGTCGTAGCCTTGCCAATACCGCTTGACGTTCTCGTCGCCGTAGTAATGCGAGTGGTTGTACTCGTGCGTACACTCGGCGGCCCGCCAGAACTGGAAACCGTGTCGCCGCTCGGGCGGGATGAAGTTCGAGCGTCCGTGGCCGTCCAGATGCCACTTGCCGATGTAGCCGGTGTGGTAGCCCGAGCGGTTGAATGCCTCGGCCAGCGAGACCGCGTCGTTGCCGAGACAAACGTCGTTGAGAAAGACGCCGTGGGTGAGCGGATATTGGCCGGTCAACAGGCTTCCGCGATAGGGGGAACAGACCGGGCAGCCGGACACGGCGTTGGTGAAGTTGGCGCTCCGCGCGGCCAGTCGGTCGAGGTTCGGCGTCCTGGCGTTCGGATCGCCGGCGTATCCGGTCGCCTGGGCACGCCATTGGTCGACCAGGATGAACACGACGTTGGGACGTTTGCGGCGCCGGTCCGAGGCATCCTCGGCCACGAGCGGCCGGACGCAGCCCGCGGCCGCCAGTGTCGCGGCGCGAAGGAACTCCCGTCGTTTCATCGTCCGCCCTACGGATGATCGAAGACGATTGCTTTGAGTTTGCGGGAAAGGGCGTCGAGCATTTCCAGCTCGGTCTGACGCTGGGATTGCGTGCCGGAGAACTCTCCCTTTTCGATCCGTTTTTGGGCCGCCGAGATCTTGGCGGCGACGTCGGCAATGACCGCGGCGGGTGAGTCGGGTCGGCCCACGCGAGAAAGCTCGTCGGGCGAAAGCAGATCACATGCCATCGTCAGGTCGTCCTTGCGGATCACCAACGGCTCAAGCGTCTCGATCGCCGTGGCCAGTTGTGCCGCGTCCCATGTCTTCTTCTCGTCGAGTTCCGCGGACAGAAGCCGCAGCGCCTGGTTGTTGCCTTTGACTTGGGCGGCCAATTCATCCAGATTGACTCGCGCCCGCGGCTTCGACGGCGAAGCGTCCGGCTGGAGGGGCGCGGCCGGCGCGGGTCGAGAAACCGTGGGCGCAGGCGTGGAAGCGACTGCGGAAGGCACGGGCGCCTTGGGGGCAGGCGTGGGTGCCTTGGGGGCAGGCATGGAAGCGATCGGCGAAGGCGTGGGCGCCTTGGGAACAGGCGAGGGAGCCCTGGGCGCGGGCATGGAAGCGATCGGCGAAGGCATGGGCGCCTTGGGGGCCGGCGCGGGAGCCCTGGGCGCGGGTATGGAAACGATCGGCGAAGGCGTGGGCGCTGTCGGGGCCGGCGCGGGAGCCTTGGGGGTGGACGGGAAAGCCGTGGGGGCAGGCGCGCCGGGAGTGAACGCCCGCGGCGACCCTCCGAGGGGCGTGGGCAGACTCCACGCGGCCACGTCCGATGGCACGGGCGGCTTTGTTACGGGCACGCTCGGCGGCGCCGACGGCTTCGACCCGGCCGTGCTCGATGGCGCGGTCAGCGCCGGGGCCGCCACCGGCGCCGGCGAAGGACTCTCGCGGGGCGGTCCAGGTGCCGGCGACGGGGCCAGCGGCGCGGCGGGCGGCGCGGCGGGCTGACGCGCCGCCGTCGGCTGATTGCCGGCGGGGGCGACCTCGGGCCGATGGGGTGGCGCCGGCGCCGCCGGCGTGGGCAGCGCCACGGCCGGCGCTGCGGGCGACGGCTTTCCCTCAAAGCTCGGCTTCGCGCCCACGGCCGGCTGTCGAACCTCGGGGCATTGGGTGGCTCGGCGACGGCAATCGAGGTTGCCGGGAGCGGTTCCGGGGCGAAACTCGGAATCGGTGGCAACGCGCCGGCCGCGGCCGAGCGCTCGGCGGCCGACAGCAGCCAATCGACCACCTTGTACTCCTGGCCCGGAAGCGCGCCCGCGTCGGTCCATTGGTCGATGAGTTGCGCGAGCGCCGCGCGGCGTCGATTGTACTCCGGCCGACTAAATCGATAACTGTTGTAGATTTCGACGCGATACTGCCGGGAGAGGTGTTCCACGGCAGCCTGCTGGCCCACCCGAAGCTCGTGATTGAGGAACTCGGCCCGGCGTCGCCAGTCGGGCTTCCCCTCGACGAAGGGTTGCATAGCCGTCTCGACCCGGGCATGCTGCCGGCGTACCTCCCAGGGGTCGAGGAACACCTGGTTGGCGCGATCGAGACGCGTGAGCATGGCCTGGACCCAGGCCTGCCTGACGGGGGGGTTCATGGTCTCCAGGCGGGCGTAAAACTCTTCCGGGGCGTCCGGCGGCACGCTCGGGGTTTCCAGCGGCCACGGCGCCACCGCGGCCGCCAAGACCAGCATCAGCCACGAGGTTAGCATGACCGGGACTCCCTTCGACGAATGAACAACGACGATGGAACGCGCGGGGCATCACCAAGCGCGCCCGCAACCGCCGTGGCGGACCATTTCAAGGCTAGGATGCGTTTTGCCTGAGTCAAATCCGGCGCGACCGGCCGAGGCCGATTATACCAATTTCGCCGCGCCGATGCTACAAAGTGGCCTCGGCCGAACTGGACCGCTTCCCTACCGTCGCGGCTCGGTTTGACGCTTTGCCTGTCAAAATGGCAGCCGGGGGAGAGAATTTGGGGTCGAATGGCCACTCGTGGCGGGTGTCGGCTGGAGGGGAGCCAGGATGCGGATTGGTAAGTATCGGCGAAGAAACGACTTAACGACGGCCGTGGGCTTTGGCGCGCCAGTTGCATCCCCTTGTCGCCAACGCGCTGTCTGTGCGCAGCTTTGGCAGCCAACTTTCCCGACAGCCCGACTAGCGAGGCTGGGCTGTCCACTCGGATAACGTTTTTTGACATTTCGGAGGCGAGCAAGCAATGGCGAAAGCGAAAGCGGCGAAAAAGTCGGTCGGCTCGGTCAAGGTCCAACCGTTGGGAGATCGGGTCGTCATCGAGCGGGACGAGTCCGAGAAGGTCACCGCCGGCGGCATCGTCCTGCCCGATTCGGCCAAGGACAAGCCCACTCGCGGCACCGTCGTCAGCGTGGGCAACGGCCGGCTCCTGGACGACGGCACCCGAGGCGTCATGCAGGTGAAAAAGGGCGACCACGTCCTGTTCCACACCTATGCCGGCGAGTCGTTCAAGCTCGGCGACCAGGACTTGATCCTGATGCGCGAGGAGGACATTCTCGCGGTGCTCGGGTAATGGACCACGGTGGGCCGCGCCCGCCACGGGGGAACATTCACAATCGAACACGGGTGGAATCGATCCACCCTCGCAAAGACAAGGAGATTTCAACTCATGGCCAAAATGATTGCTTTCGATCAGGAAGCCCGAGACGCACTGCGTCGCGGCGTCGGCAAGCTGGCCCAAGCCGTCCGAGTCACGTTGGGGCCCCGCGGACGCAACGTCATCCTTCAGAAAAGCTTCGGCTCGCCCACCGTCACCAAGGACGGCGTCACCGTGGCCAAGGAAGTCGACCTGGAGGACACCTACGAGAACATGGGCGCCCGGATGGTCCGCGAGGTCGCCTCGAAGACCAGCGACATCGCCGGCGACGGCACCACCACCGCCACCATCTTGGCCGAAGCGATCTTCAACGAGGGGCTCCGCGCGGTCGTCGCCGGCGTCAATCCGATTCACCTAAAGCAGGGCATGGAGAAAGCCGTCGCCGACATCTCCGAAAAGCTCAAGAAAATGTCCATTGCGGTCAAAAGCAAGAAGGAAACCGCCCAGGTCGGAACCGTGGCCGCCAACAACGACTCCGAGATCGGCGAACTACTGGCCGAGGCGATGGACCGCGTCGGCAAGGACGGCGTCATCACCGTCGACGAGGGCAAAAGCCTCGCGACCGAGGTCGAATGGGTCGAGGGCATGCAGTTCGACCGCGGTTATCTCTCCCCCTACTTCGTCACCGACCCGCATAAGATGGAATGCGTCCTCGAAGACGCCTACGTCTTGATCCACGAGAAGAAAATCTCCACCGTCAAGGACATGGTTCCGCTGTTGGAGGCGGTGGTGAACGCGGGCAAGCCGCTGCTGATCGTGGCCGAGGACATCGACGGCGAGGCGCTGGCCACGCTAGTGATCAACAAGCTCCGCGGCACGTTCAAGTGCTGCGCCATCAAGGCGCCCGGCTACGGCGATCGCCGCAAGGCCATGCTCGAGGACATCGCCATCTTGACCGGCGGCACCGCGCTGTTCGAGAGCCTCGGCCGCAAGCTCGAGAACCTGACCATCACCGAACTGGGCCGCGCCAAGCGGATCATTGTCGACAAGGACAACACGACGATCATCGAAGGCGCCGGGAAGAGCGCCGAGATTAAGGGCCGCATCGAGCAATTGCGCCGCGAAATCGAAAAGACCACGAGCGACTACGACCGCGAGAAGCTCGAAGAGCGGCTGGCGAAGCTGGCCGGCGGCGTGGCCAAGATCAACGTCGGCGCCGCGACCGAAAGCGAGATGAAGGAGAAGAAGGCCCGCGTCGAGGACGCCCTTCACGCAACCCGGGCGGCCGTCGAAGAGGGCATCCTCCCCGGCGGCGGCGTCGCGCTGTTGCGGGCGTCGGCCGCGATGAAGCCGCAGAACCTCTCGCAGGACGAGGAAGTCGGCTACAAGATCATCCTCCGGGCGTGCCGCGCTCCGCTGACGCAGATCGCCGCCAACGCCGGCCAGGACGGCGGCATCGTCTGCGAGAAGGTTGCCGAGGCCAAGGGCAACCGCGGCTACAACGCCGCGACCAACGTGTACGAGGACATGGTCGAGGCGGGCGTCATCGACCCGACTAAGGTCACCCGAACCGCCCTGCAAAACGCCTCGAGCGTCGCGACGCTGCTGTTGACCAGCGACGCCCTGGTGGCCGACAAGCCCAAGCCCGAAAAGGCCCCCGCGCCCCACGAGCACGACGAGATGTATTGACGTGGGGGTTGGCGAATTGGGGGTTGGGGATTAGAGTTTGGGAATCAGAGGCGAGGGGTTGGCGAGGCCCAAGAGCCAATCCCCGACCTCAACCCAATCCCGTGCCCTAACCTCCAATCCCAAGTCCCTAGCCCCCGGAAAGACTCTCGCGTGCGGCTGCTATTGGTCGGAGACGTGGTCGGCAAGCCCGGACGGCAAATCGTCGTCCGTGCCATGCCCGGACTGCGAATCGAGCAAGAACTCGACCTCGTCGTCGTCAACGCCGAGAATGCGGCGGGCGGATCGGGGCTCACCCCGGCGATCTATCAAGAGTTGATCTCCGCGGGCGTCGACTGCATCACGATGGGCGACCACATCTACCGCCGCCGCGAGATATTTCCCATCCTGCACGCCGAAGCCAGGATCGTCCGTCCGGCCAATTATCCGCCCGAGGCCCCCGGACGACCGTTCACGGTCATCACCGCCCGAAACAACGTCCGGGTGGCCGTGATCAGTCTCCTCGGGCGCGTCTTCATGCCGCCGGTGGACTGCCCGCTGCACGCCGCCGACCGTGTGCTCGGGTCGCTCGCCCCGGACGTTCGGGTGATCCTGGTCGACTTCCACGCCGAGGCGACTAGCGACATGCAAGTGATGGGCCGGCACCTGGACGGCCGCGTGACCGCGGTTCTCGGCACGCACACCCACGTGCCCACCGCCGACGAACAGATCTTCCCCGGCGGGACGGCGTTCCAGTGCGACGTCGGTATGACCGGCCCGCACGAAAGCATCCTCGGCCGCCAGATCGATCGCGTCCTGGAAACCGTACACACGTTTCGACCGACCCATTTCGAGGTCGCCACGGGGGACCCGCAGATGCACGGCACCATCGTCGACGCCGATCCGACCACCGGCCGCGCGTCGGCCATCTGTCGCGTCGTGGTCGATGAAGCAGAGGCCGAGCGGTTGTATCAGCGAGCGAAAGGAGTGGACGGTAGTCGGTAGACGGTTGGAGGTCAGCGTGTCGTTTGTTCTGTGGCACAAACGCCCGCCGACTGCGTCGGCGGGGTTGGACGTAATCGTACGCTGTGTCGGGGAATGGTGCGTTGTAGTGTGTTGTTGGGGAGTGAGATCATGGCGCCGAATCCTTTGCGAAGTATCCCGTCGGTCAACGAATTGCTGGAGAGTCCGGCGATCAAGGCCGTGGTCGATCGGATCCATCCCGGCGCGGTGATGGCGACGGTGCGGTCCGTCCTGGACGAAGTGGCCGCCGAGATGCGCAGCGCAGCGGTCGAGCGCACGTGGCCCAGCGTCAGCGAACTGGCCGAGCGGATCTCGCGCCGCGTGTTCGACGGCGACGCGCCCGACGTCAAGCCGGCCATCAACGCCACCGGCGTCCTCTTCCACCCGGAATTGGGCTGCCCACCGCTGGCCGACGACGCCGTCAAGGCAATGGTCGTTGCCGCCGGGGAGTACACGCTCGGGCCGGGCCCCGGCGCCCAGCGCGACTCCGCCGGGCAGAGCGACTGCGTCGAACGTCTGCTGAAGAATCTCACCGGCGCCGAAGCCGCTTTCGTTGCCGTCAGTGACGTCGCGGCCACCGTGCTCGCGTTGACCGCGTTGGCCGCGCTGGCCGCCGGCCGCGAGGTGATCGTCGCCCGCGCCCAACTGATCCAAAGGGGCGACCATTACCGCTGGCCCGAGTTGGCCGCGGCCGCCGGAGTTGCCCTCCGCGAGGTCGGAGCCGTCAACCACCTCCTGCCCGAGGATTACGCCCGGGCGATCACGGACCGCTCGGCCGCGCTGGCGATGGTTCATCCGGGGAGCGTCGCGATCGTGGGAGGCACCGCCGGGGCGACGCTCGAAGACGTTGTCAGCCTGGGCCGCCATCATGCGTTGCCGGTCATTCACGACCTCGGACCGGCCGGCCTGTTTGACTTGGCGCCGTTTGGCCTGGCCGCGGCACCGGTCGTCTCCGAAAGCATCGCCGCCGGCGCGGACCTCGTCCTGTTCGGCCACGAGATGTTCGGCGGGCCTGCTTGCGGAATCATCGCCAGCCGGCAAACGTGGGTCGACCGTATCCGTCGATCTCCGATGGCCGGGGCATTTCAACCCCCGCCGCCGACACTGGCCGCGCTGGCCGCCACGCTTCGACTGATCGAGACCCCGGAGAAGGCACACCGGGTAATCCCGGTCCTGCAATTGGCCACGACTTCGGCCGAGAACCTCAAGAATCGGGCGGAGCGATTGGCCGCCCAAATCGGCGCCGCTTCCACCGTCGAGATCGCCGAACCCGCCCCAACGGCTGGGTCATTGTACCCAGCGCCAGTTATCGGGGCGGAGTTGCCGGGCTGGTGCGTTCGGATTAAGCCGTCCGGCATCAGCGTCGTGAGATTGGCCGAGGCGTTGCGGTCGGGGGCACCGGCCGTGGTCGGCCTGGCCGAGCAGGATCATCTCGTCCTGAACCTTCGCAGCGTTTTGCCGCGTCAGGACACGGCGCTGGTCGAGGCGATCGGGGCCGTGGCGGCTCGCTAGTGCTTTGTCGGCCGTGCATTGATGTGTGGCACAGCCGTCCTCGGCTGTGCGAAATCGCTCGACACAGCCGAGAGCGGCTGTATTAAACGCCACCCATTATGCTGGTTTCCATCGTGGCGATCCGCGTAATTTACCCGAATTGGACCACCCGAGTTTCGCTTTCGTGCGTGGAATCTGGTACATTGGCGGTTTTAGTTGGGCAATCGTCGTTAGAACCGCTAACCGCGGCATCCGCCAACCAAGGACGAGCGGTTGGTAAGCTAGATTGACAAGATGCCGAAACAGAGGGCTGTTTCGCCAACTGGGCGGTCCTTGAGGAAAGCAAACGTGCGCGGGTACGTCCTATCAGCGTGGGTTCTGGCGTTTGTGGCGGCGTTCGACGCGGCCGCCGCTCCCGCTCAGTCGCCGACGAAGCACCAGCCGTGGGCGACGTTCTCGCCGGGGGCCTGGAAGACCGTCCGAACCATAACTGAGACCTTTGATGCCAACGGCGCGGTGACCGACACGGCCGTCACCGAAACGAAGACGACCCTGGTCAAGGTGGAGGAGGACGGCGTGACGCTGGAGGTCGAGGTGGCGGCCTGGATGGCCGGCAATCGCCTCGATCCCAAGCCCCAGACGGTGAAGCAGGGGTTCTACGGCGAAGTGGACGGCCAGAAGGCCGCGATCAAGGAACTGGACCCCGGCGAGATCGCCATCGAGGGCCGCACGATTCCCTGCCGGATTCGACAAGTGGTCCTGACCGATCCGAGCACCAAGCGGACGCGCACGATCAAAGTCTACTATAACGACGACGTTGCCCCCTACGTGCTCAAGTGCGAGACCACCGACAAGGACGTGGACAACGCGACCACGCTCGGCGCGTCCACCATGGTGGTCGACGCCTTGCAGATGCCCTGCAACGTGGACGATAGCGTTCGATCGGCCGCGCACGTGCGCACGGTCGTCCAGGACGCTCGGGGAACGACGACCACTCTGGCCTACACCTCGACCGACGTGCCCGGCAGGATCATCTGCCAGCAGTCGAAGGAGCAGGACAAGGACGGCCGCCTGGTTCGGCGCAGCGTGTTGGAGTTGACCGGCTTCGGCCTTCAGCCCGAGCCCGACGAACGCGCCCGGCTGTTTCCCCGCCGCGCGCGTACCTCCCGGTTTCGTGTCGCCCCGCGCGGCACGGCCGACTGAAGCCGCCGGTTGGCGCGGCCGGACCGCGGACACCGTCAAGGTAGTTTCCAGCGGACGATTTCCAAGTGGCGATTGTAGTCGTCCGGCTCGCCGAGCGGAATCCGCTCGCACTCGATCCGCTCGCCGGGCAGCGATTTGCGGTCCGCCACGGCGATGGCGTCGCGCGGGGACTCCTTCTTGACCAGCCGGAACGAGTCCATGACGATCGACTGATCGGCCTTGCCGTAGGCGTCGTCGCCGCCGACGTGGCCGAAGACCAGAATCCGACCGTCCGCGGCTTGCACGGCCCGGGCATAGTACGCGGTTCCCGGGACGTCCAGTTGATGCCAGGTCTTCGCGGCATCGCGTGTCCAGTGGATGCCGCTGGTCGCCACGTGGAGAATCGGTCCCTCGCGCGTGGCCAGCAACTCGGGATGTCCGCTGTGCGGAAACGGCGCCGGTCCGACCTCGCCGGGAGTCCACGTGTCGCCGGACTTTTTGAGCACGCCCTGCCATCGCGTCTCGCCGCCGCCTTTCGGATCGGCGCGTCGAAACACGCACAAGAGATCGCCGCCGGGCAGCTCCGCCGCATCGAGTTCCTCGCCGCCCCAGTTGGCCCGATGCTCGGCGGGAACCACCGGAATCGGTCCCTTCCAGGTCTTCCCTTGATCGCCGGAGACCATCAGCAGCGGCTCGAACAGGCCGCTGTACTCGGCCCGCGTGCGGCTGTCGGCCGGAACATGGGCCACGCCGCCGATGACGATCAGCCGCCCATCGCCGAGGACGCGGATCCGCTTGGGCCAGGCCGAGTATTCTTTTGGGTCCAACAGCACTTCGGGCTTGCCCCAGGTCTTGGAACCGTCCGCGGATCGCTCGAGGTAACCGGTCTTGGGTAGTTCGGGATTGTACGGCAAGTATTGCCCCCAGACGCCGCGGACGATGGTTCCGTCGGCCAAAGCCGTCTCGGCCTCGCCGGTGACCCCGTTCATGCAGGATTTGAAGGCGTCGGCGCTGACCTGCTTCCAGGTCTTCCCGGCATCGGTCGAACTGAGATGAACGTTTCGCAGATCGAGGCCCGTCATGTCGTAGCCGGGTTGGCCCTCGGGAGGCCACGCGAGCTTGTGCTGCACGTCCTTGGGGGCCCGCGGCCGTCCCTCGACCGGCCCGGTCGCCTGCGTGAAGCTGATCATCACGCTGCCGTCCGGCATCGTCCAGGCGCCGACCCAGCTTGTGAAGCCCGGCGTCTGGGGCGAGTGATAGATGGTCTGGCGAGTGTGTCCGACGGCCGCGAACGAGCCGCCTTCGGCTTCCGCCGCAAGCGACGGGCCCGTCGTGATTGTCGCACAAAGAAGTACTCCCGCGAGGCCGACGCGGAGACATGAAGCTGAGTGGGTCATGGTCGTTCGCCTTTCGGTTGTCTGGAGAGCATGGTTCATCCCGTTTTAGTGCTTTGTCGGTCGTCGATCGGCGCGTGGCACGGACGCGCCCCGGCAACTCGCGCAATCCCGTTTTCTCACACGTTCAGATACACATGGGCAATGGAGAAGTAGATGACGATACCGGTCACGTCCACGAACGTCGCGACGAACGGACTGGAGGCGTACCCCGGATCGATCCCCAGCCGTTTGAACAAGAGCGGAAGCATGGAGCCGACCAGCGTCCCCCAGAGACAGATGGCGGCGACCGCCTGCGAAATCACGACAGCCAACATCCAGCCGTTTGCGGTGCCGAGAACGCTTTCCGGCGTCAACGCGGCCCGCACGAAGGCCACGGCGCCCAGCGTCAGCCCGAGGGCCAAACCCATGAGCAGTTCGTGGCCAAGCACGCGATACCAGTCGCGCGTCGTTACTTGTCCCAGCGCCAGCGCCCGAGTGATGAGCGTCGCGGCCTGGGAGCCGGAGTTTCCTCCCGTCGAAATGCACAGCGGCACGAACAAGCTCAGCGCGACCACGGTGGAAATCGCGTCCTCGAAATGCGCCAGCGCGGTGAAGGTGAACAGCTCGGCCACGAACAGCACCGAGAGCCAGACCGCCCGTTTGCGCCACACCGTGAGAAACGGCGCTTGAAGGATGTCCTCGGCGATCGGCGCCAGGCCGCCCATGCGGTGGGCGTCTTCGGTGGCCTCTTCGCGGATCAGGTCGATGACGTCGTCGTGCGTGATGATGCCCACCAGCCGATATTCATCATCCACGACCGGAATCGCCAGCAGGTTGTATCGCTCGACCTTGTCGGCGACGTCTTCGCGGTCGTCGCCGACGTTGACCGACACGATGTCCCGCTCCATCAACTCGTCGACCAGCGCGGAACTCTTGGAGACCAGCAACTGGCGAAACGAAATCAGCCCGCGAAGATGATCGTCGCGGTCGACCACGTACAAATAGTAAATGGTCTCCATCTCCTCCGCCTGCCGGCGGACTTCCTCGATGGCCTGGTCCACGGCGAGACCCTCGCTGAGCCGGGCAAACTCCGTGGTCATCTCGGCGCCGGCCGTGCCCTCCGGATAGGCGCTCAGCCGCATGATGTCGCGCCGCTCGGCCGCCGGGATCAACGGCATCAGCTTGGCGACAATCTCGGGCTCAACCTTGGCGAGCAAGTCGACGCGATCGTCCGGGGGCATCTCGCCGATGAAGCGAGCAATCTCTTCGCGATCGATCGTCTCGATGAGTTCGATCTGCTTCTCCTCTTCGAAGAAGCCGAAGATCTCCACCCGCAGCCCCATCTCGGCATGGCGCAAGACCGCCCAGGCCTCTTGGGCCGTCAATCCCTCCATGAATTCCGCGGTCCGCGCCGGGTGCAGCGCCGAGCAGAACTCCTCGAGTTCCGCCACGTTGTTCTCGGCGAGCATCTCGCGAAGCTCGGGCAAGTAGAGCGTGTTGGTCATGGTAGGGGACAGGGGACAGGGGCTACGAATTGGGAGTTGGGGGTTAGAGATTGGAGGGAAGGGGACGGGAGGGGGTACAAACGCCCGCCGACTGCGATCGGCGGGGTTGGTTGCGGCACCCTCAACCCTCCAACATAGCTGCCACCGGCAAAGAAGTCGTGCCCGATCCGTGGGGAGTAAGACACCAGCCACTGAATTTCCCTAGAAGCCGGGCTTGGCGGCGTAGGGGTAGAAAAAATGGTTCAGCACGGCCTGCTGGGCGGCGAAGTTGACGTGCATCAAGCTGCCGACGGCCTGAAAGGTGCCCACAAGGTCACTCGGATGGTCCGCGTCGGCGAGGAAGCTTCGCAGAGAGCCGAGCGATTCCAGACGCCAGCTCGGATTGCGGTAGCCGCGGACCTTGGCGCCCGCGTGCCCCAGCCAATTCGCCCGATCCAGCGTCACTTCAATCGGCTGGAAATCGCCCTGGTGGCGGTCGAGTCGAGCCGCGGCGGGAAAAACGCCCGTCATGGGCACCATCGCTCTGTCGGAAGTCTCCATCTGCTCGCAAAGGTAGGCCAGTCCCCCACCTTCGGCATACAATCGACGTCCCCATCGCACATGACTGCGAAGGGCCGACATCATGCAATGGTTGTCCGCCAGCGCGGCGGCGTACCGCTCCGGATGGCCGCAACCGAGGAACACTATATCTGTTTCCGGCGGCAACGCCGCGTCCCGCAGTGGCGAGAAATCAACGACCGTCGCCCCGCGGAGTTCCAGCAGATCCAGCCCGCAGGGGAAGTAGCAGTTGAACGACTCGTCGAATGCCACGGCCACGGTGATCCTGAGCGGGGCCATCTCCCGGCGGAACAAGCCGTTGTCGGTCGTGGGCAGATCCTGCGAGTTTGCCAGCCGGTCGATTCGCTCGGGCCACCAGCGCTCGGCCAGCCGGCTGCCCAACTCCCGGTAGAGGCATTGCGGGGGGCGATCTCCGAGGGGAACCCGGCGGATCGCCTCTCGTAGATGCCGCACTTCTCCCAAAGCCCCCAGGACGGGAACACGCCACACCGTTTCCACGTCCGTCGCAAGCCGGGCAAGATGGCCGTCGTCGGCGACCCGATCGAGGAAAACGCCGTCCACGCGCTCGGGACGCTCCGGAAGCGACGGACCCGCCCGCGCGGCGTCCAACACGACAACCCGCGGCAGACGCAGCCACCGGCAGAGGGTTTCCAGGTTAGCGCCCTCGTGGCCACGACTCGAAGAAGACAAGAAATCCCCCTCCACCAAGGAGAGGTCTCCCAACTCGCTGCTGCGGAAGAAGATCTCGCCGCAAATGGCCTCCGACATGAGCCAACTGTCGAGGAACCGCGGCTTGAGGCCCGTAATCGCCTCGGCCGCCTTGTGTTGCGGGAAACACGCCCGGGAGACGAAGCTCTGT
>JAPLNP010000577.1 GCA_026401055.1 Planctomycetia bacterium
CTTGGGTGCCGGTCCTCGGGGTCGTTGCTGGGGCGTTATCCGGTCGTTGCGGGCTGCAAGTGCTTGTGTGGCGGGGAGTTACGCCCGTAACTTTTAGAGTTACGCGGAGCGGTCCTGGACTCCCCCCTTATGGTTTTGCTGGTGAGGAGGCGCCACCGGCCGGCATGAAGGCGTGATTTTCGCAAGTGGTTGGTGTGGCTGAGGTTAGTGGTCTCTACGTCTTGCGTGGGGCATGGTCCTGAATGAGGCATTTGGGCTGATTTTGGCCTGATTTTGGCCTGATCGCTAACCTGACGGACGTTTCTCATGGCCGCGGAGACCTTTCTCATGGCCGCGGAGACCTTTCTCATACTGTTGTGTCCCCCTGGAAGAGGCAGCTACGCGGAATGTAGCCTGGCTGGCTGAGAGGCCGATCTCCGCGTCGCCGCAAGCGACATTTTGTCGGTTGTGGCGGCAGTGGCTGGTCACGACTGGTCATGACTTGGTTCGGGGAAAGTGTCACTCGGGCGTCACTTCTGTCACTTGCGCAAATGCGATCGTGTGAGTTGAGTTGCTGGCCGACAGCATTTTCTGCGCGTGGCACAAAAATGCTGTCGGGCGCTCCAAAATGCGGACGGACCTTGCAACCCGGCCGAGGGGCGGTCCGGTTGGGTGACTTTGTCCGGTCTTCGTCCCCAAGTTGTCCCGACAGTGTTCGTTGCGCGTTTATTGCGCGCGGTTTTGCGATCAGGTTGGTCTCGTCGTCAAAACGGCAGCGCGTTGCCGTTTTGGTGTTCTTGGCGGTCGGAAAAAAGGTTTGGAGGAAGGGATCTGATTGTGGTAGGACGAGCGTCATGTACGTGAACGAGGAGTTCTTGGGCTGTTTGAACGGAACCCGCTCAAGGCATATTGAACACTTTCAGGAGTAATCACATGACCATCGAAGCTATGATCCCGGCCGGCGACGTCTTCGTCCCGGACGGCCGACGCCAACCAACCGACGAGCAAATCCAGGCACGGGCCCGCTCGATGAACGAGATCGGCCTGCTGAACCCCATCCTTCTGAATGACGAGCAGCGGCTCATCGCCGGGCGGACGCGGCTGGAGGCGGCGAAGCTTCTGGGATGGAAGACCATCCCCTACCGCACCCTCCATTTCGACGACCTCCATGCACGGCTGGCGGAGATCGACGAGAACATCGAGCGGTCCAACCTCACCGCCCTGGAAGAGGGGCAAGCGATGAAAGAAAGGAAGGACATCTACCTGGCTCTGCACCCCGAAACACGGAACGTGACTGAGCGCGGAGGTCCGGGGAGGAGTCAAACCCCCCACAGCGCGAAAACCCCGGAAAAACAAGGCTCTAAAACGAACGACAAAATGTCGTTCGTTTTATCGTTCAGTGAGGACACCGCCCAGAAGACTGGTAATAGTCAGAGGACCGTCCAGCGTGACGTAGAGGTCGCCGAGAAGCTGACTCCTGCCACCCAGACGCAAATCGCCGGGACCCCGGTCGCGGACAGCAAGTCGCAACTGAAGGCACTGGCGGACCTGCCCGCGAAGCAGCAAGAGGAGGTCGCCGGGCTGATCGGCGCCGGCAAGGCGAAGACGGTCGCCAAGGCCATGGAGATCGCCAAGGTCACGAAGCCGCCGAAGAAGACGCTTACGGGACCCGAGGAGGAAGCCGCTAAAGCCAAGGCGCAGATCAAGATATGGGCGGACACCATCAGCCGGTGGCTCGGGCAGTCACCCTCGATCGACGAGTATCGAACCCGGTGGCCTGGGAAGCGTGGCGATAACGTCGTGCAGCACGCCTCGACGCTGTACGAGGCCCTGAAGCTGTGGCAGAAGGAGATCAAATGAACAACCCGATTGCTGAAGCTATACGCGCGACCCTACAGTCGCCGAACGTGTCGGACACAAACGGAGAAGCGGGACCGCGAGTTGCCGGTGAAGCTGAAGGCCGAGCGTGCGGGGATCTTGATGTGGCTGGTGGCCGGGTGCCTCGATTGGCAACGGCACGGCCTGGGCGAGCCAGAGGCGGTCAAGGCGGCCACGTCGAAGTACGCCAGCGATGAGGACACGCCGGGGCAGTTCCTTGACGAGTGCTGCGAAATCGCAAGATGGGCCCGCGTGAAGGCTTCGGACCTGCTGGGGACATATATCAACTGGTCGGGGGATAAGACGATGACAGTCCGGAAGCTTGCCCCACTTCTGAAATCACGAGGCGTCGAAGAATACCGCAATAATGGGGTTTGGTACTCTGGAATAGGACTGGTTTTAACGGACGGAACGGACGCACGGACTGAGTTTTGACTATGAGCGAGCTGCGCCGTCTCGTGAAGGCGCTTAACCGAAAACTCAGTCCGCTCAGTCCGCTGAGTCCGTGACGGAAAAAACCAATCATGGGCGACTTGCACGACTTGAAACGCGACGCGGCCCGGCTGGCCGGCCTGAAGAAGGTGCCATGCCGAGTACTGCCATTCAACAAGGATGACGACCACGACCGGTTCATGGTCCTGGCGGTCGAGCGGTTACTACTCGCCGTTGATCGCCAGATCGAGGCCGCCGATGAGGCTCGCGCCGCCCGCGAGGAACTCGCCAGGGTCCAGGACATCCTACGGCGGCCAAGCCGTCGGGGACGGGCAAAGGCGCCCGTTGCGGCCGAGACTGGCGAAGGGGGCGCCTCGTGACCAAGCCGTCTGCCACCCCCGATCGCTCCATTTCCGCGCTGGAGGTCTACACGGTCGCTGAAGCGTGCGCCCGGCTTCGCTGGGGTCGCAAGACGTTCTGGCACGCGGAGCGGATGGGGCTCAAGAGCGTGTCGTTCGGGCGTTCAAAATACCTGCGCGGCGCCGAAATTTTGCGGTGGTTTTGCGAGATGGAACAGCCGGCCACGGAGGGCACGTCCGATGAGTAGCACCGCCACAGCCGATCCGAAAGTAAACGGCCATGCCAATAGACTCGAGCGCACGACGTTTCGGACCTCACGGCTCGGCGACTTTTGCAGCGAGAAGCAACTGGTCGCGCAGACTGGCCACGACCCGGACGAATGGCCGTTGGTCATCGCGAAGGAACTGCTGGACAACGCCTTAGACGCCTGCGAGGAGGCCAGCGTGGCGCCGGAGATCGACGTTAAGGTGGACGACGACGGCATCAGCGTGGCGGACAACGGCCCGGGGATTCCCGTCAAGACCGTGAAGTCGATCCTCGACTACTCGGCCCGCACATCCAGCCGCGAGGCGTATGTCTCGCCGACCCGCGGTGCCCAGGGCAACGCCTTGTCGACGGTTTTCGCCATGGGGTTTGCCCTCGACGGCGCCGCCGGCCGCGTGGACGTCACCGCCCAGGGACAATGCCACGAGATCACCTTCGGCGTCGACCCGATCCGCCAACAGCCCGAGATTATGCATACCACCCACGAGGCGGAAAATGTAAAAACCGGCACGGTCGTCAAGGTGTGGTGGCCAGATTCAGCTTCTCGAAACTGACCGACGCCAAGGATCGTTTTTTACAAATTGCCGACGACTATACCTATTTGAATCCGCACCTGAAGCTGACTATGGACTGGTTCGGCAAGCCGGCCAGCAATGCCGCCACTTGGACGGCGACAGGTTGAATAATCGCCTGAGCAATCTTCAGTGGGGGAGTGGAAGGGAAAACTGCCAGGATCGCAAGAGGCACGGTCGGGAATGTTCTGTTCGCGGCGAAGAGGCTCCAGGGGCAAAGCTAAACGAAACACAGGTACGCTTCATTCGGCTCGTGTCGTCATTCGACGTGAGCCAACAGACAATTGCCGATGCATTTGGTGTGACGCAAACGGCCGTTTCCAAGATCATTCGTCGTATTCGCTGGAAGCATATTACCTAGTCCGAGGTGAACGGTGCCGACAAACACGAAAACGCGAACATTGCCGGCGGCGTTGGTGCCTCGGGATATCACTGCGCTGATCGACAGCTGGGAGCAGTTGCCACTCGATTTGTCTCCACTCCGAACGAAAGTCACGACCCGGGCGGTACGTCTCGCGGCTCTTGTTCATTGCGGCGCGGCGCCGGTGGCGGGAAGATCGGGCGTTGTTCCACGAGGTGACGGGATGAGGCCACGACGTCGATTCTGGTGCGGCTACGGCGGCCTGGGAGGCGTTGTTTTGAACGCCGGGAGTTGGAGTGGTACTACGATCGGGTCGACGCGCCAGAGGCGATTCTCGGCGGCCCTGGCTGCACTTGGTGGCGTTCTGGAGGATACGGCCAATGGCAACGGTCAAGGACCTGCAAGCCCGGTTCGCGAAAATGCTCACCAACCACGCCGGGCCACAACCAGCCCGAGCACGTCGCGACCAGGTTGCCGCCGATCTCGTGGCCGAAGTCGCGGACCTCGAAGCCAACGCGGCCCAGATCACCCAGCGGCGCCGCGAACTGGACACGGCCCAGCGGCGCCTGGACGAGCACGCCGCGGACGCGGCGGACGCCCAGGAGCAGCTACGGCGCCGGGAGATCGCTCTCCGGCGTGCGGCCTACAAGGCGGAGGTGGCCGTCGGGCAATCCCAGAAGGCGGCCGAGCGGGCGGCGGCATTGCGGCAGAAGCACCCGGAGGCGTTCGCCACGCAACCCGCTAGACCTGGGGGGGGTGGTCTCAAATCTCAAACGCAATCGGCATAACACTACTGGAAATAAGCAGTTGCGTCGTGCGTTGACGCATGTTGTTTCTTTTCAAAGGTGTGCGGCTCCTGATAGCATTGCCAGCAGTGCTGAATTTCCGAAGAAACTTGGTCCTAACTCGTGGAAAAAGTGATGATTTCAAAGGGCCGCAACCCTGGTAACCGTGGACGCGCCGCGAGGCCGTCCGGGCACCCCCACGAGGTGCCTTATCAACGATTACCAGGGCTGCGGCTTTTTGTGCGCGCTCATCGCGCAGAAGGACAGCGAACCATGAAGAACCCAAAGCCAAAACCGCCACGGGTGCGAATCGCACGACCTGACGGGCGCCCGTTTCAACTGCGGTACTTCTCGGCGGATGAGAACCGGGAAGTCCGAATCTCGACGGGCACGCGAGACGAGGCCGAAGCCGATCAGCAGAAGCGCGAACTCGAAGCGAAGTTGCTCTTGGGGATGCCCACCAAGTCAAGGCGAGTCGCCGACGGTCCCCATATGCCGTGGTCCGAATTCCGCCACGAGTACAGCGAGACGCAACTGGTGACGTTACGCCCGCGGTCCAGAATCAACGCAGAGAGCCGGCTGGACATCGCAGAACGCATCATGAGGCCCCGCACGCTCGCGGACATGGCCGATAGTGCCGCCTTGCATCGGTTGCAGGCCCGGCTCCAGGCGGGCGCACACGGGCGCGACGGAAGGCCCAGGGCAGCCTTCACGGTCAAGAACTACATGCGGGCCGTCCTGGCGTCGCTCAATTGGGCGCACGTGCAAGGATGGCTTCCGAGCCGCCCGGCGATCAAGCTGGTGAAGGTGTCGAAGCTCAAGCACATGCGCGGCAGGCCGCTGGCAACTGAGGAATTTGAGAGGCTGTTGATGGTCGTCGAGAGGGCGTTGACCGTCAAGTCGAGTGCGCCCAAGACACGCAACGGCAAGCCGGTCAAGCAGCGGACGGACCGCGAGCCCCGGAAGCCGTCGCCCGAGATCGTCACAACCTGGCAGGGAATACTCTCCGCCTTGTGGGAGTCGGGACTTCGCATCGAAGAGTTGATGCACCTGTCATGGGACCGCCCAGGCACGATCCGGCCGGTCTGGCAGCGGGGACGGCTCCCGGTCCTGGAGATCCCGGCCGACATGCAGAAGAACGCAACAGAAGAGGCCATCCCGCTGTTGCCCGGCTTCGAGTCGCTACTACTGGCCACGCCGGAGGCCGAACGGACGGGATGGATTTTTACCCCTACCCCCTTGCAGCCCGTCCTGGGTCGACGAATTCGCCAGCCGCGGCCGGACGTCTCGTGGGTGGGGAAGGTGATTTCGAGGATCGGCAAGGCCGCGGGGGTTATCGTCGATCCGGGGAACCCCGAGACGGGGAAGCCGGCGAGCTACGCCTCCGCGCATGACCTACGCCGGTCGTGCCTGGACAGACTGAAGGACGCGGGTATCCCGATGGAGGTGATCCAGGCCGTCGCCCGACACGCCGACTACCGGACCACCCAG
>JAPLNP010000063.1 GCA_026401055.1 Planctomycetia bacterium
CGCTCCGAGAACAAATCCGCGCCTGGTCAAACGATGTCAACAAAACTCAGCGTGGCGTCGATTGGCAGATGAAAATCAACGATGCCCGCTGTAAACTCAAGTCAGTCTATCCCAAAATTAAGCTGTGACAAAGCACTAGGATCGCGCGGTCCCAGCGGAAGTGTTCACGACGTGTTCCGCCTTCACGGCTCCATCCGCTGTCCGGCTGCCACCTGTTCGGGCTATTGCCCACACCGTGAAGACAGGGGATAATCTCGGCTGTACCCCTGGAATTCCCCTACCGCGTGGAGGAGATACGGTGAGGATCGCTTGCGTGACGTGCATCGTGACGCTGGCGTGCGCGCTGGTGGGAGCGGTCGCCGACGCGGCGCTCTCCGACGTCGTGGTGTTCGGAGACAGCCTTTCCGATACCGGCAACACCTACAGCCTAACCGAAGGACTGTACCCCGCTTTCCCTTATTTTGAAGGCCGATCCTCGAACGGGCCCGTCTGGGTCGAACACCTCGCGGCCGACCTGGGGCTCCCGGCGCCGATCTTCAGTCTCTCCCCAGACGGCGGCACCGATTGCGCTTACGGTGGCGCGGAAACCGGCAGTGGGTTCACCTACTACTTCATCCTAGCTATCCCCAACCTGGGCACCCAGATCGAGACCTACCTGGACGATGTGGGCGAGGCAGCGGCCGACGACCTGTTTGTCGTCTGGGGCGGCGGCAATGATTTCTTGGACGGCCAATCCGACATCTCCGTGCCCGTGGCCAGTCTCGCCAACCACGTCAACACCTTGGCCGCGGCCGGGGCCGAAGAGTTCCTGGTTCCCAACCTGCCGCCGCTGGGCCAGACTCCACGCTACCACGGCACCGTTTCCGAGAAGGCCATGGACAACCTCTCGATCGCCTTCAACGCCGAACTCGCCGCCGAACTCGACACGCTCGCGACGACGCTGGCCGTGACGATCCACCGGCTGGACGTCTTCGCCATGTTCCAGCGCGTCCTGGCCGATCCAGCGGCGTTCGGGTTCACGAACGTAACCGATCAGGCGCTCAACGACGGTTCGCCCGTCCCCAATCCCGAGGCGTACCTCTTTTGGGACGACATTCACCCCACGGCGGCCGGGCACGCATGGCTCGGCGAACTGGCGACGCTGGCCGTGCTCGAGCCAACTCCGGGCGACGCCAATCTCGACGGCGCCGTGAATGACGCGGACGCCTCGCGCCTCGGCGCCCACTGGCGGCAACAAGCGATGGCCACCTGGTCCGACGGGGATTTCAACCTCGATGGCAAGGTGACGGACGCCGATGCCGCGATCCTGGCCCCCGAGCCTCCGCTGTGATGTCGTCAAGTTCCTCCCACACGCAAACGCTGTCTTTCCTGAAGCGCCGGTTCGAGGAGCGGGGTATCGATCCGCGGAAGAAGCTGGGCCAGCATTTCCTGATCGACTTGAATCTCCGCGACCTGCTGCTCCGCACGGCACGGCTCGGCCCCGACGACGTCGTGCTCGAGGTGGGCACCGGCACCGGCTCGCTGACCGCCCCGATGGCCGCCGTGGCCGCCGCCGTCGTGACCGTCGAGGTCGATCCGCAAATGTTCGCCCTGGCCGCCGACGTGCTCGACGCCCGGGCCAACGTCGACATGCTCCAGGCCGACGTCCTGAAGAACAAGAACCGGATCGACCCGACGGTGTTGGAGGCGGTCGACCGGCGGCTCCGCGCGGCGCCGGCCAGATGCTTCAAGCTCGTGGCCAATCTGCCGTACAACATCGCCACGCCGATCCTCGGCAACCTGCTGGCCCTGGACGTGCCGCCGCGAACCATGACCGTCACCATCCAGAAGGAACTGGCCGACCGGATCGTCGCCCGGCCGGGCACCAAGGACTTCGGGTCGCTGAGCATCTGGATTCAGAGCCAATGCCGGGCCGAGATCGTCCGCGTAATGCCGCCGTCGGTCTTCTGGCCGCGGCCCAAGGTGGACTCGGCCATCGTCCAGATCGAAGTGGACGACGCCCTGCGCGGGCGGATCGCCGATCGGCGATTCTTCCAGGATTTCATCCGCGCGCTGTTCTTCCACCGACGCAAGTTCCTCCGAAGCGAACTGGTCACTCTGGCAAAGCCCCGGCTGGGCAAGCCGGAGGTGGACCAGATCCTCGCCGAGCACCGCCTCGATGGAACCGTCCGCGCCGAGACGCTCGACGTCGACACCGTGCTCGCGCTGGCCGAGGCGTTTCGCGCCGCCTCGATCGCGTGAACCGTCGCCGGCGGCGCCGCGCTCAACCGCGTTCTCAGAGACGCTCCGAGGCGTCGTCCAGTTCAACCACGCGGACATCCGTCGGTCCGAGGGCGTCGAGACGGTGCGACGCGCCGAGAAAGAGAATCCCCGTCTCGCCGTCGGCCAGGGTATCGTCGATTCGCCTTGCGATGAACTCGTCTCGGGCGTTCAGAAGACGATCGGCTCGGTCCCGGTGTTCCCGTCGCTGCCGATCCGAGAGGCCGGCCGCGGGGATCGCCTGCTTCTGAAGCTCGTATTCCTCGATCAACAAGCGGGGGTCCTCCGTGCCCATCAACTCGGCGCCCTTGTCGAGAAGTTCGACGATCAACTGGTGGTTGGGACTTCCGGCCCGGGCCAACTCGCGGACGATCTTCTCCTCGAAACCGCAGACCGGCAATCCGTCCTGGTAGACCCTCGCGTGTTTCTCTTCCAGACGCAAACGCCGGACACGCCCGCCGATGGCGACCCAGAACCGGTCGATGGCTCGCTGCCGCTGGCTCCAGCCGTCCGGTCCGAGCACCTGCTCGTAGCGGGCCCTCACCGGATCGGACAACGACCCCAGGTCGGCCGCCGAGTGGATGATCGGGATGTGGATCAGTTGTCTCATTTGGTCGTTCGCTGTCCGGCTGGTCGAAAAGGTGACAGGCACCTTCTGCCGGAACGGCCCTTCGGGTGCTTCGCACAAAAGGTGCCTGTCACCTTTTCCACCGAGCCCACCCTACATGCCTTCGACGCCGGGTCGCCGCGGGCTTTAGGGCGGATCGTCTTTCGCGTTCTCGCCGTTTCGCTATTTCGTCGCGCGTCAAACCCCCGGGCCGCCGTCCTTGCCACGCCGCCGGGTGACGCATATGATCCAAATGGCCTCCATGCGTTTGGGGTGGGAGAGCGTGACTGCCTCAAGAATCAACCCGTTCGCAGGAAGGCCAGTCCCCCTGTTTGGATATTCCACCACCGACCGAGTTTCCCATGTTCGATGCCGACCTCACCTATGACTTCCTCGCGCCCCGGCAGATCGTGTTCGGGTGGGGGCAACGGGGCGAAGTGGGTAAACTGGGTCGGCAACTCGGAGATCGGGCGTGGGTACTCTGCGGCTCGCGAACGCTTGCCGCCAACGGCGTGCTCGGGCAGATTCACGACGCGCTGGACGCGGAGTCCATCGAGGCGATCGACGTCGAGACGCTCTCGCACGAGCCCGAGGTCGCCGATGTCGACCGTGTTGCCGGCGAGATCCGCCGCCGGGGGATTCGGCCCGGCGACTTCGTTCTGGCGATCGGCGGCGGGGCGGCGATCGACCTGGGCAAGGCGGCCGCCGCCATGGCGACCAATACCCAGAGCCCTGCCGTGAAGGACTATCTTGAGGGCGTGGGCCGAGGGCTGACGCTTACCGAAGCACCGCTGCCGGTGTTGGCCATGCCCACCACGGCGGGCACGGGCGCCGAGGCGACCAAGAACGCCGTGATTTCGTCCTACGACCCGCCGTTCAAGAAGAGCTTGCGCGACCGGCGGCTCGTTCCCCAAATCGCGCTGGTCGATCCCGAACTCTCCGTCAGCGTCCCGCCGCCGATCACCGCCGCCAGCGGCATGGACGCGATCACGCAGCTCTTCGAGAGCTACATCTCGCGCAAGGCGCGGCCCATTCCCCGGGCGCTGGCCGTGCAGGGATTGAGACTGGCCGTGGCGTCGATTGCCGAGGCGGTGCGCGAGCCAACCTCGCGACTCGCGCGGGAGCGGATGGCGCACGCGGCGTTGCTCTCGGGCATGTGCCTGGCGAATTCCGGCTTGGGAATGGCGCACGGCGTGGCGGCGGCGCTGGGCGTGCACTGTCGGGCGCCGCACGGCGCGGCCTGCGCCGTGATGCTGCCCACCGCGCTTCGGGTGAACCAATATGCCTGCCAGAAGGACCTCAGCAGCCTCGCGCATCTTCTGTATCGTCAAGGGCGCGACACGACCTCGCCGCGGCGGGCGATCGGCATCATGATCGAGCGAATCGAGCGGCTTTGTGATGAAGTCGGCGTGCCGCGACGGCTCTCCGAGCTGGGCGTCACTCGCGAGCAGATCCCCGCCATCGTTGCCAGTTCGCGCGGCAGCAGCATGAGCGGCAGTCCCGTCCAACTCTCCGACCAGGATCTGACCGACCACCTGGAGGCGATCCTGTGATCCTCCTGGCCGGCTTGACGCCCGCGTGGCAGCAAACGCTCGTCTTCGACGCCTTCACCCCCGGCCAGGTCAACCGCGCCCGAGAGGTTTACTGGAACGCTTCGGGCAAGGTGCTCAACGCGGCGGCGGCGGTGCGGTGGCTCGGGGGCGACGGACTGGCGGTCGCTCCGGTCGGCGGGCCGGCCGTCGCGGCCTTCGACCGCGAGTTCGACGCCCTGGGCATCCGCCGCCGGTGGGTTGCGACCGAGGCGTCCACCCGCGTGTGTACGACGATCCTCGACCCCTCCCGCGGCACGATGACCGAACTGGTGGAAAACGGCCGGCCGCTCGCGCCGGCGGAACTCGAAGCGTACCTCGCGGCCTACGCCGAGGAGGCCGCCCGGGCGGACGTCGCGGTCGTGAGCGGCTCGCTGCCTTTGTGTACGCCGGACGGGTACTACCGCGAGCTCGTCCGCCGGACGCCCTGCCCGGTGGTGCTCGATTTCCGCGGCCCGGGGCTCTTGGGCGTGTTGGACCTCAAGCCGCTGGTCGTGAAGCCCAACCGCGAGGAACTTGCCGAGACGCTCGGAAGGCCGCTGGGCACGGACGAGGAGCTTTGCTCGGCGATGCGGGAACTCAACCGTCGCGGGGCACGGTGGGCCATCGTGACCCAGGGCAGCGGACCGGTCTGGCTCAGTTCGGCGGCGAGCATCCATCGGTTTCAGCCGCCGACGGTCTCCGACGTCGTCAACCCGCTCGGCAGTGGCGACGCCATGGCCGCCACGGTCGCCTGGGCAGTCCACGAAGGCCGCGACATACCCGAAGCCGTCCGCCTCGGCATCGCCGCCGCCGCCGACAACCTCCGCCACGTTCTGCCCTGCCGGTTCGACCGCGACACGGTGTTCCGGACCGCCGAGGAAATTCGGGAGTTGCCGTGATACCGAACACGGCGTGCGCCGGGGCTTGAACCAACATTTTGATTCATTCGATTGGGTATGTATAATGGTCCTTTGTCGGGGTGAAACAACTACCTGATCGGGAGCTTGCTCATGTGTTGCCGGCGGCACATACGTTTTCGCGTGATCGGGCTGGTTGTGTTTTCGGTGGCGTGCGCCGGATCACCGGCGCGGGCCTACGACACGGATTCACCCTATGGGGTTGTCGCGTTCATCCCCTCGCCGACGCGGTGGGACGCCATGCAGGATGCGAACATCGCCTGGGGCCGCTGCGATTTCTCCTGGCGCAACATCGAGGGGCCCAGCAAGGGTACGTTCAACTGGGCGGTCACGGACAATGCCGTGGCTGCGGCCGACGCACGCGGTCTGAACATCTATGCCGGACTCGGATATACTCCTACCTGGGCCTCCGTCGGCGGCCACTCGTACGATCCGCCCACTAATCTCCAGGATTGGCACGACTATGTCTTTAATTGCGTGAGCCGCTATAAGGATTCGATCCATTACTGGGAGCTGTGGAACGAACCCAACTTGAAGCAATTCTGGAACGGCACCCAGGCCCAGTACATCGACCTCGTCAAGGTCGGGGCCGACGCCGCGCACGCCGCCGATCCCGATTGCATGGTGCTGGCCCCGGAGCTTTCCAGCGCCGGCCCGGCGAGCAGTTGGATGACTAACGTCCTACAACAGGCCGGCGACAAGGTCGACATCATATGTTTTCACCAGTACGACGGGGGCGACGTTCCCTCGGGCCGGCTCACCGGCATCGACAATATGCACAACGCCATCGTGGCGGCGGGCTATGCCAACAAGCCCATCTGGATCACCGAGTGCGGCTGGGAATCCGACCATATCGGCGAACAGAGACAGGCGGATTATTTGGTGGGCATGCTTGATGGCATGTCCTCGCGCCCGTGGTGGAAGAAGTTCTTCTGGTATCAGATTTGGGAGGGGCCTACGGGCCGGGCCGGACTGCTCCGTCAAGACGAAACGCCCAAACCCAGTTGGTATGCCTATCGCGATTACACATCCGCCCATCCCGCGCCGGAGGTCGTCTCGGTCAACCTCAGCACCACGGATATCGTGGATGGCATTAGCCGGGTCACCGTGGGCGACGGCAACACCACGCCGGACACCAAGGCCGGCCGCAGTTGTCGGAGGAACACCGACGCGGCCGGCGGCGATTACTACATTTACTTCAATGTGGACGACGAGTTCGTGTTTCAGGGCAACCACCCCGTCGTGGCCGTCGATGTTGATTATTACGACCTTGGGACGGCCACGCTGACGCTCCAGTACGACTCCATCGGGGACGGTAAGTACAAGAGCGCCGGCTCCTTCACGCTGGGGAACGAGGATACGTGGAAGCAATTCACGTTCTATCTCGACGACGCCTATTTTGGCAATCGTCAGAACAACGGCGCCGATTTCCGCATCTTCGGCGGCGTGGGGCCGACGTTCTATCTTGACGTGGTTCAGGTGCGTCTGGTCTCCGAGGCCCTCCCCCCGATACCCGGCGACGCCAACTACGACGGCAGGGTCGACGACGAGGACGCCTCGATCTTGGGATCGCACTGGCGGCAAATAGGTGGCGTCGGCTGGGCGGAGGGCGATTTCAACCGGGACGGCGCGGTCGACGACCGAGACGCCGCCATCCTCGCCGCCCACTGGGGCAAAGGCGTCGGCGAAGAGTCGGTACCCGAGCCCACCACCGTCGTGTCGCTGCTTTTGGGCCTATTGACGGTCGCCGCACTTGCCGCCCGGCGCCACGGGCGCCGCCAGTGCTTCACGGAGCGACGCAATCCACCTTCATAAGCCGGTCTCTCAGGCCGCTCCAGCGACGAGCACTGGCAGAGCCAGTGGCACCCGGCGGGTGGCCCAGGTTCTCGAACCTGGGTGCCGAAGACACGAGAGGATGATTGCAGGATTCCGGGGTATTGACCGACCTCCCGTCGCTTCGCGACACCGGTTCAAGAACCGGTGCCACCCGCGCCGCTGATTCTCCGGAGTTGATTCTGCAATGGAGAAGACGGCGCCGGAGAATCGTCGGTGCCACCCGCGATGGATGGCACTCATTGTTGCGCCAGTTCAGTTTCCGTGCATCACGTCCAGGAAGTCTGCGAACGAGGTACTGTTCATTCTCGCGACGTCAAATCGGATGACAGAGAACATCTGAGGGCCGTGCTGCGTCTCGCTGTACGCCGTTCCGTGGACCATGCATTTTTTGATCTCTGCCTTGCCATGCTTCCCCTCACACTTCTTCTGCCGTAGGTTGTCTCGTATGAACGCCTTCTTTCGCGAAATCTCTTCGATGTCGGCCAGATACCAATTCTCGATCATCCTATTTGCCACCGCGACGCAAACCGCGACGCCGAAAGAAGTCGCGGCGAACGCCTGCCGCAGGGTTCGCACGAAATCAACGTATCGGTTCGCCCGCCCTTCGAAATCGAGGACGATGATCACGCGAGTGCAGCCAAAGGCTCGCAACATTCCGATCTGTTTCTTTTCACGTTTCACGATATCCCTGATCTGCACCTCATGCCCCCTTGGACCATCCGTCTTCAAGATCCGGCACTGGCCCGAGAATCTCTTCTTTAGAGATGCGAAATCCCCGTCGCCATCAACAATGATGCCAAGGTGACTACTCATCAGAAGGTACTCCCCCAATCGCTCCGCTCACCCAGAGGTCTCCGAGATGAAACTCCGACTCGGTGAGGACTCTACGGATATCTTCGATGTTGTTCATTGCGGTCAGCATCGTGCCGTCCTCAGACTGTTTTACGATAAGGACTTCCTGAGGAAGCGCCGCATTCAAGACTGTGGCAGAGTGCGACGACAGAAGGAATATGGTCTTGTTCTGCTTCGCCTGTTCGCGCATGATCTCAATTAAGCGCTGTTGCATCCACGGATGGAGGAAATTCTCAGGCTCTTCAATCAAATAGACGCGAGAGAATGGTACGAAAAGACTCACGAGGATGCACAGCCATTTTACAGTTCCATCTGATACTTCCTGCGGGTAGAACTTGTCCATGTTTGCCTTGAACACCACGAATCGCTTGCCGCTCGTCGGGTCGATTTCGACGGACACCGCGGTAATCGGGCGGACAGCGGCTGAAAGTTGACGATTGATGTCGTCCAGCGCCCCGGAGTAAGGCTCGCGCTTGTCGGGCCACCGGCGTGCGCGAAATCCAAATCGTGTGAACAGACGGTACGAATGATAGCGGGAGTGGTACGGCGCACTCCCGAACACCCCATCGAAGTCCATGAACCGAAGCTGCTCCAGTTTATCATATCGTTTATTCTCGAGCGCATCGATGACCTCACTTACTCCTTCGCCATTTGGCGCCATTTGGGCGAATGGTAGCTGTTCAGTTGCCGCACGCGCGACGTCGGGGAGAATATTGTATTCGTTAAGGAACATGAAGTTGGAATAGATCTCATTGAGTACTTCGTCAAGTTGCGCAACAACCGGAAAGCACGAGTGATCTGGATCCTTCTTGAGGCGTCCAGAGGCGTCTTGAAAAAAAGTCTTCTCGTTGAATTGCTCAGCAATGACCCCTTTCTTTTTGGAGCGGTATTCGATATCCCAGATGCTGAATAGGTCGCGTCCGAACTCGTTGGGCGAGCATAGTTGGGGTTTGACCCTGGCTTTGTCTCCGCTTCGATCCACCTCCAATGAGAAGAAGCGAACCTCCGTCTGCCCATCTCGGCCCTTTATCTCAGCGCTCTCGCCGACGATTGTCGCGATCTGGTCTGGTCCCGCCTGCGCAATTGTCATCTCCCAATGGAACTCGCAAGGAATCCTTTTCCCACGATATATGCGTTGTCCGTAGTCGTGGTCGAACGAGAACGTCATGCGGGACTGACCATGGTGATATACCCGGCGAGCGCCGCCTTGTCGCGCCAAGGCTTGGGCAGCCCCAACCCGGAAGACGTCTCTAAGAAACTGTAGTGCTGACAGGACGCACGTCTTGCCTGAGCCATTTGGGCCAACGAGAATGGTGATTCCAGGGCGTAGGTCGATTTGCGCGGTGCGTATTGACTTGTAGTTTTGTATTCTCAGTCGTAGAGACATTTCTGTATCCCCCGGTCAGCATCGGACCGTCATAGTCGAAATGGTCCACCGCGCCGTCACGGCGGCAAAAGCCATGACTTGAAACCTGTCATGCCGGTCCAGAAGATCGCGATTTCGGACTCGCGGGCACGCACGCGAAATCGTAGCTGCGTTCCTCCAGCGCGGATCGGTCGGCACCGGCCTTCTCTGTGTCGCCCCGTTTGGTCACTTCGAGTCGTGCGGAATTGCACCTCTCAGGATACGGACGCAGCATCAGTGGTGCAAGCTAGGCCCAATCCCTAGTGGGGGGGTGCCGAAGCGTGTCCGATCGATGCCAACCTTCTTTCCGACAGTCGTTTCAGCAGCGTCACCAAGTGCCACGCCCTTCGTTTGCGCTCAGGAACTGGCCACGCAGCTACGTTCACGTCAGTCGCGCAAAGCCCGTGTGGCGGACGGGGGTGCCGAGGCGGGCGCGGGTGTCGCCCGCGGCAATCGACTCAGCTAGCTCGGGGAAGATCGCCTCGGCCGCCGCGACATAAGCGCCGACGTGCTCCTCGGTGTGCGCGAGGCACGGGTAGAAGCCGGCCCAGCCCATGATGCCGTGGTCCAGCAGGCGGACCGTGAAGAGCGTTTGCAGGGCGAGGTCGTCCGGGTGGTTGAACTTCAGGTGCAGCAGGGCGGGATGCCCGCCCGTTTCCAGCGGCACGCCGTGCCGAGCGGCAGCCTGTCGGAGCCCTTGGGCCAGGCTCGTTCCGATCTTGGCGATGTGGCCGGGCAGGTCGATGGTCTGCATCTTGCGGATCGTGGCCAGCGCGGCGGTCGGGCCGACGCCCTCGGTCCAGTAGGTGCTCGAAATAAATGACTCCTGGGCGGCCTGCATCACCTCGCGGCGGCCGACGATGGCGGCGATCGGATGGCCGTTGCCCAGGGCCTTGGGATGACCGCGGCCAGGTGATCGCCCTGACGGTCGACGATCGCCGAGAGTTCATCGAGCCGATTGTAGGTGAACGGCAGCGTCGTGCCGGCGAGTTGCGATGGCACGCCGCGCGGCTCCAGACCCGGCAGCAGGTGGCTGTCGAGCCGCCGCCCGTCGCCCTCGGTGGCGAGATTGGCGGCCAGGTACCAGTCGTGCCAGCCGTGGTAGCCGCAGATGGCCACCAAATCGCGGCCGGTGCTCGCCCGGACGATCCGCGCGGCGACGGCCATGGCCTCGCCGCCGGTTCGGGCAAAGCGGACGTTGTCGGCCCAGGGATGGAGCCGGACGAGCAGTTGGGCCAACTCGACCTCTTCGGGATTGTTGAGCGTACACATCGAGCCGTTCTGGACGCGGCGGACCACGGCGGCGGTCACGTCGGGGTCGGCGTAGCCCAACGGGCAGCTCCCGATGCCCATGCCGGTCATGTCGATGAACCGGCGGCCCTGGACGTCGATGACTTCGCAGCCCCGGGCCTGGCGGTAGTACGACGGCCACCGCTCGGGAGCGTACAGTTCCGGCCGCTTGCTCAAGAGTTGCGTCCCGCCGGGGATCAGCGTTTTTGCCAGCCGGTAGAGCGCCTGGGCGTCCTGGTTCGTCGCGGTCGAAGGGGCGGTTGGGTCGTTTGGCATGGGGTTCTCACGTTGTCCTGAATGGTCGGACGAAGCGGGTGCGATTTGGTCGGGGACTGGTCCATT
>JAPLNP010000204.1 GCA_026401055.1 Planctomycetia bacterium
CTGGAAAAACCGTCAACCCTACGACGAGCAACGATACCTCCAAAGCCTCCGCGCCAAGAACTCGAAACTACTACCCTTCCTGCCACCCCATGCCGGACCGACCCCTTGACAAACCAACTCAGATATCTGGGCTGAGTTCCGAAAGCCCTTCGGGCTAACAGTATTCGGTGGTGCGTCGCGACGCATCCTACGGCAGCAGTCCGCGGGCGAAGATGCCTTCCACGACGCGGCTGACGGCCATGTTCATCGCGGCGTCGCGCATCGTCATGCCGCCTTGCTCGCTCATGGCGTGGATCTCCTGGAATCGAAGGCTCATCCGCTCGGCCAGACGCTGTTCGACTTCGGCCAGCGTCATCTGTTCGCGCTGCGTCTCCTGGGTGTATTCCAGGTAGGAAACGAACACGCCGCCCGCGTTGCAGAGGATGTCCGGGATCACGAGCGTGCCGCGGCGGTTGAAGACCTCGTCGGCCTCGGGCGTGGTGGGGGCGTTGGCGCCTTCGGCGATGACCCGGGCTTGCACGCGGTCGACGTTCTCGCCGGTAATCTGCGAGCCCGAGGCGGCGGGGATCAGGATGTCGCAGTCCATTTCGAGGATCGCCCGGCCGTCGACGTCCGTGCCGCCGGGGAAGCCGCGGACGCCGCCGGTCGCCTTGACGTGGGCCAACAGGGCATCGACGTCCAGGCCGTCCGGGTTGACAATGCCGCCGGTGATGTCGGCCACGCCGACCACCCGGGCGCCGTGCTTCGCCGCTTCGACGGCGGCCACCGAGCCGACGTTGCCGAAACCCTGCACGGCGACGCGCATCTGGGCGAGGTCCCAGCCGTTCTTTTCGCAAAGCGCCAGGATCGTGTAGACGACGCCCTTGCCGGTCGCCTCGCGCCGGCCCGCGATCCCGCCGAGAATGAGCGGCTTGCCCGTCACAAAGCAGCCATTGGTGATCGACGTGCCCTGCGAGTAGGCGATGCAGTCGCGGATGTGGGCCATGTCCATCTCGTTGGTGCCCATGTCGGGGGCGGGCACGTAAATCTCCGGCCCGATGTGCCGCCGGGCGCCCCGCGTGAAGGAGCGGATGATGACCTCCTTCGTGTTGGCCGAGACACTGGTCGGGTCGAAACGGATTCCGGACTTCCCGCCGCCAAACGGCACGCCGATCACCGACGTCTTCCACGTCATCTCCATCGCCAAGCCGGTGACGTCGTCGAGCGTCACGTCGGGCGTCATCCGGATGCCGCCCTTGGCCGGCCCGAGCACGTCGTTGTGACGCACGAGGAAGACCTTGACGTTGATCACCTTTTCGTCGGACAGGATCGGGTTGATGTTCAACTCAATCCGTTCCTTGGGGCCCAAAACCTTCTGGCGGACCGCGTCGTCCAGAGCAAGACGCCTGGCCGCCTGGTCGAAGTTGTACAAGGATGTCTGGAGAATGGACGTCTGGACGCCGTCGCCGCACTGCCGGGTGTTCATCTCGTTTGCACGCCTCCTTCGGAACCAATGGACTCGCTGAGCGTCCTGTATACTCCAACCCTCTGGGGAAGGGAAGGGGCCGGCGCGGCTGCCGGAAGGCGTCGCGCGGCGTCGTGGGCGAATAGCTCGCCCGAGATCGGCCAAACCGCGGTCGGATCGCGAACCGCTTTTCTTCACCTGTCCAGGGGATTTCGGGCCGCGATGCCGCGACGCCCGGCCGGATCCCGCGCGGCGCGGCCACGATGCGGCTGCGGCAATCCTGTAACAACTACCCCCCAAACTTTGTCAGGCCAATGCCGGCCGTCAGGTCCGTGCGGGGGCATTCGTCACCGTCGGGAGGTTGCGGCGGCTCGATCGGACGGTATGCTTAGGCGTGGAAAGGCGGGCCCGGCGCGCATCGGGCGTTTCTTTCTTCTAGCACATCAAAAGGAAAACAACATGGCACGAGCACGCGCCCGGCACATTCTCGTCGAGACCCAAGAGGCTTGCCAAAGTCTGAAGGACCGGATCGAGGCCGGCGAGGATTTCGCGGACATCGCCAAGGAGCATTCCCAGTGTCCCTCCGGCCAGCAGGGAGGCGATCTGGGCGAATTCCGCCAAGGTCAGATGGTTCCGGAATTCGACCGCATCGTCTTCGCCGAACCTATCGGCAAAGTACACGGGCCGATCAAGACCCAGTTCGGCTACCACCTGGTCGAGATCCTCAGCCGGAAGCAGTAGAAGGCAAACCCGGGGCAACTCCAAGGGAATCGCGAGTCGAACCAGCCCGAGTAACCCCGGATCGGCAAAGAGGGCCGCGCTTGCTCGCCGAGGGCGGACGCACGATACCCTCCGGCAGAAGGTTTTCGCTACTTCCAGTGGCTACTTTTTCCCGGCAAAAACCCCCTCAGTAGAGTGGATTTCGTCTGATTTGGCCAGCCTGCTCTTTCAATGACCCGTGGTAATGGTATAATTTTTCAGTCATAGGGGTGTTACGGGATGCGAGCCCCACAAGGTCAGAGTACTCGCGTCTGTTTCACACTGCGGTTCGCGTAGCGGCAACCTTCCTGAAGGGATCTGTCTCCGAATGCGGTTGGTTTTTGCCCCTGTCGTTTGTTTGGTCGGCGGCCTTTCTCCATGGGGAGGGGCTCTGTGGAAGGTCGGCGGCCCCTTTACGTTTCACGTTCTGTTTTGTTAGGAGTGGCAGACATGCCGCAAGGTACCATCAGGAAGCTCATCACGGACAAGGGCTTTGGATTCATCGAGGGTGAAAAGGGAGACCTGTTCTTCCATCACTCGTCCGTTGAAGGCACGACCTTTGAGGAGCTCCGCGAGGGGCAATCGGTCGAGTTCGATGAAGGACGAGGCCCCAAGGGTCCTCGTGCCGAGAACGTCCGACTCATCTGAGCCGGCGCAAGCGAAACAAGTTTTAGACTTGACCCCCGGACCGTCTCGGTCCGGGGGTTTCTTATGCGCGCTGGCCGGCCATTTCCTCCAGCGTCTCCAAATGGCCTCGCGCGTCGCCCAGGATCTCTTCGGCCAGCGGCAACAGCGAAGGCTCGCCGGCCAACGCCTCGACGCACTCGCCAACCGCCTCGACGTCGCGCTTCTGGTAGTCGATCGCCCGCCGCACCAGATACCCGAGCGCGAGGTCGTTCGTCGCGGTGAACTCCAGCGGGAAGTGGCCCGGCTCGACCTGGCCCTTTCGCTCGGCAATCGCCTCGGCGACCCGCTGGGCCAACGCCCGCTGGTCGGCCGCGATCACGCCCAGCCGGTGGCCCAGGTCGCGCGGGCCCAGAGGGTCCGAGGGCCGGGTGCTCGCCAGATAGACCGGCAGACTTCGGCACAGGAGTCGCAAAAGCCGGTTGAGGACGTCGATCGGGTCGTTCGGGGCCATTTCCGCAATTCCTTCAAGACAACGCCGCCGAGGCCGCCTTGGCCCAGGCGTACAGCCCGTTCCACCAAATACCCCAGACCACCAGCGGCGCCGTCACGATCAACAAGTACAGTCCCGCCGACGTGGCCATCGCCATCGCGCCGGAAGCGTCTTCCGCCGTGTCGAACACCATCACCTTCACGACGCGGAGATAGTAGAACAGACTCAGTACCGTGTTCAAGAGCCCGACGGCCAACAGGGCCAACATGCCCGCGTCGTAGACGGAGGCGAACGCGACGAACTTGGCGGCAAACCCGGCCAGCGGCGGCAAGCCCACCAGGCTGAACAAGATGATCGAAAAACAAACCGCCACGCCCGTCGAGCGGTAAATCAGCCCGGCGTAGGCGTCGATTTCCTCGCTGCCGGCCGCGTTGCGGACCAGGGCGACGACGGCAAACGCGCCGAGGTTCATGAACAGGTAGACGGCCACGTAGAAGGCCACGGCGCTGACCGCGGACCGGGCAGCCGCCGGCTCGCCACCCATCAGCATCGCCATGGCCGCGACGGGCATCATCATGTAGCCGGCGTGCGCGATCGTCGAGTAGCCCAGCAGGCGTTTCATGTTCGTCTGGCCGTAGGCCGCCAGGTTGCCGAACGTGCAGGTCACTGCGGCCAGAGTGCCGATGAGCATGGCCATATACTGCCGCGCGGGCGCCAGGGCCGCCAGTTGCGTCGCGTCGGGCGCGTATCCGAAGGCGATCACCAGCCGGACCAAGAGTCCCATCGCGGCGGCCTTCGAGGCGATCGACAGAAACGCGGCGACCTCCGCGGTGGCGCCCTCGAACACGTCGGGCAGCCAGAAATGGAACGGGACCGCCGACAGCTTGAAGGCCAGCCCGACCATCACCATCAACCCACCCAGCACGAGCACCATCGTCCGGTCGGCGAAATGTCCGCCGGCGAGCATGTCGGCCAGTTGCGTGCCCATGGTCGGCAGATGGGCCGAGCCGAGGACGCCGACCAGCAAGCTGATCCCGTAGAGCATCACGCCGGCCGTCGCCGCGCCGTAGACGGCGTACTTCAACGCCGCCTCGCTGCTAGCGCGGCGATGGCGAATCATGCCGGCCATGACGTAGGACGGGACGCTGGCCATCTCGATGCCGAGGAAAACGACGAGCATGTGGTTGGCCGAGAGCATCAGGCACATGCCCAGCGCGGCCCCCAGCACGAGGACGAAGAACTCGGTCAAGTCCTCCCGCTCGGGGACACCCGTCACGCGCACGAGCACGGCGAAGAAGACGAGAAAGACGAACAACAGGCTTCGCATGTAGACCGAAAACGTGTCGAAGACCAACATGCCGGTGAAGATCGTCGCCGCCCGCTCGGATGTCTCGCCGGAAAGATAGTGCCACGGCGCGGCGAACCAGAGGGCGGCCGCGGCTCCGACGACGGTCAGCCAGAACGGGCTGCTTTTCCACCGCGGCGCGAGCATCCGCGTCAACAAGAGCGCGACGATCGTCGCGCACACCGCCATCTCCGGCCGGAACGCCGTCAGCGACGGCCCGAGCGTATCCCGCAGCGTGTTTTCGACGATCTCGAAGAAGTTCACGGCTGTTTCCCATCCTCCGCGGCGACCGCCGCTTGCAGCCGCGGCAGCTTGACGTCTTCCATCCACGTGGCCAGGCTGGTGACCGTGTGCTTGACGCTCGGCTCCGTGTAGTCCAACAACGCCCGGGGGTAAACGCCCAGAATGATCGCCAGCGCCAAGAGCGGGGCGGCGATGGCGATTTCGCGCGGGGTCATCCGCGTCAAGGCCTCGCCGTGCGGGCCCTTGTACTCGGGCCCGAGGTAAACCCGCTGGATCGTCCAAAGGATGTAGCCCGCGGTGAGAATCACCACTGAGGCCGCCACCACCGCGAGCACCATGCTGTATTTCCACACGGAGAGCACGACGAGCACTTCGCCGATGAACCCGCAGAGCCCCGGCAGCCCGAGCGCGGCGAAGAAAATGCCCATCGAGATCCCGCTATAGACCGGCATCTTGGCGAACAGGCCGCCGAATCGGTCCAGGTCGCGATGGTGTACCCGATCGTAGACGACGCCGACCAGAAAGAACATGCCGGCGGAGCTGATGCCGTGGGCGATCATCTGGAACATCGCGCCGTTCATGCCGAGGTTCCAGTAGTCGGTCGACATCAGGTTGCCCGCCGTGATCGACCAGACGCCCAGCCCCAGCACGACGTAGCCCATGTGACTGACCGAACTGTACGCCACGAGCCGCTTGAAATCCTTTTGGGCCATCGCCGCGAATGCACCGTAAACCATGCTCAGCGTGCCGACGCCGCAGACAAACCAGGCAAGTTCATACGCGGCGTCGGGGCAGATCGGGTAGCAGATCCGCAGGATGCCGTAGCCACCCATCTTCAAGAGTACGCCGGCCAGGATCATCGAGATCGGCGTGGGGGCCTCGACGTGGGCGTCCGGCAGCCAGGTGTGGATCGGCACGGCCGGCACCTTCACGAGGAACCCGATCAACAACAGCAGAAACGCCCACCACTGGATCGACTTGCCCCAGAGCAACTTCGCGTCGAACGGCGAGCGCCGAAGTTGTCCCATCTCGGCCAGGGCCATGATGTTGAACGTGTGGAGCGGCTGGTCGGAAAGCACTATCGCACGGATGCCACGGTTGGCTTGCCCAACCGTGTTCTCGGCACTGCCGGACGAGCCGGCAGTGGCACCCGGCACCGTCTTGCCCTGCCACAACGCGTCCTCCCTGACGTGGCACGCCACGAGTTGCCGCGTGTCGAGCGTTCTCAGGTCGCTGGCGAAGTAGAGCATCAGCACGGCGATGAGCATCAGCACGCTGCCGACCAGCGTGAACAGGAAGAACTTGATCGCCGCGTACTCGCGCCGCGGGCCGCCCCAGACGCCGATCAAGAAGTACATCGGCAGCAGCATCACTTCCCAGAAGACGTAGAATAAGAAGAAGTCCAGCGCCATGAACACGCCCAACATCCCGGTTTCCAAGAGCAGAAACAGGACGCAATAGGCTTTCACGTGCAGGTCGATCTTCAGACTGGCGGCCATGGCCAACATGCTCAGAAACGACGTGAGCACGACCAGCGGCAGACTGATGCCGTCGACGCCCAAGAGATAGTAGATATTGAACGATGGGATCCAGTCGACGCTGAAGACGTGCTGCATTCGGCCCGTCCCCATCGCAAAACGCATCGACTCGGCGTTGCTCGTGCCCGGAATGGCCAGCCACACGGTCAGCAGGAAGACCGCCACGGTAACGCAGAAGGCGGACAGCTTGGCCATCTCGGTCCGCCCCCGGGGCAGCAGGCAGATCGCCAATGCTCCCGCCGCGGGCAGAAACACGATCAGGCTCAGCACGACGAGGGGATTGTTGGGAAGGAACATGGTTTTCGTGACTGCCGTACTGACTAGGCCACCCCCCGCACGCAGTGCGGGGGCGTTTTCTTCGTTTCTGACAACCGACAACCGATAACCGACGACTACCCCGCAATCGCAAAATCCCAAACCAAACTAATCAACACGAACAACGCCACCGTGCCGACGGCGACCCACATTACGTACTGGCGAAGGTTGCCCGTTTGCAGGCTTCTCAGCCCCAGACCGATCCGACACGTCCGCCGGGCAATGCCGTTGACGATTCCGTCGACAAATACGCGATCGATCAGATCGTCCAGCCGCGCGACTTGCCTTGTGACCCAAGCCAGTCCGTCGGCCACACCGTCGATGCCCCGCGTGTCCACCGCGGCCACGCTCCGGGCAATCCAAAACACCGGCCGGACGAACACCGCTTGGTAGAGCTCATCAAAGAGCCACTTGCGCCGCAGGAACCAGTCGATCGGGGCGAACGTCCGCCGGGCGTCCTCCGGATCGAGTCGCCGCAGCCCGTAAAACGCCGTGGCCAGCACAAAACCGGCCAGCGCCGCAAGAAACGCGATGAATGAAACCGGGATGTGAATCGACGGCGGCAGGTGCGAGACGTGTTCCGCCGGGACCGTCACGAGGCGGCCGGCGGCGCCCAAGGCCGTTCCCGCGGGCCGGGCTTGCTCCAACACCGTCGGCACTCCCCAACCGATCACCGGGAGGGTCCAGCCCGCTACGACGGCGAAAAACGCCAGCACCACCAGCGGCCCGAGCATCACCCAGGGCGACTCGTGGGCGTGCCGGGCGACGTGCTCGTTGCGCGGTTGGCCGGCGAACGTCATGTACCACAGCCGGAACATGTAAAACGCCGTGATCGCCGCCCCAGACGCCGCCGTCCAGAAGAACACGCCGCCGAGCGACGGGTTTTCCAGCTTGAACGAGAACGCCTGGGCGAGAATCGAGTCCTTCGAGTGAAAGCCGCTCAAGCCGTACAGCAAGGGGATTCCCGCCCCGGAAATCGCCAGCGCCCCGGTCAGCATCGTGTACGCCGTCCAGGGCATTTTGCGGCGCAGCCCGCCCATCTCGGGCATCTCGTTCGTGCCGCAGGCGTGGATCACCGAGCCCGAGCAGAGGAACAACAGCGACTTAAAAAACGCATGAGTAATCAGGTGGAACAGCCCGGCCAGCCAGCCGCCGACGCCGAGGCTGAGCGTCATGTAGCCCAACTGGCTCACCGTCGAATAGGCCAGCACGCGTTTGATGTCGGTCGCGGTGATCGCGATCGTCGCCGCCATGAACAACGTGATCGCGCCGACGCAGGCGATCACGACCAGCACCTCGGGCGCGAACACCGGATAGAACCGTCCGATCAGGTACACGCCGGCCGCCACCATCGTCGCCGCGTGGATCAGGGCGCTGACCGGCGTGGGACCTTCCATCGCGTCGGGCAGCCAGACGTGCAGCGGAAATTGAGCGCTCTTGCCCACGCATCCGCAGAAAATCCCCAGCCCCGCCAGGATCAAGAGCCACCGCCCGTGGCCCTGCTCGCGCCAATCGGGCAGGTTCGCCGCAATCGCCGCCTTGGCCTCCGTCGGGCCGGGCGCGTCGAGCACGATCCGCTCGACCTCGGCCTTCACGCCGGCCAGGACCATCCCGTCCGGCACGACCAGCGAGTGATGATTCTCGGCCGGCCGCACCTGCTCGAAAATCTCCGGGAACGAAAACGTTCCCAGCGTCGACCAGATCACCATCAGCCCGACGAGCATCCCAAAATCGCCGACGCGATTGACGATGAACGCCTTGTTCGCCGCGTCCGAGGCGCTCTTGCGCTCGATGTAGAACCCGATCAACAGATAGGAGCAGATGCCGACCAACTCCCAGAAGACGAACACCATCGCGATGTTGCCGGCCACGACCAGTCCCAACATGCTGAACGAGAAGAGCGAGAGGTACTGATAGAAGCGGCAGAACCGCCCGCGGCGCTCGAGCGGCCGGCCATCGGCCAGCGTGACCATCGGATCGGTCACGGTGCCGAGTTCCTCGCGCATGTAGCCGAACGAGTAGACGTGGATGCAACTGGCCACGAGCGTGACCATCGAGAACATCACAAGCGTCAGCGAGTCGATGTAGTAGCCGATCGTGATCCGCAGCGAGCCGAACTCGGCCAGCGTGTACCACTCGCCACAGATCGGCGGGATCGACTCGGCGGCGTGGGCCTCGCCATGGCCGGCCGCCGCGATCGGATGCTCGGACAACCAGCCCAGCGTCGCGACGGCGGAGAGCACGAATCCGGCCAGGATCGCCAGCGTCGCCAGATAGCCCGCCCCCACGCCGCGCCTGCCCAGCCTCGGCCCGAACAGCACGATCACGGCGAACGACCCCAGCGGCAACAGCCAGGCCAGTCCGAGGAGAAGCGGCAAGGTGGTGGCGAGGTTCATGAAAGGGGGCAGGGGGCAGGGATTGGGGATTAGGGGTCAGGGATTGGAGGCAAATACTCGCGCGGCTAGGAGGTTCTCTACAGAACACACGTCTTTCAACCGACAACCGGCAACCGACAACCGGCAACCGACAACTACCCTTCCAACTCGTCCGCCTCGTCGACGTCGACGGTGGCATGATCGCGGTAGAAGCTCAGGACGATGGCCAGGGCGACGGCGGCCTCGGCGGCGGCCAGGACGATCACGAACAGCGCGGCCATGTGGCCGTCCAGACCGATGGCATACTGGCTGTCTGCCCGCAGCGAGGGGCTGCCGAAGGCGACGAAGTTGAGGTTCGCCCCGTTGAGCACCAACTCAATGCCCATCAAGACGCCGATTCCGTTGCGCTTCGTGGCCATGCACACCACGCCGGCCACGAACAGGATCGCGCCAACGACCAAGTAATGGGCAAGCCCGACGGGTTGGGTCAAGAGGTTCATATCAGAGCCCAAAAAAGCCGAGTGTACAAACGCCCCCCGATTGCGTCGGCGGGGTCGGTTACGCTCACACGCCTCTGCTTTCCGTTTTCACAGCGTAACCCCCACATGCAATGTGGGGGCGTTATCAACCTTCAACGGTCCAGTTCTTTTGCCCGATCGGTGTCGGCGGCGGCTTTTTCCGATTCGCCGAGCTTCTGGTAAACGCGGGCGCGTGCTTCGTAGGCCCCTCGGCATTTCGGATCCAGTTCGATAGCCTTGTCGAGGTCGGAACGGGCACTTTTGAGCTTGCCGACTGCCTCGAAGACGATCGCGCGTTCCAGATAGGCGTCACAGAACTGATCGTACAGTGCGACGGCGCGCGTGAAATCAGAAATCGCAGAATCCCACTGCTTCAGGTCTCTATACGCCAACGCGCGATTGTAGTAGGCGAGATGGTCCCGGTCGTTCAGTTTAATTGCCTCACTGTATTGTCTGATGGCGGCCTCGTTCTTCCCGGAATTCATGTAGAACCATGCCAAGTTGCTGCGGACGCCCGGGTCGTTCGGGCTTAAGCTCACTGCCTGTTCCAGCGAGAGCCCAGCTTTCACATACTCACCTTTGGCGAGGTACAACATGGCGCGATTGTACGGCGCGTTGGCTAAATCGGGACGCATACGCACCGCCTCTTCCACGTGGAGCAACGCCCGGTCGAACTGTTCAGCGGTAACATACGCATTGCCTAGTGACCACCGAAGGTCAGGGCGGTCCGGGGCCAAGCGGACGGCGGTTTCAAGATCGGCAATCGCAGCGTTCTTCTTATTCATTTGCATCAACAGTTCGACACGCGCCACATACGCTTCGACTTCCCGCGGCCCGAGTTCAACCGCTCGGTTGGCGTCGTCCAGGGCTTTGCCGTACTCGCCCATTTCGCGAAACACACGGCTCCGTCGCGCGTATCCTCGATGCGAGGTCGGCTCCAGTTTCACCAGCGTCGAAAAGTCGGCCAGCGCCTTGGGCACATCGCCCGTACGAAAGTACACTTCTCCCCGGTTCTGGTACGCGAGAATGAATCGAGGGTCTAGCCGGATCGCTTCGGTCCAATCCGCAAGGGCCTCGTCACGCTGGCCCATCGAGAAACGGCATCCGGCCCGCTCATTATAGACATGCTTGTCTGCGGCTCCCAACCGGATGGCGCTGTCAAAATCAAGCTTTGCCTCGGCATGACGGCCGCGCGAGAGATAGTACTTTCCTCGGCATCGATAAGCCGCGCCCAGCTTGGGATCGAGCCGTATGGCCTCCTCGATGTCCTTGCAGCCCTTTTCAAAGTTGTCCAGGTTGAATTCCGAGCGTGCTCGCCAACAGTACGCAGTGGCGTTGGCCGGCTCGGCACGCAACGCCTCGCTGAAATGGCTGATTGCCTCGTCGTAATTCTTGCGACCGAATGCCTCGACGCCCTGCTGAAAAGCCGCTTCAGCGTCGCCGGCAAGTCCTACGCGCGCATACGCGAGCAAGAGTGCCAGTACGGCTGCAGCCATACACCATTTCCCCTTCCGTTGCGTCATGGGATTCTCCTTTTTCCCAGAACCATCAACCTTCAACCTTCAACCATCAACCTTCAACCTTCAACCGCCTCACCGTTTTGCCCGGGCCAAGTATGCCGCGCCGACGAGGACGACCAATAAGTGTACCGAAACGATCTCGAACGGGAGCAGGTAGCCGGACATGCCCTCGCGACGCCTGGGGTTAGACTCGTCGAGTTGGTCGGCGCGGACGCCCAGCATGGCCAGCCCGAGCGGCGGCGCGTTCGCCGGCTGTTCGGCGGCGGCTTGCGGCGTGGTGGGACCGCGCCAATCGCCGACGCTCAGCGCCGTTTGCACGAGCACGACCAGCAGGCTGCCGCCGACGATGGTCGCCAGGATCCACTGGCCGCCGCCGGTCGGGATCGACACCAGGGGTCCCCTCGCGGTCAGCATGACGCCGAACGCCAGCAGGACCAGCGTGCCGCCGACGTAGATCATCAACTGCATCGCGCCGACGAACTCCGCTCCGGCCAGGAAGAACAACGCCGCCACGGACGCCAGCGACACGATCAAATAGAACGCCATCCGCACGACGTTGCTCGACACGACCACGGCCACGGCGAAGGAGCAGGCAATCGCCGCAAACAACAGGAAGAAGCACGAATGCCAGTTGATCGCGTCAAGCATCATGGGCTCAATCCTCCGCGCTCGTGGGCCACCGAGGGGGACAGGTCCATGTTTTCGGCCGACGCTTCTTCGCGCAAATCGCTTTCTGACCGAAAAATGGACCAGTCCCCGCTAAATCCTCCGCGTTCGACGAACGTCCAGAGCATCGCGCCGACGAACATCGCGGCCGCCAGCGGAATGCAGTATTTCAGGCAGGTGGTCAACACCTGGTCGATCCTCAGTCGCGGCAGCGTCCAGCGGAGCCACATCATGAAGATCACGCCCAGCGTGCCTTTGGTCAGGATGTTCACCATGCCCAGCAGGTTGCCCAGGTAGCCGGCCAGCGGGCCCGTCCGGTGCGTCAAGCCGAGCCATCCGGCGACGGGGATCGGCCCGTTGTCGCCGCCGAAGAACAGGATCGACGCCAGGATGCTCACCGCCAGCATCGAGGCGTATTCGGCCATGAAGAAGATGCTCCAGCGGAAGCCGGAGTACTCGGTCAAGAAGCCGGCGACCAGTTCGCTTTCCGCCTCGGCCAGGTCGAACGGCGCCCGATTGACGCTGGCGACCGCGCAGGTGAGGTAGACGAAGAACGTGAGCAGCGTGAAGGGGTCGTGGAAGATCAGCCAGTTGCCGAACCAGCCCGACTGGTGTTCGCCGATCGCGACGAGGTCCATGGTCCCGGCGACCATGACGGGCACGACGACGCACATCGCCAGGGGCACTTCGTAGCTAACCACCTGGGCGGCCTCGCGCATCGCGCCGAAGAGCGACCACTTGGACGACGAGGCGTATCCGCCGAGGATGACGCCGAACACCTCCAGCCCGGCCACCGCGAGGAAGAAGAACACGCCCGTACTCATCCGCAGCGAGACCCAATTGTCGCCCAGCGGCAGCGCGACGAACACGGCGAACGATGCGCAGAAGCTCAGGTACGGGGCGAGGCGGAAGAGCATCGCGTCGGCGTCCTTGGGCATGAGGTCTTCCTTGGCCAGCAGTTTCAGGCCGTCGGCCGGCGACTGGAGCCACCCGAAGCGCCCGCCGACCCGCGTCGGCCCGAGCCGGTCCTGGATCCTGCCCGACACCTTCCGTTCCGCCCAGGTGAACGCCGCGGCCGCCGTCAGCACGAGCGCCAGCAAGAGCGCGCAGTGCACGCCCGCCGCCGCCAATTCGGCGACCCACGGAGGACTCAGGTAGTCTGCAAGGAATTCAGCCATGAACGACAGTCACCGATCGATCTCCCCGAGCACCAAATCCAACGAACCGATAACCGCCGGCACGTCGGCCACCAGACCGCCGCGGCACAACACCGGCGCGACCGACAGGTTCGAAAAACAACTGCTTCTGGCCCGCACGCGCCAGGGCACCTTCGTGCCGTCGCCGATCACCATGAAGCCCATCTGGCCCTTGGGAGCCTCGGTCTCGAGATACGCTTCGCCCTTGGGCAGCCGCTCGGCCACCTTGATTGGCGTTCCGGGCGGGCCGTCCGTCCGGCGATAGCGCTCGATCGCCTGACGCACCAGCGACATCGACTGAATCACTTCGATCATCCGGACGTAGTAGCGGTGCCAACTGTCGCCGACCACCGCCTCTCGCGGCACCGGGGGGTAGTTCTGGGCGTTCGGATAGCGGCCGTCAACCGGGGCGATCACGTCGAAGCGGTATCCCGCGTACAGCTCGCGGTAACGCGGCTCGCCGTCGCGCCGCAGGTCCCAATCGACCCCGCTGCCGCGCAGCACCGGGCCGGTGCAGCCGTAGTCGATCGCCGTCTCGGCCGAAAGCACGCCGACGGCGGCCGTGCGACGGATGAAAATCGCGTTGTTCGTCAAGACGGCGTGCAAGTCGTCGACCGTCGGCATGAACTGGTCGAGAAACGCCTCGCACTGCTCCAGCCAACCCGGCGGCAAGTCGGCGGTCACGCCCCCGGGCACGATGTAGCTGCACGTCAGCCGGGCCCCGCACGCGGCCTCGAACAAGTCGAGAATCTTCTCTCGCTCGCGAAAGGCATAGAGGAACGGCGTGAACGACCCCAGGTCCAGCCCGTAGGTGCCCGCGGCCACCAGGTGACTCGATATCCGCCCCAACTCAGCCATAATGACGCGAACCGCCTTGGCCCGCTCGGGCAGTTCGAGCCCAAGGAGCTTCTCGACGGTCATGGCCCAGCCGAGGTTCATGTTCATCGCGGCCAGGTAGTCGAGCCGATCGGTGTAGGGCACCCATTGCCGCGCCGAGACGTTTTCGCCGATCTTTTCCGCCGAGCGGTGCAGGTAGCCGATGTGCGGCACGACCTCGGAGACGACCTCGCCGTCGGTCCGCAACACCAGCCGCAATACGCCGTGCGTGCTGGGGTGCTGTGGCCCCATGTTGATCAAGAGCTCGTCCGTGTGGACGTCCTGCTCGACCAGCATGGGCTCGTTGCGCTCGGTCGTCATCGGCCTACTTCACCCTGATTCCGTGGTACTCGCTCGGCGGCTGGTAATCCTTGCGTAGCGGATGGCCCTGCCAGTCCTCGGGACACAGGATCCGCCGCGGGTCCGGATGGCCCGTGAAACGCACGCCCATCAGATCGAACACCTCCCGCTCGTGCCACGCGGCCGTCGACCAGATTCCGGCGACGCTGGGGACCTCGGGCAGTGCTCCCTCGACGCCCCCCTTCCACCGCGGCAAGCGGACCTTCAACACGATCCGATGCTTGTGGACCAGACTCGACAGGTGGTAGATCAACTCCACGCGCGGTTGCCAATCGACTTTGGCCGCCTTCTTCTCGTCCGGCTCGAAGTAGTCCACGCCGGTAACACAATGGAGCATGTTCATCCGCAGGGCCGGCCAGTCGCGAAGCACGCGGCACACCTCGGGCAGCCCGTCGGGAGCAACCTCGATCCACGGATCGATCGCCGCAAGATCGCTCCCGACGATCCACGTCGCGTGATCGCGGCCAATCTCGTCAAGAATGCTTTTCGCGTCCATGAAAAACGGCCTTACGGCGCCGGGCGGGCCGCCGGCTGACGGCTTGCCGCGCGGACCCAATCCAAATCACCCCGATACCACACGTAAGCGAATCCGACCATCACGACGCCGAAGAACACGGCGATGTCGACCACGGCGGCCAGCGCCAAACGCCGCGCGTCGTGGGCGATCCGCCGGCACTGGGTCGCCACGTTCGCGCCGGGCTCGGGCAACTCCGGCCGGGCCACGCCCAACGCCCGAAGGTGCTTCTCCGCGCCGGCGCTGAGCCGGGCCGCCGGCGTGTCCGAATTCGCAGCCACCGCCGGCGCGGTTCGGCCCATCAACTGCGTAACGTTTCCGAACACGACTGCCCAGGGGAAGAAGAACGCCGCTTCGACGTCGAGGATCAGAAACACGAGCGCGACGACATAGAACCGCAGATCGAACTGCACCCGGCCGGAGCCGATCGCCGGCTCGCCGCACTCGTAGATCTCCAGCTTCTCGCGCGTCGGCGCCCGGGCGCGCAAAAACCGGCCCAGAAGCAGTGCCGCGAAAAGGAATGCAAAGCCCGTGACGAGGAAGAGCGTCACGTTGGCAACGATCGATGTCGTGGTCATGAGTCTTTCTGGGCGACGGACCCCACGCCGGCGGCCATTCGCCCGGCGCGAAACGGATGATTCTAGGCCATCGCGACAGAATTGCAAGACGTCCGACCGCTACCGCGATCCGCTCTCGGCCGCCAAGCGAGTCGTGGGCAGCCGTCGCCGGCCAGCGTAGCCGGCGCCCGCCTCATGCCAGAAGAGCACTTTCGGCTCGCCCAACTGCCAGCACAGGTAAACCATCCGGCCGTCCATCATTGCCGGGAAGTCGACTATCCCCTCGATCGCACTCTTTGGCTTGACCCCCAATGTGGTCAGCTCGTCGGCATACTCCCGCAGTCGCCGGCAGTCGTGGGCAAGGTCTTCCTCAATCCTCGCCAACTCCTCCCGATAGGGGTCTGATCCATCCGGGGGTTCGCGACCGTCCAAAAGAAACGACAATCGCTGCCGGCGTTCGCTCACGTCCCGCGACAGGGACGCCAAGTCGGACGTGATCGCGCGCACGAGCGGCAACATGACATTGGCCTGCTCGAGGGTAAATACCCTTCGCGGGGCACCTCCACGTCCAGCCATCGCCTCAACTCCTTATTCCGGTGGCCCTAATCTCCTGGCCCGGAGTAGATCGGCTTGGTAATCAATTTTGACTCCGCAACCGCCGCCGGATTGAGCGTTGCACGACCCCAAGCCACTTCCGGGGGGATCCTCGCGAAGTCCACCAGGCAACCATCACGGCTGTAACAGCTCAAGTCATGCGTTGCCCCCATGACGAGGCATTTCGTGGGGCACGCTTCCGTACACAAGGCGCAGAACATACACTTCGCGTAATCAATCGTGAAGCTCGTGATCAGGAAGCCCTTCCCACTTTCACGTCGGTGCCGGTCAATATAGATGCAGTCGACCGGGCAGTCCCGCGCACAGGCCCCGCACCCCCCACATAGGGAGGCGTCGTAGCGATGAAAGCCCCGGTAGCGGTCGGCCACTACCAGCGGCAATTCGGGATACTCGAACTGTTCCGTAAAAGTTCGTCGCCGGGGACCATACGTCCTTACCCACGAGCGTAGGGTCACGCCCAGGGCGCCGGCCACCGTTACCACGACCCGCACGATGTTGCGTAGCCAACTCGCCACCGCAATGCCTCTCTCGATCCGATGGTTCCGATGCCGCCCGTTGAGGAATTTCACTGAATTATAGGCGAGGTGGTCCCATGCACAATACGGCTGGCTGTGGCTCCCCGGCATTGTGTCGAGGGACACTTTGGCGGGGAAGTGCGAAGCGCCCCCGGCAGCCTCCTTGCTCGGGGAGCCCATGAACCCGAAACCGACGAGAGACGTACCGATACCGGGGGCATGTTGGTTCGGGGAGGCGTGGAGAGCGGATCGCCATACCCACTGTTTGAGGGGGCCGTGAGCCCGGGGGCCCGATGCGATGTCCTTTTGTGAGCCCAGCGCTCGCCGGAACGGTATAATTGGTTGGCCGACTTGGACTTATCACCCCCGTGCGGAGGTCGGGGGGGATGTGCCCGCGTCGACGCCGCGGGTGGTTTTGGGGCGGGCGTAGGAGTTGTGCGTGGCGGAAGCCTCGAACCGGGGCGAATATCGAAGTTTTCCACTGAGGTCGGTTGACATGGCCACATTGCGGGAGTATCTTGGAAAGTGGACCCGTTTCACCATGGGGTCAGGGCTCGCGGAAGATCCTGCCGACAAGGAATCACGCGAGAGAGACGAAGGAACGTAAGCATGTTGGTTCTATCCCGAAAGAAGAACGAGAGTATCGTCATCAACGACGACATCACGATCGTCGTTGTTGAGATTCGAGGGGACAAGGTGCGCCTTGGGGTCGAGGCCCCAAAGGAGGTGCCCGTTCACCGGCGCGAGGTCTTCGACGCGATCCGCCGCAATGAAGCCACGACCGCCAAGCAGGCTCCGGCGAAGGCCGACACGGTGGAGCCGGCTGACGAGTCGTGAGAATTCTCCTCATCCTCTATCGGGATTAAGGACGATAGCGGTTTGTTCTCCCCGCCCAGGTGTCCGCTATCTCCGTCCGGTTCGACCCTTTTCACGGTGGCAGCCCCCGCTTCGCTGCCCAAATCGTGACGCCCCTTGACGGGAAGCCTCCGGCGGCGGTATACCAACACTTCGCGCCCGACGCCTGTCGGGCCACCGGCCCCATCGTCTAGCGGTCCAGGACACCGGCCTTTCACGCCGGTAACACGGGTTCGAGTCCCGTTGGGGTCACTTGGCTATCTTCTCATGAAAAGAGGGGCTCCGGCCAGAATCGCGCCTCCGGGCTACCCCACGTCCCCCAACTCCAACACCGTCCCGTACCGCTGCAGCATCTGGCGGCGGAGCCGGGCGTGGTC
>JAPLNP010000596.1 GCA_026401055.1 Planctomycetia bacterium
ACCGAAGCCCGAGATGAAGCACCCCACAACCCAACGCCCCCCAAGACGCCGCCCGGGGCCAAGCGGTCCGGCTGCGCCACGCCCGCTACACAGATTATCCGGGAAACCAAACATCGCTATTCGCTTGTTTAGGGACTAGCCCTAAGGGGCTAGTGTGGTGGTGTTGATGGTCCTGTCGGTTTCCTACCATCAACACCACTAGCCTAGTGCTAAAGCACTAGTGTTTTAGTGCTTTAGGTGTTGATGGTCCATTTATCGTTGATTATCCTTGCGGGCTAGCCTCCATCCTTGGTGGGTCTTCTTGCGAGTACCCCATTTAATTTGGACAGCTTCGACTTGCCCATCGTCTTTGAGGGCGTTCAGCATATCCTCTAGTTCCACACCTTTTATGGACGACCTGCGTTCTATACGCGACTTGGGGTATCCCGCTGGGTTCTTTTCTTCTAGCACTGTCATTGCTCGGATGACCGCCCGCTCAGCGTTAGCTAGCTTCCGATCAATGCGGCGGTCGGATGCCTCATCCTGGGCTTCTGTAGCCGTGGTGACCGAAACAACCCAGCGTCTTCCCTTGGGGTCTTTACGAAGACCCTCTTCAATATCAACCGCATACAAGCCGCCGTGGCCAGCCGATCCACCTACACCTAGCCACAGCCGAGCGGTCCCCGTGTCCGCGTCCCACTTCTCTCTGTGGTTGATGAGAAACCACTGTCTGCAATGCTCGCCAAAGCCCGCCCATGATGCGTCAGTCAGGTTGATGGGCCGGTAGTCCGCCCCGGATGCCTTCTTCGCGTGGTGGCACAGCAGCAGGGCTACGCCAAGCTCCTGACACAATTGGGATACGGCCCTTATCTGCTGTCCGAAGATCATCAGGTTGGCGGCATCGGTTCCGTCCAGCGCTAGGTACGCTGGATCAATGGCTAGCACCTCGGGCTTGTGTTTCTCGATTTGTTGCCGCAACGCCTGTAGGTGCGTCGGGTTTGATAGCTGTGGCAGCCGGTCGGATATAATCAGGTTGTCAACCTTGGCTAGGTCGATCCTACGCGGTCGTGCGATTCGTTTCAGGGTATCGAGTAAAACAGCCTTGCCGGATTCACCCGAGATTACCAGTACGTTGGTCTTCCTCGTCACATTGAACTGGCCAAGGAAGTAAGTCCCCGTGGCTAGCGACAAGCACAAGTCCAGCATCATTGAAGTCTTTAGCGACTTCATCGGACCGACCATGAGGATCGGCTGTTGGGCCACAAGCATGTCTTCGATGAGATACTCAACACTGAGATCGGCTGCCGCTAGCTCCGATAGTGTCATTTCCTCAAAGTCAAACGCGGTAGTGCTACCCGATCCGTCCAAGGCTTTTCGTATGGCAGCTTCGGACTCGTCTAGTTTGCCCTGACTCACCAACTCGGAAGACCGCGTAATTGCGTCGCGGATTGCGCTATCACGAAATAGCTTGCCTACCTGTTCAAGTACGAATTGCGGGTTGAGTCCGGCCTTACTTTCCTGGATGCTTTTCCAGAGTCGTGTGACCGCATCCTTCTTGCCTTCGTCTTCCCGTTCAAGATCGTTGAAAAGGTCAATTGAGTGCTCACCCGGCGGTTGTCTATAGTTGCTCCAGTAGGCAACCGCTTTCTCGGCTGCTCTGCGAAAGAGCCCATCGAAGCAATCCACCGGAACGGTCTGCATAACCTTGAGCCCGTGAACGGGATCAAAGTAGAGCAAGGCAACGAGGGCCTCCTGCAAAAGGTATCTGTTGAAGAGGGCCTTGCTCCCAGCAAGGCCACTGACCCACGGCTGTACTAGCTCGCCTACCTGTTCGCCATGCGCGAATATAGGCCCGTCCTGGGTTATTCGCCCACGGCCTGGCTCGATGCCTACCCGCTTCCGCCCATTGGGCGACGGTTCCACACCCAACCTCATCCTGACTCTATCGCTACTCACCACGGCAAATCACCTTTGTAAAATGCCGCCAGCCCCCTGCCAGGTGACTTGCCAGAGACCGACAAAGGGCTGGCGGCGCGGCGTATTGAGTCGGGTTCAATTTTGGCAAGTCAAAGTTCATTGTCGTTACGTCCAGTCTAAACAGCCGACCGACCGCCGCTGGCTTCGGGGAATTGTTTCAACGGCGACCGGATCGGCTTTGATTCTCTTCTCTCTCATAACGCCCGCCGCCCCCGCGAGGCACTTGCTAGAATGGGCTAGAAGCAAGATTCTCAGCGGGTGCGGCAAGCGCCACCCTACGTCCTACGTCAATCGTTCCCTAGTTCGCGGCTTGGCCTTCTGGCGGACGCTATCGCCTGCCACGCCAGCTAAGGTGCTCTTGGGCTTCCCATTCATATGCCGTCGGTCTTCCCCCAGCTTGGCTTTGATGGACGCAACCCAGTCAACAGGAATGAGCCGCGTCCGTCCAGCGATAGGCGGATCAATTCCAAGGCGTGCGATCGCGTAGCGTGCCCTTGGCACAGTGACACCTAGCTTTGCGGCAACCTGCGGGATTGTGAGAAACGCCTTCATGCATCCACCTCCTAAGTTTTCTATTCATGTATTATAACATATGGGTTGGCAGTTCCAAAACACTAAGTCCAAAACTGAAAACGTACGAAGATCATCGCGCACTTGTCCGAGGATTGCGTGTGACAGCGCGAGCGTATCAAAGCTCATGATGAGAAAGGACATTAAAAGTTGTCTGCCCAAAACCGGGAGCGTTCCGAAGTCCGCCGCCACGCTCCATGTTCTTCGGCTTCGGCAGTTCGACCTTCCCATCGGCATACGCCTGGACCACGGCTCGGATGGTCTCTTGCTCAACGGTGGCGGACGATGCCCGAAGTTCGTGGCGGAAGTGTTGGCCACGAAGTCAACCAGCGTGGTTGAAGAGAAGAATGCCCAATTGGGCTACCACGCACCCGAGGCCACCATTTTTTGTGTGGTCCGAGTCAAGCCGCCGAGCGTGGCTTTCGCCTCGGGAAACCCAGAGTGATCGTACTTTGGAAGGCTAGAGTGGTAACACCATATATGGCTAATGGGTTTGCCGGTTACGCCGTCTTTTTTGCCGTCGCGCCGCTGCTGCTATGTCTGGGTTCGCCGCGGCCGAGGCTGGCCGATGGCTTCTGGCTTCTCGGCGTGCTCTTGGCCGTCGTCGCCGCGAGGATGTTTTGGTCCGGTTCATGGTTGCTGGTCGGGTGCGGGGCGTGGCTGCTGGTTGCGCTGGCGATGACGCTTTCGGGCTTGTGTCCGTACGTGCTCGAGACGGGCGTTTTCGCGTCGCAGTCGATCCTGGCCGGCTACGAGGGCCTGGTCCACTACCGCCGCTCGTCCGACCGGTTGGGGCCGGTGGCCAATCGGGGCATCGGCCTGGACGTCGTGCTGCCACTGGTGGCGCTGGTGGCGTTCGGCCTGTTGTTCGTTGTGGCGAACCCCGACCTGCTGACTGCCTTTGGCGAGACCATCCGGTCGATGCTCGACACGCTGCGGGATTGGATCCTCGATATCTCGCCGACCTGGCTGGAGGTAGTCGTATGGGCGGCGGTGCTGTGGATTTCCGTCGGGCTACTGCGGCCGGTGATCGGCGGCATATTGCCGAAAGAAGCGGCCGAGGACGCACGTCGAGGGCCGGCGCCGGCGACTTCCGAGCCCGCGCCGTTGTATGGGCCGTTTCGCAACACGCTTGTCACGGTGATCGTGCTGTTCGCCGTCTACCTGGTCTTCGAGTTCGCGACGCTGTGGGGGCGCGAGTTCCCGAAGGGGTTTTACTACTCGGGCTACGCGCACGAGGGCGCGGCGTGGCTGACGGTGGCGTTGGCGCTGGCCACCTTCACGCTCTCGCTCATCTTCCGCGGCCGCGTTCTCGACGATCCCCGGCTGCCGCGGCTTCGACGCTGGGCGTGGATCTGGTCCCTGGAGAACCTGCTTCTGGCCGTGGCCGTGTATCACCGATTGGCCATCTACATCGGCTTCAACGGCATGACGCGGATGCGGATCGTCGGAATTCTCGGCATGTCGTGCGTCGTGGCGGGCTTCCTGCTGGTGGTCTGGAAGATCCACCGGCAACACGATTTCACCTGGCTCGTGCGCCGTCAGCTCTGGGCACTGGCGTTGACGATCTTTCTGTACGCGATTTTGCCGGTCGACGTCATCGCGCACGGTTACAACGTGCGTCGGATTCTCGCGGGCGACCCGGCGCCGTCGGTTCAGATCAGCGTCCACCCGATCAGCGCCGAAGGCGTGCCGACGTTGCTGCCGCTGGTCCGCTGCGATGACGAGATCATTCGCCAGGGCGTGCTGGCGATGCTCGCCACGCGACTCGACGAAGCCGAAACGCGGGCCGAGCGCTCGCGGAAAGACGGTTGGACCGCGCGGCAGATGGCCGACCGCTACCTACTCGACCGGCTGACCATCGCCGGCGGCGAGTGGACCGCGTACCAGAACCCCCAGCGGCGCGAAGAAGCCCTCCGGCGATTCCACGAGTACGCCTACCAGTGGTATTGAGCGCCTCTACTCAATGCCCTGCCGGCGGCGGCACTCGGCGCAGATGCCGGTGACGAACATGCGGTGGCCGGTGACGTGGAAGCGGTACTCCGCGGCGACTTCGGCGACCAGATGCTCCAGTTCGGCGCTTTGGAACTCCAGAAGCCGGTTGCAGATCTCGCAGTGCAGGTGATCGTGGCGCGGGTAGCCGTACTCGTGCTCGTAGACGCCGCGGCCGGAGAGCGTCATCTTGCGGATCAGGCCGGCCTCGGTCAACTCGGCCAGCGTGCGGTAGACGGTCGGGCGGCTGAGCTTGCGCTGGGCGATGAGGTCCTGAAGGTGGCCGATCAACTCGTCGGCGTCGAAGTGGTCGTGGTGGCTGAAGACCTGTTCGACGATCAGCCGCCGCTGCCGCGTCACTCGCTTGCCCCGGGATTGCAGGAATTGCGCGAATCGCTCCAGCGGCGACAGTTTGATCTCGACGGAGCCCAGCGAGTAGTCTTTCGGCATGGCAGCGCCGGTTAGGATTGGCGCGGAAACGAGTGTCGCCTTTCGCTGGAGCGAAAGAACGCCGCTTTCGCGGAGCGAAAGGCGACAATGCGACAGTTATTGATCCGTCGGTCCTTAGCCGATTTCGTCCAGCAGCCGATCCAGCGCGATTTCGAGTTTCGCGTCCGTCTCGTACGTGCCCGCGGCGATTTGCGCGCGGATCGAGTTCACCCGATCTTGCCGGATGTCGGGCGCCTCGTTGACCTTGTCGATCATGCGGCCGGCATCGGAGATGTCCAGTTCGTCCTGGATCGGGGCCTCGGGATTCGTCGCTGCGGGCTGAGAGACCCTGGAGGAGTGCGGCGGGCTGATCGCTTGCGGGCCGTGCAAGTACGTGGGGCCGTAAATGTGCATCCTTCGATTCTCCCAAGGATAACGTCAGTCGAGGCGCGCCGCCGCGAATGCGGATCTTTGGCAACCCCTCGTTATTCTACCTTACGCTTCGCGTCTCGATCCATTGCACGCCGCGATGCCCAACCGTCTCATCGACCGGCCGCTTGCCCGGATTCACACAATCCTCGCGCGCCCCGTTGGTATCAAAACGTGCCTCTTCACGACCTATGACGCCTGTGACGATGCCGAGTCAGGCTGCGTGTGTTGCCAATCATGCACGACGTGGCCGTTGGAACACACGCGCGTCTTGCGAAGCCATCACACGCTGGCTGCTCTCGGTGAACCTTGTCGATCGGAAGCAACATGGCCGCCGACGCCGCGTGTCGCAGTTCCAACGGATAGTTCCATTGTGCCAGGAAAACGTGGATCGACCAAGCCGTCGGCCGGGTCGGATCGGGAACAACTACCTATACGTATCTCCAGTAGCCGGGGTTCGCCACGAAATCGCCGGATTATAGGCAGGCGCCGAAAGCTGGACAAGATCGAATCGACGGGAACCCCACGTGCGGGGCATTTGCGGCTGGTCGATTCCGGAATTGTCGAGCCTGCGAATCGATGTTGCCGCTTTTTCCAGGATTCTTGCGGAACCCTCATCGGTTTCGACGGTTTATGGAAGTGAGACGGTCAGCCGGTCGGTATCGACCTCAAGACCGAAGCCCGGGCAAACGATGCCGGTCGAGACACCCCATTTTCCCCACAGTCTAAGGAGAGAGAACGATGCGACGGCTGCTCCCCATCCTGACGGTTGCCTTGGCAATCGTCGTCATTGCGTCGGTAGCGATGGCGGAAGAGGCAAAGAAAGAGAAGAAGGAAGGGCCGCCGCGGCGCGATCCGGCCCAGCTTTTCCAACGGCTCGACGCCAACCATGACGGCCAGTTGACGCTGGACGAGGTGCCCGAGCCGCTGAAGGAGCGGCTTACCCAAATCTTGGCCCGGGCGGACAAGAATGGGGACGAGAAGGTCACGCTGGAAGAATTTGTGGAAGCGGCGAAGCAACGCCCCGAGGGCCCACCGGATGCCGGACGACGCGAGCGCGGCGAGCGCGGTCCCGAGGGTCCGCCGGATGCCCGGCGTGGTGAGCGAGGCGATCGTGGTCCCGATGGTCCGCCGGATGTTGGACGACGCGAGCATGGCGAGCATGGCGAGCATGGCGAGCGTGGCGAGCGTTGGGCCGGGCCGCCGCGGGGCGGGGGCGAGTGGTACGGCGATCGCGGCGAGCGCGGCGAGCGTTGGGGCGGCCGGCCACCGATGGGTCCCGGCGCGAGGATGCCCGATGCGAAGGCGATCTTCCAGCGGCTGGATCGGGACAAGAACGGCGAACTCAGCCTGGAGGAGTTCACCGAAGGCATGGAACGACTCCACGCGAGGATGGCACAACAAGGCCCGCCCCAGGCTTGGCATCACCTTCCCGGAATGGGACGTCCCGAATGGGGACCCCCGCGTCCCGGCATGGGACCTCACATGGGCCCGGGCGGTCCCGCCATGGGTCCGGGACGTTTTGCCATGGGGCCTGAGCGTCTTGCCATGGGCCCCGAGCGCCGGGCCGAGATGGCCGAGAAGTTCAAAGAGCACGCCAAGGCGATGTTCGAGAAGGCCGACGCCAACAAGGACGGCAAACTCTCCCGAGAGGAAGCGCCCGAGCGACTGAAGCAGAACTTCAGCAAGATCGACAGCGACGGCGACGGGCAACTGACTCCCGAGGAGTTGAAGAATGCCTGGCAGGAGCGGGTGAAGGAGTTTAAGGGAGATCACCCCAAGAAAGACGACGCCAAGAAGGACGAGGCCAAGAAAGACCACGCCAAGGAAGGCCACGCGAAGAAGGACGAAGCCAAGAAGGACGGCCCGCCCAAGCCGCCGGCGACTGAGAAGTAGACGAGCCCCACGGGCGCGTATCGAGCGTTGCGTTGCCGCCGCCCCCTCGGCGTGCAAGTCCGCATCGCCGCACACCCGGCGTGGTAGAGACTACCGCGTCGGGTGTTTTTTGTTGCGCGGCTGGGGACTGGTCCATTTTTCGGCGGGAGGACGTGTTCTCCAGGAAGGGCGTCGGCCGAAAACATGGACCTGTCCCCTTCCGCGTCC